>CAZACZ010000011.1:3974-31254 GCA_964483695.1 uncultured bacterium | reverse complement strand
CTGGTGCCGAGGAGGGGACTTGAACCCCTACGACCTTGCGGCCACTAGCCCCTCAAGCTAGCGCGTCTACCGATTCCGCCACCTCGGCGTGGGAGCGAACGAACGGCCGCTGGGCCGCGCTCGACGCAAAGGGGATGATATCGCCGCGCTTCGAGGGGTGTCAAGCAGAACGCCCGTTGGCACGTGCCCAGGAAGCGCGGCCAGGACGACGCTCCTGCGGTTGCGCCCGGGGTATCCTCGGCGCATGACCGAGCGCCGACGCCGCCGCATCCTCGACGTCCTGTCGCGCCGTCAACCCGACCTCACCGTCCTGGCCGAGGACGTCTACAAGCCGCACAACCTCTCGGCCATGCTGCGTAGCTGCGACGCCGTTGGCATCGGCACGGTGCATGCCGTGCGCCCCACCGGCGGCGTGGCCACCTTCAACGCCACCAGCGCCAGCGCCGAGAAGTGGGTCGACCTGGTGGTGCACGAGCGCCTGGACGACGCCGTCGCGGCGCTGCGCGCGCAGGGCATGCGCATCTACGCCGCGCACCTCTCCGACCAAGCGGTCGACTACCGCGACGTCGACTACCGTGGACCGAGTGCCATCGTGTTCGGCAACGAGAAGGAGGGCGTGACGCCGGCCGCCGCCGCGGCCGCCGACGCACACGTGGTCATCCCGATGCTGGGCATGGTGCAGTCGCTCAACGTCAGCGTCGCCACCGCGGTGATCCTGTTCGAGGCCCAGCGCCAACGTCGCGACGCCGGCCTGTACGACGCCCCGCGGCTCACGCAGGCGCAGATCCGCCAGGCCATGCTGCACTGGCTGCCGCGCGCCGACGCCGAGGCGCTGCGCCAGGGCGACGCCACGCTGCAGGACGAGGCAACGCGGCGGGCCGAAGCCGACGCCCTTGCGCCGTGACGCGCGCCCCACGCACCGCAGCGCCCGCTCGCCGCGCCGTAACCCCCGCGCCAGTTCCCCTCATCCGGGCCGTCTAGGCTGAGGCATGCACCTTCCAACGCCCCTGCCCCACCTCTTCCGACGCGCCCTCCCGCTGGCGCTGGCCGCCGGCCTGGTGCTGGCGTGCAGCAACGCCTTCGCTCAGCGCCTCGAGCGCGTGGCCGAAGGGTTCGACCGCCCCGTGGTCGTCACCCACGCGCACGACGGCCGGCTGTTCGTGGTCGAGCAGTCCGGCGTGGTGCGGCTCGTGAAGAACGGTCAGGTCCAACGGGTGCCGTTCCTCGACATCACCGACCGCGTCCGCGCCGGCGGCGAACGTGGGCTGCTCGGCCTCGCCTTCCCCACCGACCATGCGGCCAGCGGACGGTTCTACGCCTACTACACCGACCGCGACGGGAACAGCGTGCTCTCGCGCTTCTTGCTCGCCGGGGAACCCGACCGCGCCGACCCTGCGTCGGAGGAGGTGCTGCTGCGCGTCGAGCAGCCGTACGCCAACCACAACGGCGGGCAACTCGCCTTCGGCCCGGACGGCTACCTCTACCTCGGCCTCGGCGACGGCGGCAGCGGCGGTGACCCGCTCGGCTCCGGCCAGCGACTGGACACCCTGCTCGGCAAGGTGCTGCGCCTCGACGTCGGCGTCGCCGAGGGCTACGCCGTGCCACAGGACAACCCGTTCGTGAACGTTGCCGACACGCGTCCGGAGATCTGGGCGTACGGTCTGCGCAACCCGTGGCGGTTCTCCTTCGACCGCCTCACCGGCGACCTCTACATCGCCGACGTCGGCCAGAACGCCTACGAGGAGATCAACCTGCAAGCGGCCGACGCACCCGGCGGCGAGAACTACGGCTGGAACGTGATGGAAGCCGAGCACTGCTTCCAGCCGAGCAACGACTGCGCCACCTCCGGAATGACGCTGCCCATCTTCGGCTACGCGCACGGGCCGCAGTGGGGCGCGTCGATCACCGGGGGCTACGTCTACCGCGGGGAGGCGCTGCCCGACCTCGTGGGGGCGTACGTGTTCGGCGACTTCGTGTCGGGCCGCACCTGGGCGCTGCGCCAGGCAGACGGTACGTGGTCGGCGGAGCCGCTGCTCCAGACCGGCCTCAGCCTCTCGACGTTCGGCGAGGACGCGGCGGGGGAGTTGTACGTGGCGGACTACGCTCGCGGGATCCTGTTCCGGATCGGCAGATGAGCACCGCCACCTCCGCTCCGTTCGACGTCGTCGACCTCGGCACGCTCCCCTACGACGAATCTTGGCGCGTGCAGCACGAGGTGCACGCCGAGGTGGTGGCAGGGCGCATGCCGCCGACGCTGCTCCTGGTCGAGCACCCACCCGTGATCACCTTCGGGCGCAAGGGCGGCCGCGAGCACCTGCTCGTGTCCGAGCCCGAGCTCCACGCCCGTGGCTTCCACCTCCACGACGTCGAGCGCGGCGGGGACGTCACGTACCACGGCCCGGGGCAGTTGGTGGGGTACCCCGTGTTCCGCGTCGGCAGGCAGGTGGAGCGGTTCCTCCGGCGCCTCGAGCAGGCGCTCGTGGCGGTGCTCGCCGAGTACGGCTTAGGCGCCGTCGGCAGCCCCGGCTACGCCGGCGTGTGGGTGGGGAACCTCAAGGTGGCCGCCATCGGCGTCGCGATCCAGCGCGACGTCTCCTTCCACGGGTTCGCGCTCAACGTCACCACCGACCTATCCCACTTCGACCTCATCGTCCCGTGCGGACTTCACGGCAAGGGCGTCGCCAGCATCGCCTCCCTAACCGGCGTGAACGTGCCCATGGCGGAGGTCGAGGCGCACGTCGTGCGGCACATGCACGACGTCTTCGACGATCGCCGGAGCGAGGCGGTGGCCATCCGTCCCGGCGCCGAGAGCGAACCGACGGGAGCGCATCGCGCCCTCGCGGCACGAACGGACCATCGATGATCAACTCGCGCGACTTCAAGAAGACCGTCAAGGCCGTCGAGGGTGGGGTGCAGCGCGCCGACGCCGACCCGAGCCGACCCGAACCCAAGCCCGAGTGGCTCAAGGTGCGCCTGCCCAGCGGCGGGAAGTACCAGGACATGAAGCGCAACGTCACCGGCCATCGCCTCGCGACGGTGTGCGAGGAGGCGCGCTGCCCCAACGTCGCCGAGTGCTGGAACGCCGGCACCGCCACCATCATGCTGATGGGCTCGGTGTGCACCCGCGCCTGCCGCTTCTGCGCCGTCGCGACCGGCAACCCCAAGGGGCTGCTCGATCCCGACGAGCCACGTCTGGCGGCCGAGAGCGTGTACCTGATGGGCCTGACGTACGTGGTGCTCACCTCGGTCGACCGAGACGACCTGCCCGACGGCGGCGCCTCGCACTACGCGGCGTGCGTGCGCGCGATCCGCGAGCGCAACCCCGGCACCCAGGTCGAGGCGCTCACGCCCGACTTCGCCGGCAACACCGACGCGGTGCGGACCGTGCTCGACGCCGGCGTCGCCGTCTACGCGCAGAACCTCGAGACCGTGCGGCGTCTGACGCACCCGGTGCGCGACCCGCGCGCCAGCTACGAGCAGACGTTGAACGTCCTCGCGTACGCGAAACGGACGCGGCCGGACGTCCTCACCAAGACGAGCCTGATGCTCGGCCTCGGCGAGACCACCGACGAGGTGCTCGAGGCGATGGACGACCTACGCGCCGTCGGCGTCGACGTCCTCACCTTGGGCCAGTACCTGCGCCCCAGCGCGTCGCACCTGCCGGTGGCGCGGTACGTGCCGCCGGAGGAGTTCCTGGCGTTGCGCCGTGCCGGCCTGGCGAAGGGCTTCGTCGAGGTGGTGTCGGGGCCGCTGGTGCGCAGCAGCTACCGCGCCGAGCGTGCCCTCGAGCGGAGCAACGCCGGCCTGGCGACGTGACGCCGCGGGGCTAGCCGGCGGCGCCGGAACCGAACTTGCGGCGGTACGCCTCCATCGCCTGGCGGATCAGCTCGTGCGCGTCCTCGATGCCGTGCCAGTCCTCGACGATGGTGGTCTTCCCCTCGAGCTCCTTGTAGATGCGGAAGAAGTGCTCGATCTCGCGCAGACGGTGGCGCGAGACGGAGTCGAGATGCCGGTTCGCGTCGTAGCGCGGGTCGTCGACCGGGACCGCCAGGATCTTCTGGTCGCGCCCCTTCTCGTCGCTCATCTCCAGGAACCCGAGCGGCCGCGCCTGCACCACCACGCCCGGGAAGGTGGGCCGGTTCATCAACACCAGGATGTCGAGCGGGTCGCCGTCCTCGGCGTAGGTGCTGGGCACGAAGCCGTAGTCGCCGGGGTAGTGCATGGGGCTGTAGAGCACGCGGTCGAGGCGGAACACGCCGTGCTCGCCGTCGTACTCGTACTTGTTCGAGCTGCCGAGCGGCACCTCGATGACGGCGGCCACCTGGTCCGGCGCCTTGGCCCCGGTGGGCAGATGGTAGAGGTTGCTCACGTGGACGCTCCGTTCGTGGGGGCGCTCGTTGCGCCCGGCGCGCCCACGTTGCCGACCCGCGCCCGGCCGGCGACGGCATCGAGGAACAACGCATGGACGCGGTCGTCGTGGCTAAGCTCGGGGTGGAACACGGTGGCGAGCAGGCGCCGCGCCATCACCGCCACCGGGTCACCGTCGTAGCTGGCCAGCACCCGCACCGCTTCGCCAACGCCGAGGATCCGCGGCGCCCGGATGAACACCGCGTGGAACGGCGTGTCCAGCCCGGCGATGGCGAGGTCGGCCTCGAACGAGGCCACCTGTCTGCCGTAGTCGTTGCGCGCGACGCGGATGTCGAGCAGGCCCAAGCGCGGCTGCTCGGGGAACCCGGCGATGTCCTTCGCGAGCACGATGGCGCCGGCGCAGGTGCCCCAGACCCAACCGCCGCCCTGGTAGTAGGCGGTGAGCGCCTCGTCCAACCCGTAGGCGCGCATCAGCTTGACCATGGTGGTCGATTCGCCACCGGGGATGACGACGCCGCCGAGGCCGTTCAGGTGCCGCGGCAGGCGCACCTCCACCACCTCGCACCCGAGGCGCTCGAACGCCAGGCGGTGCTCGCGGAAGGCGCCCTGCAGCGCCAGCACGCCGACCCGCGGGCGCGGCGCGCCGCTCACGCTGCCCCCGCCGCGCGTCCGGCGCGCGCGCCGCGAAGCAGGGCGGCGGCCACCACCTCCTGGACGGCCACCGACAACGCCGCCAACGGCACCGTGGGCCCGCGACCGGTGGAGAGCACGAACGCGCTGTCGCCGTCGAACGGCGTGTGCGTCGGGCGCGTGACCCGCGCGATGCCCATCTGCGCGCTCAAGGAGAGCGCGTACGCCTCCGCTTTGGTGATGCGCGCGTCGGTGGCCGCCACCACCAACGTGGTGTTGGCGCCGGGCATGCCGCCAAGATGCTCCACTGCCGCCAGGCCGAGCGTCCCTTCGACGCCCGCCACCAACGCCCCCGTGTCGGGGTCCACGAGGTTGCCCACGGCGTTGCTGACGGCGAGCGCGGCCACCGTGACGCCCGAGAAGCGCACGGCGAAGCTGCCGATCCCGCTGGGTGCCGCCGGCGCCATGCCGCGGAGCTTGCCGACGGTGGCCCCGGTGCCGGCGCCGACCCGCCCCTCGGCCACCGGCCCCGCCGACGCCGCCACGGCGGCAGCGTGGCCGGCGGCTTCGCCGGGACGCACCGTGGCGCTACCGACGCCGAGGTCGAACAGCACCGCGGCCGGCACGATCGGCACCTTCGCGACGCCGGTGTCGTAGCCGCGCCCCTGCTCCTCGAGCCAGCGCACCACGCCGGTGGCGGCGGCCAGCCCGAACGCGCTGCCGCCCGTCAGCAGCACCGCGTCGATGCGGTCGACGGTGCGGTCGGGCTGCAGCAGCACGCTCTCGCGCGAACCGGGCGCCGGCCCGAGCACCAGGCCGGAGGCGAGGCAGCCCCCTTCGGGCGCCAGCACGACGGTGCAGCCGGTGCGCGCGACGGGGTCGGTCCAGTGCCCGACGTGCAGGCCGTCGATGGCCGTGAGGGTGTCGTTGCTGGCCCCGCCGGCGTCCGGTGCGACGCCCCCGAGCCCTTCCGCGGCTTCGCGAGAGGTGCCGCGTGCGCGCTTCGCCACCGCTCAGCCTGCCCCTTCCCCGAGGTACTGGCCGACGTCCTTCGGGTCGATCTCGATGATCTCGATCCGGTCCGGCGGCGTGTCGACCGTAGCGCGCTTGCCGGTAGCGGTGTCGATCGGGATCTGCAGCCGCACCACCGGCAGGAGGCCCTGGTCGGTCACGTCGTCGGACTCGCGGAACGCCGCCTGCACGCCGCTCTCGCTGAGGGCGCCGGTCTTCAAGTCGATGCGGTGGAAGACGATGCCGGGTGGGACCGGGAAGCCGTCGGCCGCAGCCGGTCTGCCGCGCAACGCGTTCTCCACGAAGTCGTTCCAGACGTAGATCGGCTGCCGCGAGCTGGTCACGGTGTCGGTGGCGCCGTCGGAGAGCGTCATGCGGGCGGGCAGGCTGGAGTTGTCGTCGTTGCCGATCCACACCGACGCCACCAGGCCGGGGGTCATGCCCACGAACCAGATGTCGCGCTCGTCGTTGGTGGTGCCGGTCTTGCCGGCGATCCAGCGCCCCGGCACGGCGGCGCGGTTGGAGAGGCCGTAGGCGGGGTCGCGGTCGGCCACGTTGCCGTGCAGCATGTCGAGCATGATGTACGCCGTCTGCTCGCTCCAGACGCGCGCGGAGTGCGGCGCTGCCTCGTACAGCACGTTGCCGTCGGCGTCCTCGACGCGCTCGATGAAGTACGGCTCGACGTACACGCCACCGTTGGCGAAGGCGGCCATGGCGGCCGTGTGCTGCAGCGGCGTGACCTCGAAGGTGCCGAGCGCCATGGCGTAGTACGGCGCCACGTCGTAGCCGAGCTCGCGCGCCTTCTCCGCCACGGCGTTGGCGGTGGCCGCCTCGAGCGTCTTCACCGCCGGGATGTTGCGGCTGCGGTTCACGTGCGCCCGCACCGTCTGGAAGCCGTCGTAGGCGTCGTCCCAGTTGGCCGGCTCGTACGGGTCCTGGCCCCGCACCTGGAACGAGGTGGGCTCGTCGACCAGGATGGTGGCCTGATCGAAGCCGCCCTGCTCGATGGCGGTGGCATACACCACCGGCTTGAACGAGCTTCCCGGTTGCCGCAAGGCTTGGGTGGCGCGGTTGTACTCCTGCGGGGCCACGCCGGCCTCGAGCTTCTGCCCCACCATCGCCAGCACGGCGCCGCTGGCCGGGTCGATGCCGACGATGGCCAACTGCGCCCCAGCCGGGACCTCGGCGCGCACGCTGGCGTCGTTGGCGGCCGTCTGCGCTTGCACGTCGATGGTGGTGGTGACGCGCAGACCCCCCTGGCCGAACACGCGGCTCTCGCCGTAGCGGTCGGTGAGCCAGTTGCGCACCGCGATGACGACCGCGCGCGAGAGGTCGGAGCTGACGCTCGACTGCACCAGCACGTCCTCGCCGGTGCGCTCGGCGGTGATCACGTTGCCGCGATCGTCGTACGTCACCGCCCAACCGCGCGGCTGCAGCGGGTAGCGCCAGGTGCGGTCGGCCATGTCCTGGCTGATCACGCCTTGACGCACCATCTTGTCGAGCACCTCGCGCATCGAGCGGCGGGTGCCGGCGAAGTCGTCGTGGCGCGGGTTGGGCGCGGGGATGAGGCGCGCCAGGTAGAGCCCCTCGGCCAGGTTCAGCTCGATCGGGTCCTTGCCGAAGTACGTCTGCGCCGCCGCGCGGATGCCGTAGACGTTCCCGCCCCAGAAGATGACGTTGATGTAGCGCTGGAGGATCTCGCCTTTGGTCAGGCGCCGCTCGAGCTCGAGCGCCAGCATCATCTCCTTGGCCTTGCGCTCGAGCGAGCGCTCCGAGCGGATGTCGCGCAGCAGCGTGTTCTTGATCACCTGCGTGGTGATGGTCGACCCGCCACGCTGCTCGCTGCCGAGGAACTCCTCGTACACCGCGCGCAGGAAGGCGGGTAGGTCGACGCCGTAGTGGCGGTAGAACTGGTCGTCCTCGTACGCGACGATCGCCTGCAACGCGGCGGGCGACACCTCGTCGAGGCCCACCGGGATCCGGTTGGTGGACTCGCGCTCTTCGCCGAACACCGGCACGATCGAACCGATGCGGGTAACGCCGTCGCGGGCGTACACCTGCGAGGTGGCGCTGAACTCGAGCGCGTCCAGCTCGTCCAGCGACGGCAGCTCCTGCGCCCACTTCAGGCCGGAGGCCGCCAGCAGCGCCGCCACCGACAGCACCGCCGTCAGCAGCGCGAGGAACACCCCCTGAACGATCTTCACGCCGGCCATGCTACCAGCCGTTCCGTGAGGGGCGGTGAAGCGCAGGCGCGCTCAGCGCCCGCGGCCCCGCTCACCACCCACGGCCGGCGAGCAGTTCCTCCTCGGGCAGGGTGTCGATGTTGATCCCGACCATCGGCTCGCCCAGGCCCTTCGACACCTCGGCCAGGATCTGCGGGTCGGCGTAGTGCGTGGTGGCCTTGACGATCGCCTCGGCGCGGCGGAACCACGCCTGATGGCGCTTGGCGACGTCGACCTCGCTGGCCGCGGACTTGAAGATGCCCGAGCCCACGAACACGCCCTCGACGCCGAGTTGCATCATCAGCGCCGCGTCGGCGGGGGTGGCGATGCCGCCGGCGGCGAAGTTCACCACGGGCAGCTTGCCGTGCTCGTGCACGTAGAGCACCAGGTCGTACGGGGCGCCCTGGTTCTTGGCGTACGTCATCAGTTCTTCGCGCGGCATCGCTTGGATGGCGCGGATCTCGCCCAGCACGCTGCGCGCGTGGCGCACGGCCTCGACCACGTTGCCGGTACCCGCTTCGCCCTTGGTGCGGATCATGGCAGCGCCTTCGCCGATACGCCGCAGCGCCTCGCCGATGTTCGTGGCGCCGCAGACGAACGGCACGGTGAAGGCATGCTTGTCGATGTGGTACGCCTCGTCGGCGGGCGTCAGCACTTCGGACTCGTCGACGAAGTCGACGCCGAGCGCCTGCAGGATCTGCGCTTCGACGAAGTGCCCGATGCGCACCTTGGCCATGACGGGGATCGAGACGGTCTCGATGATCTCCTCGATGAGGGTCGGGTCGGACATGCGCGCCACCCCGCCCTGCGAGCGGATGTCGGCCGGCACGCGCTCGAGCGCCATGACCGCCACCGCGCCCGCGTCCTCCGCGATGCGCGCCTGATCCGCGGTGACGACGTCCATGATGACGCCGCCCTTGAACATCTCGGCGAAGCCGGTCTTGACGGTGGTGGTGCCGACGCTCTTCTCAGCCATGACTTTCCTCCAAGCCGACCGGCCCACGAAAGGACGCCCGGCGTCGTTACCTCAACATTGTGCCGCATGCCGCGCGGCCGCCAGGAGTATACGCGACGTTGTCGTTACCCCTCTTGCGTGAAGCGTACGTAGGCGTCGAGTTTCGCCAGCGCGGCGCCGGACTCGATCGCCGCGCGAGCCACCGCCACCCCACCGGCGAGGTCGGTTGCGAGATCGGCGAGGTAGATCGCAGCGCCAGCGTTGAACGCCACCACGTCGCGCATGGCGTCGTTCGACGCGCCCGACAGCACCGAGCGCAACGCGGCGGCGTTCTCGGCGGGACCGCCGCCGGCCAGGTCGGTCAGCGGGTAGCGGCCGAGGCCCACCTCTTCCGGCGTCACGACGAAGGTGCGGAGCTCGCCACCCGGCAGCAGCTCGGTGACCTTGCTGGGGCCGGTGACGGTGAAGTCGTCGATGCGGTCGCCGTGCACCACCAACGCGCGCTGCAAGCCGAGCCCACGCAGCACCGCCGCCAGCGTCTCGGTGAGTTCGGGCGCGAACACGCCCATCAGTTGCCGGTTGGCGCCGGCCGGGTTGGTGAGCGGCCCCAGGTTGTTGAAGATGGTGCGGGCCATCAAGTCTGCGCGGATCGGCGCCACGAAGCGCATCGCCGGATGGTGCAGCTTCGCGTAGATGAACGCCAGCCCGAGCGTATCGATCGCCTCCGCCAAGCGCTCCGGGCTCACCTCGAGCCGCACCCCGAGCGCCTCCAGCACGTTGGCCGATCCGGACTTCCGCGTCACGCCGACGTTGCCGTGCTTGGCCACGCGCGCCCCGGCGGCCGCCGCCACGAACATGGCGGTGGTGCTGATGTTGATGGTGTCGATGCCGGTGCCGCCGGTGCCGCAGGTGTCGACCAGCGGCCCGTCGACCGCCACCGGCACGCGGATGGCGCGCTCGCGCATCGCCTCGGCGAAGCCGACGATCTCGTCCACCGTCTCGCCCCGGGTGCGCAGCGCCGCCAGCAGCGCCGCCGCTTGCATCTGCGACAACCGCCCGTCCATCAGGCGCCCCATCACCTCGCGCGCGCGCTCGCGCGAGAGGTCGTCGCCGGCGAACACGTCCTCGAGCAAGGCGGCGATGTCGAAGTGCTGGCTCATGGGTGGATGCTCCCTTCGGGATCGGCGCGCAGCGCGTCGCTGGCGCCCCGGACGAACGCTTCTTCGTAGGCGGCGTGGGCGGGCGACAGCAGCCGACGGAGCGGCGAGCGCAGCAACGCGCGCTTCCACGGCAGCGTCGCCGGCAGCACCCCGAGCAGGAGGCCGACGTCGGTCCCGCCGTGCCGACGCCACACGCGCACGTGCGCCTTGCCGGCCTGGTACGCCTTGCCCGTGTCGGGCAGGACCCGTCCGACGTGGTACGCCCACGCCGCGACGCTGCGCAGGAACGTCATCCCGGAGCGCTTCAGGCGCAGCGCCAGGTCGGCGTCCTCCCCTCCGTAGGCGAGGTAGCGCTCGTCGTAGCCACCGGCCGCCTCGAACGCCGCGCGCGGCAGGCTGGTGTTGGCGCCGGTGGCGTTGATCCACAGGCCGCGCCCGAAGACGCTCACGGTGCGTTCGAACGGCTCGCGCTCGCTCTCCTGGCGCAGGTCGTCGGGCAGCCGGAGCGGCCCGATCACCACCCGCCGAGCGCTGCCGGCGTGAGCGCCTACGTGCGCCGCCAGGCAGCCAGGTGGGAGCAGCACGTCGTCGTCGCTCAGCAGGAGCACCTCGCCGACGGCGCCACGGGCGGCGCGGTTGCGCCCGACGGCGGCAGGCAGCACGGCCTGCGTCTCCTCGAGGTGGAGCGCGTACGGCAGCTCGAGCCCGCGGAGCAGCACGGCTGCGCCCGGGTCGTCGTTCACCAGCACGCGCCACTCGAAGCGCTCGGGCGGGAGCGTCTGAGCGGCCAGCGCATCGGCCTTGCGGCGCAGCAGGTCGTGGCGACCGCGCGTCACCGTCACCACGCTGAGCGCGACGCTCACGCAGCGCGCCTCGCTCGCGCCAGGTCCAGGAAGGCGCGCAGCATCTCGTGGCCGTGCTCCGTCAGGACGCTCTCGGGGTGGAACTGCACGCCCCAGACCGGGTGGGTGCGGTGGTGCATGCCCATCAGGACGACCCCGTCCGCTTCGTCGACCCAGGCGTTGGGGACCAGCTCGTCCGGCAGGTTCTCCACCACCAGCGAGTGGTAGCGCGTAGCGGTGATCGGGCTCGGGAGGCCGGCGAACGGCCCCGTGCCGTCGTGGCGCACGGCCGAGACCTTGCCGTGCATCAACCGCTTCGCCCGCACCACGTCGGCGCCGTAGGCCGCGCCGATGGCCTGGTGCCCGAGGCACACCCCGAGGACCGGAACGTGCGGTCCGAAGCGCTGCACCACCGCCACCGACGCGCCCGCCTCGGCCGGGGTGCACGGCCCGGGCGAGATGACGATGGCGTCCGGGTCGAGTGCCGCGACCTCGTCGAGGGTGAAGGCGTCGTTGCGCCACACGATCACCTCGGCGTCGAGCTCGCCGAGGTACTGCACCAGGTTGTAGGTGAAGGAGTCGTAGTTGTCGATCACCAGCACCCGCACCGGCTGCCTGGCCGCGCCGCCGCCGCCGCTCGCGGTGCCGGACGCCTTGCCGGCAGGGACCGTGGCGCCCGCCATCAGCCGAGCCCCTCGGTCGCCATCTCGACCGCGCGCCGCAGCGCGGCGAGCTTGTTGAGGCACTCCTGCCACTCCGAGGCCGGGTCGGAGTCGGCCACCACCCCGGCGCCCGCTTGCAGGTGCATGCGGCCGTCCTTGATCACGATGGTGCGCAGCGTGAGCGCCATGTCCATCGCCCCGCCGGTGCCGACGTAGCCGAACGCTCCGGCGTACGGACCGCGGCGCGTGGTCTCCAACTCGTCGATGATCTCCATCGCCCGGATCTTCGGCGCGCCCGACGCCGTGCCCATCGGCAGCGTCGCCGACAGCGCGTCGAGCGGGGTGCGCCCCTCCGCCAGTTCGCCCTCGACCTCCGACACGATGTGCATGACGTGGCTGTACCGCTCCACCCGCATCAGGTCGGTGACCCGGACGCTGCCCGGCCGGCAGACGCGCCCGAGGTCGTTGCGGCCGAGGTCCACCAGCATGACGTGCTCGGCGCGCTCCTTCTCGTCGGCCAGCAGCTCCTCGGCCAGGGCGGCGTCCTCCTCGGGGGTGGCGCCGCGACGACGCGTGCCCGCGATCGGCAAGGTGCGGACGATGCGTCCGTCCGACCGCACCAGGCTCTCCGGGCTGCTCGCCACCAGCGTCACCGAGCCGAGGTCGAGGTACCCCAGGTACGGGCTCGGATTGACGGTGCGCAACGCGCGGTAGATCGCGAACGGATGGACGCCCAACTCGGCGCTCAGTCGCACCCCGGGGACCACCTGGAAGATGTCGCCGGCGCGGATGTACTCCACCGCGCGCTCCACCGACGCCATGTAGTGCTCGCGCGAAACGTTCGTCACGAACTCGGTGCGGCGCCCAGCGCGGTCGCCCGGCACGCCGGGCAGCGGGCCCCGCAGGCGACCGTACGCCTCGTCCACCAGGGCCGCGGCGCGCGCCTCGTCGGCGGCGTCGCCGTCCTCGGCGGGCGCCACGATGAAGAGGTTGCGCTTGAGGTGGTCGAACACCACCACCAGCTCCGGCTCGACGAACAGCAGGTCGGGCGCGCCGATCTCGTCCGGGTTGGCGTCCGGCAGGCGCTCGTAGAGCCGCACCAGGTCGTAACTGGCGTAGCCGACCGCGCCGGACCAGAAGGGCGGTAAGGCGGGCGCGGGGGCCAACGGTCGCACCACGCGCTGCCATAGCTCCCGCAGCGGGTCGCCGGTGTGCACCAGCTCGGCGCCGGCCGGGGTGGTGATGGTGAGTTCGGCGCCGCGCGCTTCGAAGCGCCTTCGCGCGCCGACGCCGAGGAACGAGTAGCGCGCCACCCGCTCGCCTTGCTCGACGCTCTCGAGTAGGAACGAGGGGTGGCCGACCGCCTGCCCGCCGGCGATCTTGAGGTAGGCGGTGAGCGGCGTCTCGAGGTCGGCAAGGACCTCGCGGTAGACGGGGCGGATCCGCGCCAACGGCGCGTGCTGCTGCTGCATGGGGATCTCCGATTCCGGACGGTTGCGGCCGCGGGCCGCGAGGCGGGGTGCCCGCGCGTGCGGGCGGGGTGGGTCGCCGCGCGGCGGCGCGACCCGGATCAGGCCGTCGTCAACGACGTGCCTGCCGCCATCGCCCGAGGGCGCCTGTCCAGGAATGGAGCGGGGTCATGCGCGCGAGTATACCGCTCGCGCAGCCCGGCGGGTCAGGGCTCCGTGCTCTTCGGCAGGAACATCCCGATGGCGTGGAAGCCGGCGTCGACGTAGACCGTCTCGCCCGTCACGCCGCCGCCGAGCTGCTCGGTAAGCAGAGCGAACCCCATGCCCGCCACCTCGGTCTGGTCGATGTTGCGCTTGAGCATCGACATCTCCCCCGCTTGCGAGTAGAGGTCGGCGAACCCGCTGATGGAGCGCGCGGCGATGGTGCGCACGGCGCCGGCGCTGACGGCGTTGACGCGGATGCCCTGGGGCCCCAAGTCGTACGCCAGGTAGCGCACGCTGGCTTCCAGCGCGGCCTTCGCCACGCCCATCATGTTGTAGTGCGGCACCACGCGTTCGGCGGCGAGGTAGCTGAGCGTGACGATGCTGCCACCGCCTTGCATGAGCGGCGCGGCGCGCCGTGCGCTGGCCACCAGCGAGTAGGCAGAGACGTCCATCGCCGTGACCCAGTCGGCCCGCTCGGTGCTCACGAACGGCGCCTCGAAGGTGGCTTGCGGCGCGTACGCCAGGGCGTGCACCAGGTAGTCGAGCTGGCCGAACTCGGCCTGCACCTGCGCGAAGAGACGATCGAGGTCCTCGTCCTTGCCGACGTCGCACTCCACCAGCAGCGGCCGGTCGAGCTCGGCGGTGAGCTTCTCGAGCGTGGGGCGGATGCGGTCGGACTGGTAGCTGAACGCCAAGCGCGCGCCGGCCTGCGCCAACGGCTGGGCGATGGCCCACGCCAGGGAGCGCTGGTTGGCGACGCCCATCACGAGCCCGGTCTTGCCTCGCAGATCGACGGAGTACATGGATGCTCCTTCCAAGGGCCGAGCGGACCGGCCCGGGTGCGCCTCGAAACGTCGTCACTCTACCGTAGGGGCGCGCGCCATCGCTGCCGGCGCCCGGCTGGTCGCGAGCGCCGTGTCGGCCTGGCGTCGTCGTTGCGCGCGCGTCAGCCGTCGAGCATGAGGCGCTCGAACCGCTCGCGGGCGCCGTCGGCCTTGCTACGCTCGCCGCGCGCTTCCCAGGTGGCGGCGAGACCTTCCCATGCCACCTCGCTGAACGGTTCGTGCTCGGTCATCTGCTGGTACAGCAGCGTCGCTTGGGGCAAGTCCTGCCGCTCGACGGCAAGCTCGGCCGCGCTCTGCAGCAAGGTCAGGTGCTCGGACTGCAGGTTGAGGCGGATGGTGTCCGCCCAGTCCGAGTCGATGCCGGAGAGGAAGTGCCCGGTGTACAGCCGCGCCGCCTCCTGGTAATCGCGCAGTTCGCCGCTCTCGCGCGCCTGACGCGCCTTGGCGCGGTAGGCGTCGACGTCGTACTCGATGCGGAAGCTGGAGTGGAGGTAGTAGCGGCGGTTGGCCGACTCGACCAGTTCGCCGCCCATCACCTTGCGCAAGCGGTAGAGGGTCGTGTGGAAGCTGCTCGACGCCTTCGACTCGGTCTTGCCCGGCCACAGCGCCTCGGCCACCTCGAAGGTGGTGACGCCGGAACGGTGCTCGAGCAGGTAGAACAGCAGCTCGAGCGCCTTGAGGGAGTCCCAGTCGAGCCGCTGCCCCTCCCGCAGCACGATCGGGTGCCCGAACGCGCGCGCGCTCACGGCGCCGGTGATGGGGCGTCGCAGCTCTTCGACCCGGCGCAACCGCACCCGCACCGCCTCGAGCAACTCGTCCTTCTCCACCGGCTTGGTGAGGTAGTCGTCGGCGCCGAGCGTCATGCCCTTGCGCATCGAACCGCGGTCTTCCAGCGCGGTGAGGAACAGGAACGGCACGGCGCGCAGTTCGGGGATGGTGCGGACCCGCCCGTAGAAGGCGAAGCCGTCCATCTGCGGCATCGACACGTCGGACACCACGACGTCGGGCCGCAGGCCCTCCTGCAACTCCTGCAGCGCCTCGAGCGGATCGTCGAAGGTCAAGACGCTGTACCCGGCGCCCGACAAGGTCATCTCGCTGACCTTGAGCATCGCCGGCTCGTCGTCCACCACGAGCACGAGCGTGGTCGTCATCCCTCGGAGTCTACCGCAACCGCCGAACGCGGCCGTATGAAGTACCTGACGGCGGCCGGAGCCCTGGGTCGGCACCGCTTGCGGATATTCACGAACTGCACTAGCTATTCTTCCCACGCATCGGTGGTCTGATAGTGCACCAACGCGCTGTACTCCACACCCGAACCATACGTTGCGGTCGAGAACTTCACGTCTACGATGATCGCATCTCGGTCCATGGCTGCCACGAAGTCGGCCAGGCGCTGCTCGAACAACTCGTGGTTGGCGCCGCTGATGAGCTTGAACCTCGGCTCCATACGTTGACCTCCCCACCGGTGACGACCCGCGCCGTACGGTGCGCCGCGCGGGAGACTCGCTCGATGGCGCTCATGATACCCAGCCCGGACCCTCCCAAGCCTTCCCTGACGCGCGCCGAGCGTGGCGATGCGCGCCCAGGACCCATTCCCCGGTCGCTGGGGTGCGCTAGCATGAACCGCCATGACCGAGCGCGCGTCGACCCCCGAGAGGATGCGGTCGCCCGCCAAGCCACGCCCCCGCCACGAGGTCGTGATGCGATGGGTGCAACCGCTGGCCGACCGCGGCGTGGCCGCCCTGGCGCGCACGCCCGTCGACCCGCAGCACGTGGTGCTGACGCACACGGTCCTGGGCCTGATTGCGACGGCGCTGCTCGCGCAGACCGGGCACGCCGCCTGGATCGCCGCAGCGCTCTTGCTGCAGGGCAAGACGTTGCTGGACAACATGGACGGCGGCCTGGCGCGGGCCACCGACCGCGTGACGGAGATGGGCAGGTACCTCGACACCGTCATGGACCTGCTGGTGAACGTGGCGCTGTTCGCCGCCCTCGCTCGGCACGGGCCGCCGATCCTGGCCTGGTCGGCGTTCGTGGTGCTAACGCTGGTGCTGTCGGCCGACCACAACGCCGAGGTGCGCCACCGTCAAGAGCACGGTGGCGTCGCCCCGCCGAGCGCGGCGCCCGCGGGAGCCCCTGCGCCGCTGCTGGCGCTGGTGCGCGGCGCCTACCGCGTGCTGCTCGCGCCCCAGGACCGTCTCTACCGCGCCGTCGACGCGCGGCTCTTCCGCATCGCCACCGGGCGCGCGTGGGACGGCGCCGACATCGACCTGCGGCGCCGCTGGGCCGACGTCTTCTCGACCGCGGCGCTGGTGAACCTCGGCCTCAGCACGCAGTACCTGGCGTTGGGCGCGTGCGCGGCGCTGGGCGCCCCGTTCGCCTACGTGGCGCTCGTGCTGGCGCAAGGCCCGTACCTGGCGCTGGTGCAGGCCGTGCGCGTGCGACGCATGCGCGCGCCGGCCGTGGGGGACGCATGACGCGGCCGCAGGACACGGGGGACGCATGACGCGGCCGCAGGACACGGGGGGCCGCATGACGCGGCCGCTGGCCACGGTGGGCGCGCTGGTGGAAGGCCCCTCGGGTCGCGTGCTCTTGGTTCGCACCCGCAAGTGGCGTGGCGCCTGGGGCGTGCCCGGGGGCAAGATCGACTACGGGGAGACGATGGTCCATGCGCTCGAGCGCGAGTTCCTGGAGGAGACCGGGCTGGAGGTCTTCGACGTGCGGCCCGGACCTGTGCAGGACGCCGTGCTGAGCGACGAGTTCCACGTTCCGGCGCACTTCGTGCTGCTGAACTTCTTCGCGCGCTCGAGCCGCGAGGACGTGCGCCTGAACGACGAGGCCGAGGCGTACGTCTGGGTCTCCCCGCAGGAGGCGTTGACGATGCCGTTGAACAGCTTCACACGCGTCTTGGTGGAGGCGTTCCTGCGCCAGCACGCCGACGCCGCAAGCACGGCGGAGGCTCCATGAGCGGCGCGGGCGGCCGTCCCGCCGCGCTCGTAACCGGCTCGGCGAAGGGCGTCGGGCGGGCGCTCGTGCTGGCGTTGGCCGAGGACGGCTACGACGTCGCCGTGCACTACCGCCGCAGTCGCGACGAAGCGGAACGCGTGGCAGCGGAAGCGCGCGCCCATGGTGGCGCCGCCGTCGCGTTGGCCGCCGACGTCACCGTGGAAGCCGAAGCGCGCGGCCTGGTGGACGCCGCGCACGGCGCGTTCGGGCGGCTCGACGTGCTGGTGAACAACGTCGGCAACTACCATCACGGCCCGTTGGCGGAACTGACCTCGGAGGTGTGGCACGAGATGTTCGCCAGCAACCTCCACGCCACCTTCTACACCTGCCAGCAGGCGGTGCCGCTGCTCCGCGCAGCTCCGCGCGGCGGTCGCATCGTGAACGTCGGCTACGCCGGCGCCGAACTGGTGAAGGCCCGGCCCGGCATCGCCGCCTACGGCATCGCGAAGACCGGTGTGATCCTCTACTCCAAGGCGTTGGCGCGCAGCGAAGCCGCCTCCGGCGTGACGGTGAACGTGGTCAGCCCGGGCGTGCTGGAGAACAGCGTGACCAAGCCCCTCGGCGAGATCCCCATGGGAAGAGCCGGCCGGCTGGAGGAGCTGGTGGCGGCGGTGCGCTACCTGCTCTCCCCCGAGGCGGCGTACGTGACCGGCGTGACGCTCGAGGTGGCCGGGGGCTGGAACGTGTAGGCCGCGTCGCGCGTCGGCGGACGGCGCGCAGCGGGCCGGCGTGCGCTATCCCTGCGCGTCTCCGGCGCCACGGAACACCCGGCCGATGGGGTTGGCGACGTCGAACAACCCGCCCGCGCGGGCCACGTTGACGGTCACGAAGTCGTGCCGCTCGACGGCCTCGAACGTTTCGAGCGAGGCGCCCGGCTGCGGCTTGAGGACGCTGGCGTCGAGCAGCTCCTGGAACGGGCGTTCTGCGTACGCCGGGATGAGGTGGTCGGTGACGCGCACCTTGGGCGGCATATGCATGTTGCCGACGATGACGTAGCTGGGGAACATCACGCACACCTGGCGGGGCTCGCGGCCGTAGCGCTCCTGCGCCGATTCGGCCGTGCCCCCCACGAGCCACAGCAGGCGCTCCTTGGGCAGCGCCGCGAAGTCCGTCTTGTACAACAGCGTTTCCGGCTCCGGCGGGTAGGCGTAGCCCTCGCGGTAGACCATGCAGCCGGTCACCGCGAGGAACGGCCGATCGCGCATGTTGAGCACGCGCGAGAACGCCACCCCGCGCCGAAGGTGGAACATCCCGAAGACGCGGAAGTCGGCCGTGTAGGCGCGTCCTTCCACCGGCTCGATGCCATGTCCAAGGGTCGTCATGCGCAGAGGCTAGCATGAGGCGTGGCCAGCCACCGGGACGGGCACGCGAAGCGTGCGGCGCTGCAAGCGTCGCTGTTCGAGACCGACGAAGGGCCCGGCAGCGACGCGGGCGCGGCGGCATCGTTCACCTCCTCCCAGCGCGACGACCCACCCGAGACGCCCGCGAGGCGCGTGGTGCTGGTCGACGGCCACGGCCTCGCCTACCGCAGCTACTTCGGCATCCGCGAGTTGTCCACCACGCGGGGGGCGCCCACCAACGCCGTGTTCGGGTTCACCCGGGCGCTGCTCGATCTGTTGGCCGACACGCGGCCGGGCGACGCGGTGGTGGTGGCGTTCGACGCGCCAGCTCGTACCTTCCGCCACGAACGCTTCGACGAGTACAAGGCGGGGCGTGCCCCCACGCCCGACGACCTCCCGCAGCAGATCGCCGTCATCAAGCGCCTGCTCGACCTGCTGGGCGTGCCGCGCCTGGAGACCCCCGGCCTCGAGGCCGATGACCTCATCGGCACCGTCGCCACGCGTTGCGCCGAGCTCGGGCTCGAGGTGGAGGTGGTGACCTCCGACCGCGACGCGCTGCAACTCGTGGGCGAGCACGTTCGCGTGCGCGCCCCTGGCGCGAAGACCGACGTCGGGCCCGCCGAGGTCGCGGCGAAGTACGGGGTGCGGCCCGACCAGTGGGTCGATTACCGCGCGCTCACCGGCGACGCCTCGGACAACATCCCCGGCGTGCGCGGCATCGGCCCGGTGGCGGCGCGCACGTTGCTGCAGCGCTACGGCACGCTCGACGCCATCCTCGCGCGGCTGGACGAGCTCGAGCCCGCCAGCTACGCCGCGCGCATCCGCGAGGCGGGCGACGACGTGACCCTCTCGCGCGAGCTCTCCACCATCGTCACCGACGCCGACATCCCCGTGCATCCCGAGGCGTGGAGCCGGCGCGAGCCGGAGCGCGATGCGCTGGCGGCCCTGCTCCGGGAGCTGGAGTTCGGCAGCGTGCTGCACGAACTCGGCCTGGCGCGGCGGGTGCAGTACGAGGCGAGCACGTGGAACGACCTCGCACAAACGACCCTGGGCCGGGACGTCGCGGCCGCGGCTGGCGCGCCGACCGACGAAGCGGGCGCGGCCCCGTGGGCACTCGGCTTCGTGCTCGACCACGATCGCCCAACCGAAGCCGCCATCCACGACCTGGCGCTGGCGCACGCGGGTCGCGTGGCCAGTGCACCCGCCGCCGAGCGCGCCACCATCGTGCGCTCGCTGCGGGGCGAACTGCACGCCGCCGACGCCAAGGCCCTCACGGTGGCGGCGCGACGAGCGGGCGCAGCCGACGTGGCGCCGGGCGACGACCCGCTGCTGATGGCGTACCTGATCGACCCTGGCAGCGCCAGCCCGGAGGCGTTGGCGCGCCGCCTCGGCGCAGGCGAGTGGGGGCAGGACGCGGCCAGCCGCGCGGTGGCGACGCTGGAGCTGCTGCGGACGCTCGAGGGGCGCCTCGAAGGGGCGCAACGACGCGTGTACCTGGACGTCGAGCGCCCGCTGCAACGCGTGCTTGCCGACATGGAGCTGGCGGGTGTTCGCGTCGACGCCGAGCTGCTGGCCGCCCAGTCGCGCGCCCTCGGGGAGCGCCTCGTCGCGATCGAAGCGCAGGTCCGCGCCATCGCCGGCGACCCCGGGCTCAACCTCGCGTCGCGCGATCAGGTGGCGGGGCTGCTGTTCGACAAGCTCGGTCTGCGTGCCGGCCGTCGCACCGCCACCGGCAAGGTCAGCACCGCCGTCGGCGCCCTGGAGCCGTTGAAGGGCACGCACGAGGCCGTCGACCTGATCCTCGAGTACCGCGAACTCGCCAAGCTCAAGAACACCTACCTCGACCCGTTGCCCGCCCTGGTGGACGCGGCCACCGGGCGGCTCCACACCACCTTCCTGCAGGCGGTGGTGGCCACCGGGCGGCTATCCAGCGTCAACCCCAACCTGCAGAACGTCCCCGTGCGCACCGAACTCGGCCGCGAGGTGCGGCGTGCGTTCGTCGCCGACGAAGGCGCCGTACTGCTGGTGGCCGACTACTCGCAGATCGAGCTTCGGGTGCTGGCCCACATCGCCGACGAGCCCGCGCTGGTGCGCGCCTTCCACGAGGGTCAGGACATCCACCGCAGCACCGCCGCGCTCGTCTTCGGCGTCCGGCCGGACGCCATCACGTCCGACATGCGTCGCGTCGCCAAGGTCATCAACTTCGGGGTGCTGTACGGCATGTCCGCGCAGCGCCTGAGCCGCGAGCTGGAGATCCCGTTCGCGGACGCCGACGCCTTCATCCGCACCTACTTCGAGCGCTACCCACGGGTGCGCGCCTACATCGACGACACCCTCGCGCGGGCGCGCGAGACGGGCTTCGTCGAGACGCTCCTGGGCCGGCGCCGCTACGTACCCGACCTCACCAGCCCCAACCGCAACGTGCGCGAGGCTGCCGAGCGCATGGCGTACAACATGCCGATCCAAGGCAGCGCCGCCGACATCATGAAGCTCGCCATGCTGGCGCTGGCGCCGGCCCTGGCGGCACGCGGTGGGCGGCTGCTGCTGCAGGTGCACGACGAGATCGTGGCCGAGGTGCCCACGGACGGCGCCGAGGACGCGGCCACCGAGGTGCGTGCCCTGATGGCGGGCGCCTTCGCGTTGAAGGTGCCGCTGGTGGCCGACGTGGGCATCGGTGCCAACTGGCTCGATGCCAAGTGACGTCGGGGCACCGCGGGCCGGCGCGGCGTCGAAGGGCGGTGCGGCGCCCGTGGACCGTGCGGCACCTGCCAAGCCCCGGCGCGGAACGGCAGGTAAGATGACGGCCATGGCTCACCGCAGCTACTTCGGTACCGACGGGATCCGTGGCGTGGCGGGCGAGCACCCGATGACGGCGTCCTTCGCGTTGCGCCTCGGCGCCGCGACCGCCGAGATCCTCAGGCGCCGCGGCGTCGCCCGGCCCCGCGTCGTCATCGGCATGGACACGCGCCGCTCCGGCCCCATGCTGGGCTACGCCGTGGCGGCGGGCCTGGCGTCACGCGGCGCCACCGTCACCTGGCTCGGGGTGGTGCCCACGCCCGGTGTGTCGTTCCTGACACGCGCCGCACGGGCCGATGCCGGCGTGGTGGTGTCGGCGAGCCACAACCCGTTCGCCGACAACGGCATCAAGCTCTTCAACCAGGACGGGGAGAAGCTCTCCGACGAAGCCGAGAGCGAGATCGAGGCGCTGCTGGAGCACCTCGACGGGGACGGCTGGACGACCCTCGAGCCGGTGGTCGGGGCCGACGTCGGCGCGCTCGACGGTAGCGGAGTCGCGGACGCCGCCAAGACCACCTCGGCGGGTGCAGACGCTTCCCTCGGCAACCCGGCCCTGGAACCGTACGTGCAGCACTTGCTTGCCAACGCGCCGTACCTCGACGGGATGCGCGTGGCGCTCGACTGCGCGCACGGCGCCAGCCACAGCATCGCTCCGCGCGTGTTCCACAAGATCGGCGCTCGCTTGGAGGTCCTGAACGCCGTTCCCGACGGGAAGAACATCAACGTGGGGTGTGGCTCGACGCACCCGGAGGCGCTGCAGAAGCACGTCGTCTCGGGCTCCTTCGACGTCGGCGTGACGTTCGACGGCGATGCGGACCGCGCGCTGCTGGTGGACCGTAGGGGCCGCCTGGTGAGCGGCGATCACATCCTCGCGATCTGCGCGTTGTCGCGCGGCGAGCGCGAGGTAGTGGCCACCACCATGAGCAACCTCGGCACCGAACGCTACCTCGCCGAGCGCGGCGTGACGCTGCACCGCGTCAAGGTCGGCGATCGCTACGTCTTCGAAGACCTCAAGCGCCGCGGCCTGACCCTCGGCGGCGAGCAGTCGGGTCACGTGCTGTACCTCGACAAGGCCCCCACCGGAGACGGCATCCTCACCGCGCTGCAGGCACTGGCGGCGGTGCGGAAGTCGCGCAAGCCGCTGGAGGCCTGGATCGACGAGATCCCCGTCTACCCGCAGGTCCTGCTCAACGTCGCCGTGCCGCTCGCGGAGCGCGACGGGTTGATCGCCGCGCCCGCGGTGACGGCGGAGGTACGCGCCGCCGAGGCGGAACTCGGCGCCGACGGGCGCGTGCTGTTGCGCCCGAGCGGCACCGAGCCGCTGGTGCGGGTGATGGTCGAAGGTCCCGACGAGGCCGGCGTGCGCGCGCTGGCCGAGCGCATCGCCGAGACGGTGCGGCTCGCCAGCCGTCCGGCGGCGTGAGTACAATCGCGGCATGAGCCAATCACGTACCGCATGGCCGGTAGTGCTGGGCTACGCCGTTGGGGTCGGCCTCACCGCCTCGGCGACGCTCGGCGTCTACGCTTCGTTCTGGCGCCCCGAACTGTCGTTCTGGGCCGCCCTCGCCCTGGCGTTCCCGATCGGCTTCGTGCTGGGCGGCGCCTGGGCGCTGGTGCGACGCGTCCGCATCGACTGAGGCGCAGAAGCGCCCAAGCACCCGCCGATCTTCATGCCAGGACCTCGTCCGGGCCTTTCGTCGTGCCTGGGATCTTGAGCTTCTGACCCACGTAGATCTTGTTCGGGTCGGCCAGCCCGTTGGCTTCCGCGATCTTCATGTAGGCGCGCGGACCGGCGCTTCCGTAGTACTGCAGCGCGATATGTGACAGTGTGTCGCCCGACTTCACCGTGTAGACGACGTCACCGTCCGCGTCCGTGACGTTCAGTTCGGACGCGCGCGCGATCACCTGCAGGCCGCTGACGTCAACCCCCGTCACGCCCTCCACGCTCGCGGCCAGCGCCTTGGCGCGCTCGTGCTCCTTGGACGAGTCCACCGCGCCGCGAAGCACGATGACGTTCCCCTTCTGCAGCACGTCGAGCGGGTTGTTCGCCAGGCTCGAGTCGGCGCGGATCTTGGCGTACGCCTCCTTCGCCCTGGCGCTGGGGGCGTCGAGCGGGTTCGTCCTGGCGGTGCTCCCGGCCGCCGCCGTGGGTGCGTCCATCTTCCCCGTGGGAGCGGTCGGCGCAGCGGACGCGACCTTCACCTGGCTCAGGTCTACGTCGTCGATGCCGTTGATGCCGGTGGCGATGGCCTTGATGAGGTTCTTGTAGCGTTCGTTCGGCACCGTGCCGCTGACGTACGCCACCTTCTGTTTCACCTCGACCTTCAGGCCTAGCTTGGAAGTGAGTTCCTGATCGGCGAGCGCCTCCTCGAGACGAGCTTGAGCGGACTTCCCGAACGGCCACATGGCGATGCTCCTTCCACGAGAGCCAGCGTCGCAACTATCGTCGCACATCGACCCGCAAGCCTCCCGTACTCATGGAAGGTAGCAGCGCGTTCCGTCGACTTCCGAACCTCTACGGGCACTACTGCACCGGCTTCGCTTGCACCAGGATCGACGTGGTGGCCCTGCCGGGCACCACACCCTGTGCCGTTGCCTGGACGGTGAAGATCACGTTCGCGTCGACCGGCGTCGCGGATGCGGGCGGCGCCTGCCAGGTCGCGTCGAACCGGCCGTTCGCCCGCGTGACGCCCGAGACGTCGACACCCCCGGACGCGACGAACGTGCCCCGGTCGGCCGAGACCGTCACGTTCGCGCCCGCCATCGGCAGGCCGTTATCGGCCAGCACGACGACGTGCAGCTCCGTCCGGTTCCCGGCCAGCACCACCCCTTCGGAATAGGCGCCCACGATCGCGCGGCGTTCGCCAGCGACCAGCTGGCCGCTGGTGCCGAACCACGCGTAGACGTGGTCGTCCGAAGCGGCTACGTCGGCGCCCACCAGGTCGATCGGCACGGTGCCCACGGGCGCGGCGAAGCGGTACGGCGCACGGTACTGGCCGAGGTCGCGCGAGGTACCCGAGCTGACCATGCCGTCGACGTACCAGGCGTAGACATGGTCGTCCGACTTGGCGATGCCGACCGCCAGCACGTCGCTGGTGTCGTAGCCGGGCGGCAACGCGAACGGCGCCGCCGGGCGGTACGACGCCAGATCGCGCGAACTACCCGCGCTGACGGTGCCGTCGGCATACCAGACGTACACGTGGTCATCGGACGCGATGGCCATGTCGAGCACGTCGCCGGGCGTCTTGCCCGGCGCCACCACGTACGGTTGCGGGGCGCGGTACGCGTCGAGGTCCCTCGAGTCTCCGGCGCTGACGGTGCCGTCGCCGTACCAGACGTACACGTGGTCATCGGAGGCGATCCCGATGCCCACCACGTCGCGCGAGGAGCGCCCCGGCGCGAGCGCGTAGCCGAGGGCCGCGCGGTAGGCGCCGAGGTCCTGGCTGGTGCCTGCCGTCACCACGTCGAGCGTGGTGGCGATGGTGCCGATGGGCGCGAAGTCGGCGTAGACGTGCACCAGCGGCCCCGCCTCCGGTATGAACCAGAGGCTCAGGCTGGCCTCGCTGCCGTCGCTCCACCGCAACGACGCCGGCGTCGACCAGGGCGTCAAGGCGTAGGCGCGCGCCGGGTCGCGGGCGTCGAAGAGCGCGTCGCTGCGGCTCGGGCAGGCGTCGGGCACCAGCGGCGCCGGCGGGCCCCCGGCCCATACCAGGTGGATGGTGCGGCGGCCCCAGTCCTCACCACGCGAAGGGTTCCCGAACTCGGTGATGTGCCACACCGCCAACCCCGCGAAGCCCAGGTTGCGTTCCATGGAGGCACCCGGCCAACGGTTCTCGACGAGGAAGTACTCCTGCGTACCGTGGTTCGGGTCGTAGAGGATGACGGCCGAACCGCCCAGGCTGGTCTCGGCGTCCGTCAACGCGACCCAGCCGTCCGCCGTCACCACGCGCGGCACCAGCCACCCGAGCTTCATCTTCGCCCACGGGTCGAGATGCGTCGGGGCGTACCCGTCGCACATCAGCGAGAACGGGCCGACGCCTTCGTAGGTCGCGGCTTGGTCGACGTACAGGTCCGCGAGGCCGAGGTTGAGATGGGCGAGTTCGTGCGCGAACAACGGCCAGTCGTTCTGGTCGCCGCCTCGGGGGAGGTTCTCCACGAGGACGCCTCCCGGGAGGCGGTCGGCGTCGATGACGTCCGGCCACACCGCCCGCTCGCGACCCTCGGTCCCCCGGTACACCCAGACGATCGCGAGTTCGTCCGGCGTGACCCGACCGTCCTCGTTCTCGTCGTAATCGGCGAAGCGGAAGGCGGTCATGCGCTCGACCTGCCGGACGACCCAGTTCCCCTTCTCCTGCTCGTACGGCTCACCACCGATGTGGGTCCAGTTCACGGACGACTCGTCCAGTGGCGTCCTCGGATCGTCTTGCGCGATGAGCCACGGCGTGACGAAGGCTTCGCGGTAGGTGAAGGCGCCGTGGGACACCTCCGCGAAGTAGGAGGCGACGTTGTCGCCGGGGCCGAAGAAGAGGTCCCGCACTTGAGCCTGGGTCTTCGTCTGCGGCTCGGACGCCGCGTCGAGTAGCACCACTAGCAGCGGACGCTCGCCGTGCACCGGCACGACCCCGCCGTACGGCTTGGTGAACGCCGACACGTCCTGCGCACGGGCCCCCGCGAGCAAGGCGAGCATCAGCCCCACGACCCAGCGAACCGCCCGGAGCGTCGCGCGACGGCGCCCGTCGCGGTCCACGCACCGCGATCTCGTAGCGGAAGCACGGCGAAGCATCGTGCCCCTCCGGAGATGGCCAGCAAGACGCAAGCGAGGACGCGAATCGGGCCGACGGCACGCGGCCGCGCACCGTGCTGGAGGGGGTCCAGCGCACCCGCCGCCAAGGTGTCGTCGTCCCGCCGGACGGTCGTCGCCCTGGCCACGGCCTGCGTCGGGCGTCCCAAGGTCGGCGTAGCAGTTCCTGCGAGTGCTGGCAAGTGCAGAACGTCCTGCCGCTGGTCCCCGCGCCGCTCGACGCGACCGTTCGCCGACCGTTCGCACAACGTTCACGAAGGCGCACCTATCCTTCCATCAACCTCGGCAAGGGACACCCGCCGAGAAGGAAGGAAGGAACGACATGACACGCAGAGGCACGATCCTCACCGTCGGCGCGGCGATCCTGCTCACCGGGTTCGCGTTCGCCCAAGGCCCCCGCTTCTCCGGCACCACGCGCTACGGCGCCACCTTCGGCAACCAAGCGACGTACGCCCAGCGCATGGGGTACGCCCAACAGGAGCCGAGCGAACTGGCCTCGTTGCTGGTCGGTGTGGTGGCCGACAAGCTCGGCCTGACGCAAGACGAGTTCTTCGCGCAGCGCGCTGCCGGCGCGACCATCGAGGAACTCGCGGACGCAGCGGGCATCAGCCTCGACGACCTCGAAGCCGCGTACCTTGCGGCCCGCACCGAAGCGATCGCGCAACTGCTGGAGGACGGCGTCATCAACGCGGTCCAGGCCGATCAGATGACGCTCCGCGGCAGCGACGCGTTCGACGCCTTGGTCAGCCGCGACGCATGCCTGGGCTACCAGGTCACCGGCGTCCCGCTGTACCAGAACCGGCCTGCCGCCGCCTACGGCCCCGGCGCGATGCGCTGGTCCGCCCCCGGTCGCGGCATGATGCCCGGCCGTCCCGGCCGCTGGTAGGTTCCGCCAGCCCTCTCCCGCGGGCGCGCCCGGACTAGGCTCCGGGCGCGCCCGTGACCCGCTGCGGGTCCGCCGCGCGCTCG
>CAZACZ010000011.1:0-3874 GCA_964483695.1 uncultured bacterium | reverse complement strand
CGCTGCAGCACCGTCCGACGTGCGTGCACCGGGGTGCACGCACGGGCGCACGAGCCGCCCCGTACAGTGGAGTCCGATGCCCGGCGAGCGCATCCTCATCGTGGAAGACGAAGCCCGCATCGCGCAGGTGCTGGAACGCTACCTCCGCGCCGAGGGGTTCCGCACCGAGCGGGCAGCAGACGGCAAGCGCGCCCTCGAGCTCTGGCGCGCCGCGAACCCCGACCTGATCCTGCTCGACTTGATGATCCCCGAGATCGACGGCTTGAGCGTGGCGCGCCAGGTGCGGCGCACGTCGTCGGTGCCGATCATCATGCTCACCGCCAAGGTCGAGGAGGTCGATCGGTTGGTGGGGCTCGAGCTCGGAGCCGACGATTACGTCGCCAAGCCGTTCAGCCCCCGCGAGGTGGTGGCGCGCGTCAAGGCCGTGCTGCGGCGCGCCGCCGGGCAGGTGAGAAGCGCAGAGCACTACACCGTCGGCAGGCTCACGGTCGACATGGACGCGTTCCAGGCGCGCTGCGAAGACGAGGTGCTGGACCTGAGCCCCACCCAACTCCGGATGCTGGCCGCCATGGCGGCGCAGCCCGGTCGTGCCTTCCGCCGCCAGGAACTGCTCGAGGGCAGCGTCGAAGGCTTCGCCGACGAACGCACGGTGGACGCTCACGTGAAGAACCTGCGCCGCAGAATGGGCGCCTGCGGGGCGCAACTCGAGACGGTGCGCGGGGTGGGATACCGCCTGCGGCCATGAGCCTCAAAGCGCGTTTCGTGCTGGCCGTGGCGCTCACCGCGCTCTTCTCGGTGAGCTTGACGGGCTACCTCAGCTACCACGCCGCCAGCGAGCACGTGCCCCGCGCGATCGGCCGCATGTACGGCGTGCGCGCCGGCATGGGCGCCGCGGACAACCGCCCCGTGGGCATCGGGGCCGAGGCCGCCTCGACCGAGCTGCTCGGCGTGCTCCGCAGCGCCACCGTTCGCTCCGCCGGCATCGCGATGGCGCTAGCGGCTGCCGTAGGCGCCTGGCTGGCGATCCGCTCGAGCCGCCCGATCGATCGCCTGGCGGACGTCACGAGGCGCTACGGCGCCGGCGAGCGCGACCTGCGCGCCGACGTCACCGGCCCGCACGAGGTGGCCGGGCTGGCGCGGGTGTTCAACACCGCCGCCGACCAGGTGCGGGACGAGGAGGAGCAGCGCAAGCGCTTCACCACCGACATCGCGCACGAACTGCGCACCCCCTTGACCATCCTGAAGAGCGAGTTGGAAGCCATCCAGGACGGCGTGATGGAACAGGACGGCGAGACGGTGCCGAACCTGCTGCAGCAGGTCGACCTGTTGTCGCGCCTGGTGCAGGACCTCCGCACCCTGACGCTGGCGGAGTCGGGCGGCCTGGCGCTGCGCCGCGCGCCGGTCGACCTCGCCGGCCTCGTGACCAGCGCCATGCGTTCCTTCGCGGCGCGCGCGGCCGAGGCGGGGATGTCCCTCGACGTGCGCACCGAACCGGCGGTGATCGACGCCGACGAAGAGCGCATCCTGCAGGTCGTGAACGCGCTGCTGGACAACGCGATGCGCCATGCGCCGCGCGGCGGACACGTCGCCATCAGCCTGCGCAACGAAGCCCCTCGGGCCGTCCTCGAGGTCTGCGACGACGGCCCCGGCGTTCCGCCGGAACACCGCGCGCACGTGTTCGAGCGCTTCTACCGATCGGACGCATCGCGCGAACGTTCCAGCGGGGGGTCCGGACTGGGCCTTGCGATCGTCGCCGCCCTGGTGGCACTCCATGGTGGAACGGTCACGCTGCATGATCGCGAGGGCGGCGGCGCCTGCTTCCAGGTGTCGTTGCCGATCCGCGCCGCCGCCGAACGGCTCTAGCCCGCCTTCGCGTCGTACGCCGCCAACAGGGCGTCCTCCTCGGCCTCGGTGATGCCGGCTCGGGGCACGCCTTCTGCGTCGTCCCAGGCGATGGTGTCGCGGAGGGTGTCGGCCAGCGGAGTGTGCGTCAAGCCCAACGCGAGCGCGCGCTCCAGCGAGAAGCGCCTGGCGCCGCGGAAGGTGAACGGGATGGCCATCGGGAACGGGTCCGCACCCAGGTCACGACCCTCGAGGAACGACGCGGGCAACCACACGATCTCCGCCCGCGACGCAGTGACCTGGCGTGCAGCCTCCAGTACCGCGCCCCAGGTGGCAAGCTCCGCCGGTCCGCTCGCGTTGACCGCGCCGGTATCGTCCGAACCCGCCAGATGGACGACGAAGCGCGCCAGGTCGCGCGCGTCGACGAACGCCACCGGCACGTCGGGTGAACCCGGCGCCGCGACGCGGGCGCGGTCGCGCACGCGCCGCAACCAGGACGTGAAGCGGTCGGTGTAGTCGTGCGGCCCGACGACGAACGTGGGGCGGACCGACAGCACGGAGCCCGCGAACGTCTCCGCCGCGACGCGTTCGCACGCCACCTTGAGACCGCCGTAGGTCTCCGCGGTGATCGTCTCGGTGGCCGGATCGTCGAGGCTCATCAACGCGGCGTCCTCGACCGTCTCGGGGTCGTCCCAGTGCTCGTAGACCGAGCCGGTCGAGATGAACAGGTAGCGGCCGGCGCGTCCCGACAACCGCTTCGTCGCTTCCCGCACCTGGCGCGGGACGTACGCGCTGACGTCCACCACGGCGTCCCAGAGCCCATCCAACGCGGACAGGTCGCCGTCGCGATCGCCCACCAGCAGGCGTGCGCCTTCCGGGGCCGGCGTCCGGCCGCGCGCGAAGACGTCGACGCTGTGCCCCTCCCGCAGCGCCGCCTCGACGATGTGGCGTCCCACGAAGCGCGTCCCTCCAAGCACGAGGACCTTCATCCCGGCCTCCCTTTCCGCGGTGTCCCGGAACCACCGGATCTACGGACGAGTCTGACCCGCTCGGGCCAACTGCAGCAACCACGCGGTGGCCGACGTGCGGATCGTCTCCCGGATCGAGGCCAGGGCCTCCGCTGGCGCGCGGCCGCACACCCAGGCGCAGCGCGGGTCGTACGGGTCCTCGAAGTCGCAGTGGGTGGCGCCCGCGACCCGCACGAAGGTGGCCTCTGGGAGCAGGCCGGCGAGCGCCTCCGCGTTGCCTTGGGCGTTGCACGGCGACGGCTCGCCCAGGAGGAACAGCGCCGGCCCGCGCCAGGGCGCCGCCTCGGCCGGCGGACCCTCGCTCACGACGGCGTCCAGGGCGAGGTACCCGATGGCGTCCGGATCGGCGCGTGCCGCCAGGAACGCCGACCAGCCGCCGGCGCTGAAGCCGGCGTACACGACACGGTCGTTCGGACGGTCCCGCACGGCGTCGGCCACCCTGCGCAAGTCCTCCGCGTTCCGCTCGTGCCGGCCCGCGAACGGCGAGGAGTTGCAGAACGACACCGCCACCGAACGCAGACCGTGGCTGGCAGCGTGCTCGGCCGAGCGGAAGGCGCTGAAGTCGTGCTCGCCGAGCAGCGCCGCCGCCGCCTCGCGCATGCGCCCGACGTCGAGCGGCCGGTGTACCCATGCGACGCGGTCCGCGGCGAGCGCGGGCCGCGCGCTGCGGTTGACGATCTCGTAACGGTAGCTGCGCGCGACGGCGCTGTAGCGGGCGTGGAAGTCGCCCGGCATCTCGCGCGCCCAGTGCAGCGCGATGTCGGCAGGCAGGCGCGTATTGGCGCCGAGGACCCAGGCGCGCGGCGTGCGTGTCGCGCCGGTATCGAAATGGATCACCTGCCCGAGTGCGTGCACCCCGGTATCGGTGCGGCCCGCGCAGACGACCGTGACCGGCTCGTCGGCGACGCCCGCGAGCGAAAACAAAAAAAAAAAAAACAAAAAAAGTTGGCCAAACATCCCCAGACAGCCGCTGTAGGCGGTGCCGAGGTATTCGACCCCTGCCG
>CAZACZ010000010.1:48774-54249 GCA_964483695.1 uncultured bacterium | reverse complement strand
CGCTCCGTGGCGGCGCAGCGCAAGGCGATCGTCGTCGAGGACGACCGCGACATCGCGCACCTGGTGGGCACGCACCTCGCCGATATCGGTTGCGACGTGGCGGTGGCGCACGACGGGGAGGCCGCGCTGGCGCTGCTGGCAGGCGGCGGCGTCGACCTGGTGGTGCTCGACCTGATGCTGCCAGGCATCGACGGCTTCGAGGTGACGCGGCGCGTGCGCGCGGCCGAAGGCTACCCGCTGATCCTGATGCTGACGGCGAAGTCCTCCGAGCTCGACCGCGTGCTCGGGCTCGAGCTGGGGGCCGACGATTACCTCGCCAAGCCGTTCAGCCTGCGCGAGCTGCAGGCGCGGGTGAAGGCGTTGTTCCGCCGCAAGGAGGCGCTGGAGGCGTCGAGCGCCGCGCCGCCGCCCGCGGTCGTGGTCGCGGGAGCGCTCCGCATCGACGTCGAACGCCGCCTGGTGACGGTAGGCGGCAGCGAGGTGAGCCTGACCGCGAAGGAGTTCGACCTGCTGCTGCAGTTCGCGCGGCACCCGGGCCGCGTCTACACCCGCAACCAGCTGCTGGACCTGGTGTGGGGCTCGGGGTACGACGGGTACGAGCACACCGTCAACAGCCACATCAACCGCTTGCGCGCCAAGATCGAGCGGGACCCGGCGGAGACGGAGTTCATCGAGACGGTCTGGGGCGTCGGGTACCGGTTCAGGGCGCAGCCGCCGCGGGAGTCGTAGGTGCTGCGCTCGCTGCACGGGAAGTTGGCGTTGGCGCTGCTCGGGCTGCTGGCGGTGGTGGGCGCGTCGTTCGTGGTCTCGACGGTGCAGACCAGCCGGCGCTTCCAGCAGGAGGTGGTGCAGAAGGTCAACGCCGAGTTGGCGGCGCGGTTGGTGCACGAGAGCATGCTGATGGTCGACGATACCGTCGACGAGACCGAGCTGGCGGCCGTGGTGCGCGACCTCGCCATGATGAACCCCGGCGTCGAGCTGTACGTGCTCGACGTGGACGGCACCGTGCTCAAGGCGTCGGTGCCGGCGGACGAGGTGCGTGCAGACCGGGTGGACGTGGCGCCGATCGAACGCTTCCTGTCGGGCACCGTCACCAGCCTGATCCTCGGCACCGACCCCAGGCTCGGCGCGGGGCGGGGCGCCACCGGGGCCTCGAAGCCGTTCTCGGCCGCACGGATCCCCGAGCGGGGGCCGCTGCAGGGCTACCTGTACGTGGTGCTGGCCGACGCCGCCCAGGAGTCGGTGGCGCAGATGGTGCGCACCAGCTACGTGCTGAACCTGAGCCTGTGGACCGGCGCGGTGGTGTTGGTGCTGGTGTTCCTGGCCGGGTACCTGGTGTTCCACCTGCTGACCAGGCGGGTGAAGCGCCTGGCGCGAACGATGGCCGAGTTCCGCGACGGGGGCTTCGACCGGCCGCCGGCCCTCGAGACGGCGGGCCCGCGGGGCGCGGACGAGGTGGCAGAGCTCGAGCGCACCTTCGGCGACATGGCGCAGCGCATCGCCCGGCAGGTCGGTGCGTTGGAGCAGCTCGACGCGTTGCGCCGCGAACTCCTCACCAACGTCTCGCACGACCTGCGCACGCCGCTGGCGGCGCTGCAGGGCTACCTCGAGACGCTGGAGATGAAGGAGCACGACCTTGGTCCCACCGAGCGCAGGCGCTACCTGGAGGCGGCCCGCAAGCAAGCCGAGCGCTTGGGACGGCTGGTAGCCGAGCTGTTCGAGCTCACCACGCTCGAGTCGGGGGCGACGGTGTGCCGGCCCGAGCCGTTCGCGCTGACCGAACTGGTGCAGGACGTGGCGCAGAAGTTCCGCCTGGAGGCGGAGCGCAGGCAGATCGCGCTGACCACGGAGTTCGCCACCGACCTGCCGTCCGTGATGGCCGACATCGGGTTGATCGAGCGCGCGCTCACCAACCTGATCGACAACGCGCTGCGGCACACGCCGGCCGGTGGCAGCGTGCGGCTGGTGCTGCGAAGGGTCGACGGCGGCGTGGAGGTCGATGTGGCCGACACCGGCCGCGGCATCGCGGCGGAGGACCTGCCGCGCGTCTTCGACCGTTACTACCGGGCCGCTGGTCCGAAGAGCGGCGGCCCGCAGGCCCGGGGCGGAGCGGGCGTGCCGGACGCCGGCACGGGCCCGAGCGAGGGCGCCGGGTTGGGCCCGAACGAGGGCGCCGGGTTGGGTCTCGCTATCGTCAAGCGCGTGCTGGAGTTGCACGACAGCGACATCCAGGTCGAGAGCGTCGTGGGTGGCGGCACGACGTTCCGCTTCCGTTTGCCGCTGGCATCGACGACCCGACCCTGAGCGCAACCGGACGCGCCCCTGGGGCCCACCGGTCTTCTGCCACCGCTCGCTTCGACCCATCCACCCCGTGACCGCCCCGTGACCCCTCGGTGACGAGGGTGTGAGACGCGTTCCCTACCATCGCTTCGCGTCGACGAGGAAGGAGGGCGGGAACGACGTAGGGTTCCGAGCCGCGCACCGCGTGGGTGTACGCGCGGCGACACCATCGAAGCTGGACGATCGAGCGTGCGTCCTTGACGGGAGCGACGAAGATGGGAACGAGCAAGGTCGGAAGAGCCCTGGGCATGTTCGCCGTAGGGTCGTGGATGCTGGTAGCCGCGCCTGCCTTGGGGCAGGACGACATGGCCGGGAGCGACATGCCGGGAAGCGACATGGCGATGGAGCATCTCGAAGGGGTGCTGGGGGTGGCCATGCACCAGGTGCTCGGCGCCTACCTGGTGGACGCCGAAGGGCGGACTCTGTACGTGGTGGTCGACGAGGACGGCGCGCCGGTCGCGTGCGCAGGCGCTTGCGCCGAGGCGTGGCCCCCGCTCCTCGCGCCCGCCATGAGCGACGAGGGTATGAACGAGAGCGGCCTGGGGGACGGAAGCATGGGTGAGGGGAGCGCGGGCGACGAGGCCATGGGCGACGGGAGCATGGGCGAAGAGGACACGGGCGAGGGCGAGACGGGCGAGGACCCCATGGACGACGACGCCATGGCCGCCGCGATGGTCGATGCTTCCCTGGTCGGCACCGTGGATCGCGCCGACGGCACGACGCAGGTCACGTTCGCCGGCTTCCCGCTCTACTACTTCGTGAACGACGTCCAACCCGGCGAGGTGACCTGTCAGGCGGTGGTGCAGTTCGGAGGTACCTGGTTCGTGCTCGCGCCCGACGGCGCGGTGGTGCGGACGTCGCTGACCGCGGGACCGTAGGCCCCCGTGCCAGCCCCGGCCGTCGACGTCGGAAGCGTCGACGGCCGGTCGCGTCTACGCCGCGGGCCCGAGGGCGAGCCGCATCACCGGCCGGTCGTCGCGTCGGCGCGCCACTTCCTCGAACCCGGCCTCGGCGAACATGTGCGCCGAGCCGAACCACGGCGCGCTGGCGTGCCCCGGGACGGCGGTGTCCACCGGGTACGCCTCCAACGTGCCAACTCCGTGCTCGCGGGCGTAGGCGATGGCGCCGGCCAACAGCGCCTTCGTCACGCCGCGGCCGCGGTGCGGCGAAGGCACCACGAAGCAGACGACCGACCAGACGGGTCGGTCGTCCACCGCGTGCATGACCGGCGAGCGCTGCAACTTGCGGTACTCGGCTCGTGGCCCGAGCGACACCCAGCCGACGGGCTTCTCGCCGGCGGGATCGCCCTTCGCGCTCGGTTCGTAGCCGATCAGCCCGGTGACGGTGCCGCCGTCCACCAGCGCGTGCATCGCCCGCTTCGACGCGTCCGCCGTGGTCTCGCCTTCGTGGCGCGGGACGGCGCCGCTGACGCGGTAGTACATGCACCAGCAGCCGCGCGCGACGCTGCACCCCTTGGCGTGGAACAGCGCCTCGAGATCGGCCCAGCGGTCGGGCGTCAGCGGGCGAACGACCATCGCGTCAGCCCGCCGGCGGCTGGAGCACCGAGAAGTGGGCGCCGAACGGGTCGGCCACCACGACCACCCGGCCGTACGCGCTGTCGAACGGCCCGAAGGCCACGGTGCCGCCACCTGCCTGCACGGCGGCGATGGCCGCGTTGGCGTCGTCGACCTGGAAGAACGGCATCCAGTGCGGGGGCACCTTCGTTCCGCCGCTCGGCTGCTCGACGATGCCGGCGATCCACGCGCCGTCCTTCTGGAGGCTGAAGTAGGCGTTGGTGCCCGGTCGATCGAACGCGGGGGCGTCCGCCACGAGCAGCGCCTGGTAGAAGGCCCTCGCGGCGTTGGCGTCGGGGGTGTTCAGCTCGCACCACGCCAGCGTGCCGGCCACGCCGTCGATGCCGAAGCCGTGGTGCGCGATCGGTTGCCACAGGCCGAACACGGCGCCGGTCGGGTCCGCTACGATGGCCATCTGCCCCTGACGAGGAACTTCCATGGCGGGAACCAGCACGGTGCCGCCGAGGTCGGCGGCGTGCGCGGCCATCGCGGCCGCGTCGTCGGCGGCGAAGTAGAGCGTCCAGGCCGCCGGCGGCGCGTCCCCCGCCATCGGTTGGCCCAAGCCTGCCACCGAGTGGCCGTCGACCATCGCCATGTGGTAGTGGCCGTACTCGGGGCCGCTGACGTCGTAATCCCAACCGAAGACGTGGGCGTAGAACTCCGCCGCCTGCTTCACGTCGGGCGCGGTCAGGTCGAGCCAGCACGGGTACCCCTTCGGACGCGAGCCCTGGTTCGAAGCCATGTGCGCTCCCTTCGCCACCACGAGAAGGCACGTCGTTCGGCGCGAGGCGCCGGACACTCGCAAGGGGTCGCTCGTGGGTGCTCCATCATGCACCAACGGGCAGACCGGACGCATCACGTTATGCTCCGCGCATGTCCGATGCCGATCGTGCCTTCCTGGCGCGCGCTATCGACCTCGCCACGCGCAACGTAGCGAGCGGCGGCGGCCCGTTCGGCGCCGTCGTCGTCACGCTGGACGGGCGCGTGTTCGAAGGGACGAACCGCGTCACGGCCGACAACGACCCGACCGCGCACGCCGAGGTCAGCGCCATCCGCGCGGCATGCCGCGCGCTGGGCACGTTCGACCTGAGCGGCTGCGTAGTGTACGCCAGCTGTGAGCCGTGCCCGATGTGCCTGGCGTCGTCGCTGTGGGCGCGCGTGTCGCGCGTGGTGTTCGCCGCCGATCGTCACGACGCGGCCCGCGCCGGGTTCGACGACGCCGCCTTCTACGATTACTTCGAGGGGCGCGGCGACCGCTCGCTCATGCCGGTAGAACACGCGGTGGTAGCGAGCTCGAGCGCCCCGTTCGAGGCGTGGGCGGCGAACGCGGGGCGCGTCGAGTACTGACGCGACGGGGGTAGCCGGTCGGGAGGTGCGCGGGCCGACGACGGATCGGTCGCGGGCCGCGGGCCGGCGAAGATCCGGAGACCGGCAGGGGAGTGCCTTGGTCCGCCGACTACCACGTCGGTGGTAGACCTACTCGAGAACGGGTAGACGTATTCGGCAACGAGTAGACCTACTCGGGTATGAGCAGACCTACTCGGAACCGAGTAGACCTACT
>CAZACZ010000010.1:44934-48674 GCA_964483695.1 uncultured bacterium | reverse complement strand
AGACCTACTCGGAACCGAGTAGACCTACTACGAACTCAGGACCCGGCCGAGAACGACCCCGGATGCCCACCCGGCGCGCGCCCTGTCGCTGCCTGGAACGCCGCGCGCGCTTGCGCCAGCAGTGAAGGATCGGTGAGCAACTCGGCTGCCACGTTCGCCAGCACGCTCGCGCCGTCGAGGACGGTCTGGTCGCCGCGGGGCGAGCGCGCCGCCTCCGCGAACGCCGCGGTGTGCGGCATCGCCGTGTCGTCGATCGCCAGCAGGCCGTGCAGCGCCGGCATCACCTGCGACACGTTGCCCATGTCGGTCGAGCCGGTGCGCATGTTCGGGTCGTACGGCTCCACCACGCGTCCGCGGCGCTCGGCGTGGCGCGTGAACGCCGCCTCGAGCGGGGCGTTGACGGCCATCTCGAGGTACGCGGGGGAAGCGTCGCCCAGCTCGAGCCGCGCGCCCGTCATGAGCGCGGCGCCCTCGAACACGTTGCGCAGGCGCGGGACCAGGTCCTCGAAGAGGTAGCGCGCATCGGCCGCACGCGCCACCGCCAGCATCGCGGCGCGCTCCGGGATCACGTTCGCCGCGGCCCCGCCGTCGGTGACGATGGCGTGGATGCGCACGTCCTGGCGCACCTGTTGGCGCAAGGCGTCGATCCCGGCGAACGCCAACCGTACGGCGTCGAGCGCGTTCACGCCCAGGTGCGGCGCCATGGCGGCATGCGCCGGCTTGCCGTGGAACGTCACCTCCCACTTGGTGCTGGCGAGCGTCGGCATGTTCGCCTGGTTGGTCGGGAAGGGGTGGATCATCAGCGCCGCGTCGACGCCGTCGAACGCGCCGGCGTTCAGCAGCAGGATCTTGCCGCCGCCGCCCTCCTCGGCCGGCGTGCCGAGGACCGTCAGCGTGCCCGGCAGGTCGGCCATCGCCGGCGCGAGCGCGAACGCCGCGCCGGCGCCCATGGTCGCGATCACGTTGTGACCGCACGCGTGCCCGATCTCGGGAAGGGCGTCGTACTCGCACAAGACGGCGACGTTCGGGCCCGGACCGCTGCCTGCCAGCGTGGCGCGGAACGCCGTGGGTAGGCCGCCCACGCCGCGCTCCACGCGGAAGCCACGGTCCTCGAGCGCGTCGGCCAGCCAGGCGCTGGCGCGGACTTCCTCGAAGCGGATCTCCGGGTTGGCGTGGATGCGGTGGCTCAGCTCGAGCAGCGCGTCGGCTTCGCGCTCCACCTGGGCGTCGATGCGGCGAGGGAGATCGGACATGCGGCAGGCTCCTTCGAGCGTGGGCACGGGGCCGGATCGGCCTTCGCACCGGACGCGGATCGGGTGCCCTTGTCATACCGCGCCGCACGAGCGTGCTCCAGGCCGCGGCGCCGCCGTGCCCGGTTCGCTACGCTCGCGGGCGAGGCTCCCGATGACGACGCTCCTTCGCAAGCGCATGCTCTGGCTCGTGCTCACGTTCCTCGCCGGCAGCGGTCTTCCGTCGCCGACGCGCGCCCAGACGCTTCCCGACGCGTCGTGGCCCGTGCTGCGTGCGGAGTACGAAGGGTTCGTGTGCCCCACGCGCGCCGACGACCCACCCCCCGAGCCCCGCACCGACGCGGAGCGTGCCCGCTTCGAGATGCGTGCCCGCTACCGCGCCGTGCTGCCGGCGTTCTTCGCGGTGGTCGGCCCTGCGCCGGCCGCCGAGCTGGTGATGCCGGTGGACGGCCTGCGTGTGGCGCAGGTGGCCAACACCTTCGGCGCCGCGCGCTCCGGCGGCCGCGGCCACGAAGGGCAGGACCTCTTCGCGCCGCGCGGAACGCCGATCCGCGCCGCCGCCGCCGGCTTCGTCTACCGCATCGACGACCTGAGCCTCGGGGGGCTGTCGGTCACGGTGGTGGGCGACGGCGGGGTGCGGTACTTCTACACCCACCTCGAGGGCGTGTACGAGGAGTTGCGGGAGGGCCAGCGCGTCGACGTGGGCGACCCGCTGGGCTACGTGGGGAACTCCGGCAACGCCGCCGGAACGCCCCCGCACCTGCACTTCGGCGTCTACCTCGGCAGCGACGAGGACCCGTGCGCCTGGAACGCGGTCGATCCGCTACCGTTGCTGATCGACCGCTGACGAAAGGGGGCATCCGGGGCGCGACGACGGCGCCCCAAGGCAAGGTACGCGTCGGCGGCGCACGGCACGCGTCGGCGCCCCACGCCACGCGAGGGCGGCGCCCCTCGGCGCGCGTCGCCTATGATCGACGGCATCGTGGCGCGTCCCTCGTCCGAAGCCGCCGCCGCCACCGCGAGCCACCCCGTCACGCGGCGGCCGTTGGTGCTGGCGTGCCTCGTCCTGGTCATGGCGCTCGCCGCCGTCGAGGGCACCATCGTAGCGACCGCCATGCCCAGCATCGTCGCGGCGCTCGGCGGCTTCGAGTACTACGCCTGGGTGTTCTCGGCGTTCCTCTTGGCGCAGGCCGTATCGACGCCGATCTTCGGCCGCGCGGCGGACGTCTACGGCCGCAAGCCGGTGCTCGTGTGGGGCATCGTGGCGTTCCTGGCAGGCTCGGTGGCGTGCGGTCTGGCTACCGTCATGCCGACGCTGGTGGCGTTCCGCTTGGTGCAGGGGCTCGGCGCGGGCGCCATCTACCCCATGGTGTCGACGCTGGCCGGCGACCTCTACGACGTGCGCGAGCGCGGCCGGATTCAGGGGTACCTGGCGAGCGTGTGGGGCATCTCGGCGATCGTCGGACCGTTGCTCGGTGGAGCGTTCCTGGCGACGGTGGGGTGGCAATGGATCTTCTGGTTCAGCGTCCCGCTGGGCATCGTGGCGATCTTCGGCCTGCGCGCCTTCCTGCACGAACGGTTAGCGACGCGCGAGCGGAGCATCGACGTCGCGGGGGCGGGGCTCTTCTTCGTTGCCCTCAGCGTGACGATGCTGGTGCTCACGCAGGGCGTCGCTTGGGGCGTGGGCGCGAGCGTCGGGTTGATCGCCGTGGCGGCGTCGTTCGGACTGCTGTTCGCGCGCAGGCAACGGGTGGTGGCGGAGCCCCTGCTCGGCGTCGACCTGTGGCGCGACCCGTTGATCCTCCTGGCCAACGTCGCGACCTTCGCCGCCGGCCTGCTGATGATCGGCCTGGTCACGTACGCGCCGACGTACGTGCAGGGCGTCATGGGGTACGGACCGACCGTCGCCGGCCTGACGTTGACCGCCATGTCGCTTGGTTGGCCGATCGCGTCGACCGCTGCCGGACGGCTGGTGGTACCGCTGGGGCCGGCTTGGACGGCGCGCCTCGGCGGCATGGCGGCCCTCGCCGGGGGCGTGTTCTACCTGACGCTCGCGCCGGAGCGCGGACCGGCCTGGGTGGCGCTCGGTTCGTTCTTCGTCGGCGTGGGGCTGGGCTTCATCAACACCACCATGATCGTCACCATCCAGACCATCGTGCCGTGGGAGCGCCGCGGCGTCGGCACCGCCACCAACATGCTCATGCGCATCCTGGGCAACGCCGTGGGTGCCGCGTTGCTCGGCGGCATCCTCAACCTCGCGCTGCTGCGGGGGCTGGCGAACCCGGACGGCTCGGGCGCGGCGGACGTCCAAGCGGCGCTGCGACGGATCGAGGCGCTGCTGGCGCCGGAGGCCGCGCCGGGCGGCGTCCTCGACACCGACCTGCTGCCGGTGCTCGTCTCGGGCCTGCACACGGTCTACATCGCGGTGTTCGTGGCCGCCGTGCTGGTGTTCGTGCTGACCTGGTTGCTCCCGCGTCGGCGTCGGCTGAC
>CAZACZ010000010.1:26906-44834 GCA_964483695.1 uncultured bacterium | reverse complement strand
CACGCAGGGCGGCGTCGTGCGTTGCCGCGCGGTGGTGGTGGCCGTCGACGGGCGCCTCGAGCGGATCTTGCCGGAGCTGGAGGGGCGCGTGCGCACGGCGCGGCTGCAGATGATCGCCACCGAGCCCACCACCGAGGTCCGCATCCCGCGCCCGGTGTACCGCCGCTACGGCTTCGAGTACTACCAGCAGACGCCCGACGGCCGCGTCGCGCTCGGCGGCTTCCGCGACCTAGCCGGCGCAAGCGAGTGGACCGCCGACGGCCGCCCCGGCGACGCCGTGCAACAGCGACTCGAGCGGTACTTGCGCGAGCGCGTGGGGGTGCGGGCGGCCATCACGCACCGCTGGGCGGCGCCGGTCGGGTTCACCAGCCGGGTGCTGCCGCTCTTCGCCCAGGTGCGGCCACAGGTGTGGGCCATCGGCGGCTACAACGGCACCGGCAACGTGATCGGAGCCATCCTCGGCCGCGCGGCCGCGCGCCTGGCGCTCACCGGCGCCTCCGAGGACGCGGCCCTGTTCGGCTACCCGTCGGGCTCCTGATCGAGCGCGTCGTCGGGCTCGCCTCGCGCCGCGGCCGCGCGCAGGGCGTCGTCGTCGGGCGGGTGCATGGCCCAGGTCGGCCAGGCGTTGAGCTCGCGCCGCAGCGTTCGCCAGCCGGGTAGGAACCGCGTCATCAACGCCTGGAACGCAGGACCGTGATCGGCCACGTGCAGGTGCGCCAGCTCGTGCACCACCACGTACTCGAGGAGCGCCGGTCGGCGCTTGGCCAGCTCGAGGTTCAGCCAGATGCGGCGCGCGTGCGGGTTGCAGGAACCCCAGCGGGTCTTCATGCGCTTCACGCCCCATGCCGCGACACGCACCCCCATGCGCGGCTCCCACCGCGCGAGCAGGGGCGGTAGGGCCGCGCGCAGGTGGGCGCGGTAGAAGCGCTCGAGTGCGCGGGCGCGCGCTTCGGCGTTGGCGTAGCCCGGAGCGGACAGCAGGAGTGTCGTGCCCATGCCGAGGCCGACGCTGACGCGGTGCGTGCCGCCACGCACCTCCAGGCCCAGCGGCTTGCCGTCGAGGTAGTGCACTTCCCCTGGCTGGAACGTGGGAGCCGCCGGGCGCGGCAGCGCCTGGATGCGTTCGCGGTGTCGGCGGATCCACGCGAGGTGCTGCTGGACGAAGGCACGGATCTCGGTCTCGCTCACGCCGTGCGGGGCGCTCACGCGTACGTCGCCGTCCGGGGGATGGACGCGCAGCGTGACGCGGCGGACCTGCTTCCGCGAGACGGCGACGGGGAACTCGACGCCGCGCAGCGCCAGCGCACGCGTCGTCGGGGCGCGCGACGAGCGCGACCGTGGCGCCTTGGCGCCACGACCGCGCGGCGAGCGACTCACCGCGGACCTGCCGGTGCGCGCAAGGTGTCGTAGATGCGGCGTGTGTCGGGGGAGGGCCGAACGGCCAGCTCCTGCTCGAGCCGCACCTCGAAGTCGCGGAAGCACCGTTCGACGGCGGCGAGGTCGCTGCGGGCCGCCAGCGTACGCATCTCCAGCACGCAGGCGCGTTCGGAGTACGGATCGAGCGAGGCGTAGCGGCGTGCGCTGCGAAGGGCGTCGCCGAGTCTGCCGTGACGCAGCTGCAACTCGGCGAGGCTGGCCAGGGCCTCGAGGTGCGCGTCGCCGAGGCGCCCGCGTTCCCCCATCAGCCACGGGTAGTCGAGGCCGCCGAGGTACTCGCCGCGCACGATCGCGTCGGCCTCGGCCAGCAGCGCCATGGCGCGCGCCGCCTCGGAACTCCGCGCTTGCGCCAGCAACGCGTCGAAGCGGTCCACGTCGAAGACGAACCGCGAAACGTCGAGGCGGTAGCGGCGGCCCTCGACCAGCACGAACTTCGTGTCATCGTCCTGGCCTTTCCGAAGGGCGCCGCGCAGGCGGTAGAGCGCGGTGTGGAACGCGGTCTTCTCGCGCTCCGGCTCGTCCGGCCAGAGCGCGTCCAGCGCCTGATCGATCCGCACGCTCTCGCTGCGCAGCGTGATCAGGTACGCCAGGAGGTCGCGCGCCTTGGCCGACACCCATGCGCCCGGAGCGACCTCGTGGCCGGCGACCGTCACGCGCATCGGGCCCAGCACGTCGACGCTCGTGAGGTCGGAGCCCGTGGTCGCGGACGCGCCGCCCCGCGACCGGGCGGGTGCGGGCGCCGCCGTTCGCGTCGTGGTCGGCTCGTCCAGCGCCGCCATGACGCGCGCGAGGAAGTCGTCGTGCGGGTGTGCTTCGCGCAGCGCGGCGCACACCGTCCGGGCACGATCGCCCTGGTCGGCGTACAACTGCCAGGCGTAGGTAGGCGACAGCATGGCCCAGGAGCGCTCCGCGAACGCCAGGCCTTCGGCACGGTCGCCGCGCAGGAACCGCAGGTAGGCAAGCCCGAAGTACACCAGCGCCAGGGGTACGCGGTACTGCTGCACTTCGCCCAGGTCGACGAGGTCCCGGTAGATCCGCTCGGCGTCGAGGTACCGCTCGGCGCTGAGGTAGGTGTCGGCCAACACGCTGCGGCAGACGTACGCCTCGTACGACGTCGGAGCGCCCTCGTGCGCCCAGAGCGCCTCCTCCGCCACCTGCGTCGCTTCGGAGGTGCGCCCCTGAAGCTCGAGCAGCTGCGCTAAGTACCCGGCGGCCATGACGTGGTCGTAGCTCGCGCCGCCGATCTCGCCGGCGATGGCCATCGCCTGGCGCAGGCACGACTCGGCGCGCTCGAAGTCGCCGGCGCGCGTCAGGGCATTGCCGAGCGCGGCGTACGCGGCGGGGAGGCGTTCGCGCAGCTCGAAGCGCTGGAACGTCTCGAGCGCGCGGCCGGCGTGTTCCAGCGCGTCGCGGTGGTGGTGGCGGTAGAGCGTCGGGGTCGCCAAGGCGAGGCGCACGTCGGCGGCCTGCGGCGTGTCGGCGTCGCCGAGGCGCGTCAGCGCGTACCGAAGATGGCGCACGGCTGCGTCGGTATCGCCGTGCCACCAGCAGATCTGCCCGAGCGAGCACGACAGGGCGGCCTGTAGGTGGGCCGTCGCGTCCGTGTCGAGGCTGCCGCCCGTTTCGTCATCACGCGCGCCGACGGCGACGTCCGTATCCTCGGTACGAGGCATGCCTCCGTCGCCGCCGAGTTCGGCCACGGCGCGCTCCGCCAGCGACCGTCCGGCGTGCATCCCGCGCAACGATCCTTCGATCCTGGCGCGCTCCATCCATGCTGCCGCGCGGGTGGCCGGAAGGACGTCCGCGCCGGCGGCGGCGGCCGTGGCCTCCTCGGCCCAGGCTTGCGCCCGCCGGTAGTCACCCTGCGAGCGGGCGATGGCCGCCATCTCGCTGCCGGCCGCGCAGGCGATGTCGGCCATGTCGAGGCGAACGGCGGCCTCGCGCGCCTCGTGCAGGGCGGTGACGGCGTCGGTCAGGCGGCCACGCTGATGCAGGGCGCGGCCGTGCAGCAGGCGCAGTTCGGGGTGGGTGGGCATGGCAGGCGCCATCTGCAGCAGCCAGCGGTGCAGCGCCTCGGCCCGGCCCGCGCGCAAGAGACGCGTGCCGTGAGTGCTCAGAAGACGGGCGGCGTCGTCCGCGTCGCCGCCTGCCAGCGCGAACGTCACGGCGGTGTCGATCTCGCCGTGTCGCTCCGCGGCTCGAGCCGCGCGTCGCTTGACCAGGTTGGTGCGGTCCGGGTCGAGCCGCTGCGCTCGGTCGTGCAGGAACTCGCGGAACATCTGGTGGTAGCGGTACCAGCGTCGATGCTCGTCGAGCCGCTGCAAGAAGGCGAGCCCGTGCTCGAGGCGCTCGAGGATCCCCTCGACGGCGGGTAGGTCCAGGCCGTCCGGTGCGAGCACGGCGGCGCAGGTGGCCGCGTCGAACTGCGGCAACACCGAGGTGTCGAGAAGGAACTGCTGGACGTCCGCCGGTTGGCGTGCGAACGCCTCGTCCATCAGGTAGGCCGCCACCACCGGGTGCGCGCCCTCGAGGCGTTCGACGAGCGTCTCCACGGCCCCGTCGTCGTCGCTTCGAAGCAGTTGCGCCGCCAGCTGCAGGCCGACGGCCCAGCCTTCGGTACGTTCGACCAGCTTGGCGACGGCGCTGTCGGTCAGGCCGGGGAGGCCGCGGCGCAACCAGGCGCCTGCGTCGTCCGGCGTGAAGCGCAGGTCGTCGGCGCCGATCACCCCGAGCACGCCGCGCGCGCGCCAGCGAGCGATGGGAAGCGACGGCATGGTGCGCGACGCCATCACCACCCGCATCCCCGGCGCCGGCAGGTCGACGAGACGCTCGACCAAGCGCAGCACCTCGGGGTTGGTCACCAGGTGCAGGTCGTCCAGGACGATGGTCCAATCGCCCTGAGGGGTGTCCACGAAGGCGTTGACGAGCATCGTCAGGTGCCGTTCGGCGTCGCTCGTGGGGGAGGCGTTCAGCGCCTCGGCGAGTCGAGACCCCGGCTTGGGGAACGCCCGGCGCGTGCCCTCCACCAGCGCAGCCACGAACGCTGCCGGGTCGTTGTCGCTGTCGTCGAGCTGCAGCCACACCGACGGCGTGCCCGAGCGTTCGACGAGCTCGGCCAGCAGCACGGTCTTGCCGTACCCGGGGGGCGCCACCAGCAGCGCGACGCCGCGCTCGAGTCGTGCATGCGTCGCTTCCACCAGGTGCGGCCGTGGATGGCGGCCGGCGGTGAAGTTGGGGATCACCAGCTTGGCATGAAGCACGATCATGGCGGTCTTGAACCCACCCTACCGCGGCCGGTGGCGGCGCCGTTCGCGTCTACCTACGAGCCTTGCCAACGTTCTGCCAGTGCGCGCTCGTACACTGGCGCCGACCGTTCCGTCAGCCAAGACCGCAAGACTTAGGAGGGTTCGCATGCGTTGTACCGGACGACCGTATCGTTCCACCGTGACCCTGCTGGCGTTGACGCTGGCAGCGATCCTCGCGCCGGGCTGGACGACCGCATGGGCGCAGTCGACCACGGCGCTCCGGGTGGCATCCACCGCCAGCGTCACGACCTGGGACCCGAGCCGCTCGTTCTCGACCGAGGCGATCTACCTCGCGAACCTCTACGAACCGCTGCTGTGGGCCAACCCCCCGGGCGCGGCCGAACCGTTCACGCCCGCGTTGGCGACGAGCTGGGAAGTCGCCGAGGACGGGAGTTCGTGGACGTTCCATCTGCGTGAGAACGTGGCGTTCCACGACGGCGAGACGCTGGATGCGACGGCCGTGAAGCGTTCGATCGACCGCCACCGCGCCATCGGCGGCGCCTCGTTCATCTGGGCGCCGGTCTCCGAGGTCGTGGTCGTCGACGACCTCACCGTGCGTTTCGACATGGCGTACGCCGCTCCGCTCGACTTGATCGCATCGTCGCTCTACGGCGCGTGGATCGTGAGCCCGGCCGCGCTCGATGCCGCCGAGGCCGACGAGGAGTACTTCGAAGGCGCCATCGCGGCCGGCACCGGCCCGTACAAGCTGGCGAGCTACATCCCCGACAGCGAGGTGGTCCTCACCGCCTTCGACCGCTACTGGGGTGGCTGGGAGGGCCGCGAACACTTCCGGAACGTGGTCGTGAGCGTCGTGTCCGACGAGGTCATCCAGGAGCAACTGGTGCGCGCCGGCGAAGTCGACCTGGCGCTCCGCTTGCCGCCCTCGTCGTACGACGCCTTCGCTTCCGACCCCGCCTACGACGTGCAGGTCGTGAACACGCCGTTCAACTACGTCGGCTTCCTCAACGTGCTCAGGCCCCCGCTCGACGACGTGCGCGTGCGCCAGGCGATCTCGTACGCCGTGCCGTACGGCGACATCATCACCATCGGCGTCGAGGGCCTCGGTACCCAGGCGCGAGGCCCGGTACCGGCCGGCATCTTCCCGTACTCGGAGGACGTGCCACAGTACAGCTACGACCCCGATCGCGCCCGCGGACTGCTGGCCGACGCCGGCTACGCCGACGGCGGGATCTCGCTGAAGCTGACCTACGCCGCGGAGAACGCCGTGGAGCGAAACTTCGCGCCGGTGCTGGCCGACGCGCTGGCGGACGTCGGCATCGAGGTGTCGATCGAGCCGATGCTGTTCAACCAGCAGTGGGCCATGGCGCGCGACGTGCCCGCCGAGGCACAGGACATCTTCCTCCTGCTGTACTGGCCGACGTACTCCGACGCCGGCTCGGACAACCTCTGGTCGATGTTCCGCTCGAGCGACGCGCCGTTCTTCAACCTGAGCTACTGGAAGAACGAACGCTTCGACGCGCTGGTCGACGAGGCCATCGTGCTGGCAGGAACCGATCGCGAGGCGGCGCAGGCGCTCTACACCGAGGCGATGACGCTCCTGGTGGACGAGGCGCCGGGCCTGTTCTTCATGGACGTGGGCAACTGGTACGCCGTCCCGACGTACCTGGGCGGGTTCGAGTACAACATCAACTACCCGTTCGCGACCTTCTTCTACCCGCTCTACCTCGACCAGTAAGGTGATGCGAAGGGGGCGCCCCACTCGGCTCGGCCGTCGGGGCGCCCCGACGTTCCCGTGATGCAAGTCCTCAGTTTCGTCACCCGCAGGCTGCTGCTCTCGGTGCTGGTGTTGCTCGGCGTCGCGACGATGGTGTTCGTCCTGACGCGCACCATCCCGTCCGAGCCGGCCGCGCTGTACCTCGGGCCGCGCGCGCGGCCCGCCGAGATCCAAGCGATCAACGAACGCTTCGGCTTCGATCGGCCGGTGCTCGAGCAGTACCTGAGGTACATGAAGGCGCTTGCCGGCGGCGACATGGGCGTGTCGCTGGCGACCAAGCGTCCGGTCGCGCTCGAGCTCGGATCGCGGCTGGCCGCCACCCTCGAGCTCCTCGTCGCCGCCATGGCCATCGCCGTCCTGGTGGGCGTTCCGCTTGGCGTTCTCTCGACGCGTTTGCGAGGGCGCTGGGGTGAGGGGGTGGTGCGCGTGGCCACCGTGATCGGCGTGTCGATGCCGGCGTTCTGGCTGGGGCTGCTGCTGCAGCTCCTGTTCGTGCACGCACTCGGCTGGTTCCCGGTCGCGGGACGCGTCGACGCGGGCCTGCGCTTCGTCAGCCCGCTGGACACCGTCAGCGGCTTCTACCTGCTCGATGCCCTGCTGACCCGCAACGGGGTGGCCTTGAAGGATGCCTTCCTCCACCTGGTGCTGCCCGCGGTGACGCTGGCGGCGTACCCCATCGGCCTGGTGACGCGCATGACGCGCGCCGCCATGCTGGAGGTGCTGTCGCAGGACTACATCCGCACGGCGCGCGCCTACGGCGTGTCCGAAGCGCGCATCCACGCGCGGTTGGCGCTGCGCAACGCGATCGGCCCGACCCTCACGGTCATCGGCCTCACCATGGCGTTCCTGCTGACGGGCGCGTTCTACGTCGAGGTGATCTACAACTGGCCCGGGCTCGGCTCGTTCACCGTGCGCTCGTTCCTGAACCTCGATTACCCCGCCATCCTCGGCATGACGCTGTTCGGCGCCGCCGGCTACGTGCTGGCGAACCTCCTGGTCGACGTGATCCAGGCGATCATCGACCCGCGCGTGCGGGTCGGGTGAGGGCCGGGCATGGCGCTGAAGCGGATGTTCATGGGCAACCGGGGTTCGCGCGACGACGGCCCCGCGGACGATCTCGACCTCTCGGCAGCGGCATCGGGAGGCGCCTGGGCGTGGCGGCGCGTCTGGTCGGTGCTGCGGCGCGACCCGTTGGCGCTGTTCGGCTTGAGCGTCATCGCCCTGCTCGTGCTGGTGGCGGCGTTCGCGCCGGTGCTCGCGCCCTACCCGGAGCACGGCGAGGGGCGATCGAGCGTGGCCACCCGCACGCTGGCGCCGTCCCAGGAGTTCGTGCTGGGGACCGACCGCCTCGGCCGCGACGTCCTGAGCCGCGTGATCTACGGCGCGCGGCCGGCGTTGAGCGCGTCGCTGATCGTCGTGCTGCTCGCGGTCGGGCTCGGCGCGCCGCTCGGCGCCATCGCCGGGCTGCTGGGCGGCTGGGTCGACGAGGTGGTGATGCGCGTCTCCGACCTGTTCCTGGCGTTCCCCTCGCTGCTGCTGGCGATGGCGATCGTGGCGTTGTTGGGGCCGTCCTTGACCAACGCCGTGGTCGCGTTGGCGGTGTCGTGGTGGCCGTGGTACACGCGGCTGGTGCGGGGCGTGGCGCGCTCGCTGCGCGAGCAGGCGTTCGTCGAGGCGGCGCGCGCGATGGGGGCCCACACGCCCGCCATCACGCTGCGCCACATCCTGCCGAACGCCGTCACGCCGGTGCTGGTGCAGGCGTCGCTCGACGTCGGCACGGTCATCCTCGCGACGACGGGCCTTGCCTTCCTCGGCCTCGGCACGCAGCCGCCGGCCGCCGATTGGGGCCTGATGATCGAGGACGGCCGGGCGCTGTTGCGCACCGCCTGGTGGGCGAGCACCTTCCCCGGCCTAGCCATCTTCGTGACGGTGTTGGCCTTCAATCTGGTGGGCGACGCGCTTCGTGACGTGTTCGACCCGCGTGAGTACCGCTGATGCTCGGCGCGCGCCGATGCGCCGCGCCTTCGACGAGGAGTGGACGAGGATGACGAGACCGTTCGGGATCGCCGGCGTGCAGATGGCCGTGGTGCCGTGGGACGCGGACGCCACCTACGACAAGTTCGCCACGATCACCCGGCGGGTCACGCGCGCCTTCCCCTGGGTCGGCATGCTGCTGTTCCACGAGCTGGCGCCTTCGGGGCTGGTGCAGTTCGACCGGCTGCCGAGCGCGGACGAGCTTGCCCGGGTCAAGGGTCCGATCCCTGGACCCCTCACCGACCGCCTGTGCGACCTCGCGAAGCGCGAGGGGCGCTGGCTGGTGCCGGGCTCGATCTACGAGACCGATGGCGAGCGGCTCTACAACACCGCCATCGCGATCTCGCCGGACGGGGAGATCGTCGCGCGCTACCGCAAGATGTTCCCGTGGTACCCGTTCGAGGAGGGCACCACGCCCGGCAACGAGTACGTCGTGTTCGACGTGCCGGAGGTCGGTCGGTTCGGCCTGTCGATCTGCTACGACATGTGGTTCCCGGAGACCATCCGCACGCTCGCGTGGATGGGGGCCGAGGTGATCCTGCACCCCACCATGACGCCCACCCAGGACCGTGAGCTGGAACTGGTGCTGAGCCGCGCGCACGCCATCACCAACCAGGTGTACTTCGTCGACGTGAACGGCGTCGGGCCGTGGGGCGGCGGTCGCTCGCTGGTCGTGGACCCCGAAGGCACCGTGCTGCATCAGGCGGGTGAAGGAGAGACGTTCTTCGCCGTGCGCATCGACGTGGAGCGCGTGCGGAGCGTGCGCGAGTCCGGCACCTTCGGCCTGGTGCAGAGTTGGAAGCAGCTGCGCGACACGGGCATGCGCTTCCCGCCGTACCAGGAGGGTGGAGAACGGGGGCCCGTGTTCGACGGGCTCGGACCGCTGAAGCTGCCGACCGACGTGCGCTGACGGCGCGGCCGGGTCGGTCAGTGCCGCGCGGACGACGCCGGTTCGGGTGCACCCCGACCCGGACGCCGCGGCGAAGTGCGGTAGCCTGGTCCTCGTTCGTCGTCCTTCGGGGCCCGCGCCGAACGCGGTTCGGGGTCCCGGATCGCTCATGCCGCGGGGGAGCATCGCCGAGTGCAGACGCAGCGCCAGTCGTCATCGGGCGGACGGGCCGAACGCACCGTCGTGCTGACCGTCCGTGACGACGCGAAGCTCGACGTCGACGCCACGGGGGCCGCGCACGCCACCGTCCTCACCCCCAACGAGCGCGCGGCGAAGGCGCAGGGCGTGCCCTGGGTGTCGCTCGAGACGTTGGCGAACGGACTCCTGCAGGGGTCCGGTCGACAGCGGGCCACCGAGTTGGCACGAAGGCGCGCCTTGCGCTGGGCGGTGGCGCGCGTCTGGCACGGGGACGACGCGGCCGGCCACGAAGGCGGTCCGCGGGACCGATTGCCGGACGCTGCCGCGCCGAACCGCGCCGCACCGGACGCCGCCGCGCCCGACGGTGCAGCGCCCATCGACGTAGAAGGCGTCGCGCGCGCCGTGGAGGGCAGCGTGCGGGAGGTGCTGCGCGCCGGCATCGAGGAGATCTCGGCGGAGCCCGCCACACCGCGGTTGCGGCAGGTGGTCGCGTTGGCGCGCGCCTACCGCGAGGCGCTGGCCGCCGACGCCCTGATCGATCCGGCCGAGGTGCCCTGGAGCGTGGCGCGCGCAGCGCGCCGTGGCGGCGGTGTCGAAGGGCGGAGGCTGCGCGTCGTGGGCTACGCCGGCCTCGACCCCGACGAGATCGCGTTCGTGGACGCCGTCTCCGGGCCGGGAAGCACCGTGGTCTTGCCGGTTGCTGGCTTCGATCCGACCGCGCCCGCACGCCAGACGGCCGAGCGCCTGGCGGCGTTGGGGTGGCGACTGGAGCAAGCGCTCGAGGACGCGCCGCCGACGGCCGACGCGTGGTACGCGGCGCACGCCGCGGCGCTACCCGGAGGCGCCCACGGGTACCACTTCCCCTCGCAGGACGCCGAGGTGCGCTTCGTCCTCACCGAGGTCAAGCGCCTTCTGGTGGCCGGCACGCCCGCCGACGACATCGCGCTGGTGGCCCGCGACGAAGCGGCGTACGGGCCCCATCTCGAGGCGGTGGCGTGGGAGTACGGCGTGCCGCTGGGTGCTGCGTACCGCATACCACTCGCGCGCACGCGTGCCGGGGCGTGGACGCTCGCGCTGCTGCAGGCGGTCGTGGCCGGACTGCCGTTCGAGGAGACGGCGCGGGTACTGGCGCATCCGTGGAGCGGCGGCTTCGAGCCGCAGGCCTGGGTGGAGGCGCGCGCTACCCACCCGCGTCGCAGGTCCACCTGGCGCTCCATCGACCCGCGCGTCGAGCGGCTCTCTTGGCCCCCGAGCGCCACGCGTGCTGCGTACGTGGAGCGCCTGGCGAGGACGCTCGACGACTTCGGCGTCGACGATCGGCCGGCAGCGCCCGCCGACCTCGAGGCCCTCCAGCAGCTGCGCGAGGCGGTAGCCACCCTCGCCGACCCCGGCGCAGAGGGCGGCACGCCGGTGCCGCTACGCGTGTTCGTCGACGAGGTAGGTGACCTGCTGCGGCTGCTGCACGCGCCGCGGCCCGGGCGCGGTACCGGAGATGGTCCGCCGGTGCCGCTGTGCCCGCCCTTGGCGCTGCTCGGCGCCAAGGTGCGGCACGTCTTCGTCCTTGGCGCCGCCGAGGGCGTCCTGCCCGCGCGGGTGATGGACGACGCCGTGCTCGACTTCCACGAGCGCGCCGCGGCCGCGGACATCGACCTGCCGCTGGAGAGCGCGGCGGCCGCGGCGCAGCGTGAGGCGACGGCGATCGAGGCGGTGGTGCGCGCCACCCAGGAGCGCCTCACGCTCACGGTGCCCGAGGTGCTCGGGCGTGCGGCCCTCATCCCCAGCCCGACCTTCGCGGCGTTGGGCATCGCGCCGCGCGAAGCGCCGCGCAAGGCGCCGGCTAGCCTCGAGGAGCTGCGCCGGGCGCGGCTGCTGGCCGGGGTCCCAGCGACCGGGGTCCCATCGGCCGAGCTCCCACCGGCCGAGCTTCCACGGGTCGGGTCCCCGTCGGCCGGGCTATCGCTGCCCGCCGACCCTGCGTTGGCAGCCGCGATGCACGCCCGCGCGGTCGAGGCGCGGCGCGAGAGCGCCCGCCCGCCCGACGTCCACGACGGTGTGGTCGGGCAGCCGTTCGCCTCCGAGCGCCACGGGTTCAGCGCCACGCAACTGCTCAGCCTGGGGCAGTGCGGCTTCCGCTGGTTGGCGTCGGTGCCGTGGAAGCTGCGCGCGCCGGAGGAGGCAGAGGACGACCTGACGCCCTTGCTGCGCGGTCTGCTCTACCACGAAGCGCTCGAGCTGGCGTTGCGCGCGGCGCGAGAACGGCTGCGGCACGTTGGTGCACCGAGCGACCCCCGCGCCGCGTTCCGCGACGCCGCCCTGGCCGCGCTCGACGACGCCTTCCAGCGGGCCGAGCGCAGCGTGGGCGCGATCCACACCCCCAACTGGGAGGCCCGGCGGGACGAGCACTTGCGGCAGCTGCGCCGGGTGGTGCGAGCCGAGAGCTTCCTGCCAGAAGGAGCCGAGGTGCACCGGCTCGAGACGGCGTTCGGCGGGCGGGGCGACGAGCGGGTGACATGGAAGGGCTTCGACGTGCGGGGCCGCATCGACCGCATCGACCGCCAGGGCGACGGCATCGTCCTGATCGACTACAAGACCAGCGGCAGCAAACCGAAGGGCGTGCAAGACGACGCCGGCAAGGCCAACCTCGACGTGCAACTGCCGCTGTACCAGCAAGCGGCGGCGCCTGCGCTGTTCCCCGGCGAACCGGTGGCGGCGGGACGGTACTACTCGCTGACCAAGGCCGAGGTGATCCAGGAGGTGGTCGTCGACGCCGAGCTGGACGCCGCGCTGGAGCGCTTCGCCGCGCGCGTGCGCGCCATGCTCGAGACCGGCACGTACCCGGTGCTGCCCGACGTCGACCGCGCCGCCTGTGCCTACTGCGACCTCGACCTGGTGTGCCGCGTCGGGCCGCGTACCGAGCGGATGCGGGCCGAGGAAGAGGATCGTGCGTGGGCGCAGGCGCATCCCGCCGGGCACGACGTGGACGAGGCGCGGCCATGAGCGGGCTGCGCCCCGACCAGGAGCGCGCGGCCACCTGCCCCACCAGCGTGGCGGTGGTGGCGGGCGCGGGCACCGGCAAGACCCACATGCTGGCGCACCGCTACCTGCATCATCTGCACCAGGGCCTCGGTCCGCTGGAGATCGTGGCCGCGACCTTCACCGAGAAGGCGGCGGCCGAACTGCGCGCCCGCATCCGTACGCTCATCGCTCGGGAACTCGCCCATCGACCGGCGGCGCAGGTGGAGATCGAGGCGGCCCAGATCGGCACGATCCACGCGCTCGCCGCCCGCATCTGCCGCGATCACCCTGCCGCGGCCGGCGTTCCCGCCGACTTCACGGTGCTCGACGAGCTCGAGGGGAAGATCTGGCGCGCCGAGCGGCTGGACGAGGCGTTGGCCGAGTTGCCCGGGCCGCTCTTCCGGTACCTCCCGTTCCGCGACGCTCGGGACGCTCTGGTCGCGCTGGTCGACGACCCGGTCGAGGCCGAGGAGGCGTTCGCGGTCGGCGCCGAGCGCTGGCCCGAGCTGGTGGCGCGAGCGCGGCGGCGCGCGCTCGCGGCCCTCGTGGGCAGCTCGGACTGGCGCGGTGCCGCGGCGGTGGTGCTCGCCAGCCGTGGGGCGGAGGGTGACAAGGCCGAGGCGCTGCGCGCCGATGCCGCGGGAGCGCTGGCCCAGCTGGACGCCGCCGCCGACGCGGCACCCGGCGACGACGCGTCGAGCGCGGTCACGCGCGCGTTCGACGTCTTGGCGGGGCTCAAGGCCAACGTCGGCAGCACCAAGAACTGGCCGGGGGGAGACCTCGCGGCCGTGAAGGAGGCGTTCAAGACGCTGCGGGAGGCGGTGCGCGCGGCGCGCAAGGAGGGGCTGGCCGAACTGGCGCTCGGACCCGTCGACGATCGCTTCGCCGAGCTGCTGCCCGATCTGGAGCGCGCCTTCCGGCAGGTGCGTGCGGCGTTGGCGGACGACAAGCGTAGGCGGCGCGTGCTCGACTTCGCCGACCTCGAAGCGCACGCCCTCCGGGCCCTCGAACGAGGCGACGTGCGCGAGCACTACCGGGCGCGCTGGAAGGCCGTCCTGGTCGACGAGTTCCAGGACACCAACGCGGTTCAGGAGCAGCTCCTGACGCGCCTCACCGAAGGCATGACGCTGACGGTGGTGGGCGACGAGAAGCAAGGCATCTACGGCTTCCGTCGCGCCGACGTCGAGGTGTTCCGGCGCTTCCGCGAGCGCATCACCGAGCAGGGTGGCCAGGAGGTGCGGATGAACGAGAGCTTCCGCGCCCACGCCGAGCTGTCCGCCTGCGTCAACCGGGTCTTCGCGCCGGTGCTGGGTGAGCTTCACCAGGACCTGGTGGCGTTCCGCACGGCGGCGCCCCACGCGGGGCCGCACGCGACGCTGCACCTGCTGCGAGGCGGGCCGCAACGCGGCCAGCGTCTGGTGGCGGAGGCGCGCGTCGTGGCGCAGCGCTTGCGCGCCCTGCTCGACGCCGCGACGCCGGTGCACGACAAGGAGTCGGGCTCCGTCCGGCCCGCCCGGCCCGGCGACGTGGCGGTGCTGGCGCGTTCGTGGCAGCCGCTGGCGGTGTACGGCGAGGTGCTGCCTGCCTTGGGCGTGCCGGCGGTGCACAGCGGCGGTGGGAACCTGCTGGCCACGCGCGAGGCCAAGGACCAGACGGCGCTACTGCGGTTCCTGGCCGATCCACTCGACGACCTGGCGCTGGTGGCGGTGCTGCGAAGCCCGTTCTTCGCGGTGGACGACCCGACCCTGTACCGCTTCGCTGCGCGCCTGCGATGGCTCCCGCGGGACCAGCAGCGCACCCGGCGCCGCACGCACGAGCCGTGGTGGGAGGTGCTCGCCCGCGCCGAGGCGCTGCCGTTGCCGCTGGTGGGGCCGGTGGCGGTGCTGGCGTCGTTGTTGGAGGCGCGGGACCGGTCGGCGCCGTCGGCGCTATTGCAGGTCGCCGATCGGCTCACCGGGTACGCCGCTGCCATCGCCGGCTTGCCGGGCGCGGAACGCCGCCAGGCCGACCTGACGGGCTACGTCGAGTTGGTGCGCTCGTTGGAAGAGGGTCTAGGCGACGTCTTCAGCGTCACCCGGCGCCTTCGCCGCATCGAGCAGGCCGAGGTGAACGTGCCGCGGCCGCTGTTGCGCGCCGACGACGCCGTCACGTTGCTCACGGTCCACGGCAGCAAGGGGCTCGAGTGGCCCATCGTCGTGGTCGCCGACCTGACCCGCCGACCCAACGGCGCAGGTGCTCGGCACGCGTTCCGGCGCGGCCTCGGGGTGGCGCTGCGGCTGCAGGACGACGACGGCGCAGCCGACGACCCTGCGCTGTTCAAGATCCTGCGATCCGAGCAGGCGGAACGGGACGAGGCGGAGGCGAAGCGCCTGGCGTACGTCGCGATGACGCGGGCGCGCGACCGGTTGTTCCTGACGGCCTCGAGCGAGCGCGGCGGGCTGCTCGACGTGGTGCGCCCAGGCTTGGCGGCGGCCGGGCTGGAGCCCGAGGTGGTGCCGTACGATCCCGCCCTGGCGGAGTACCCGGTCGCGCCGACGCCCGGGCATGGCGCCGCGGACGGAGCCGTGCCCGCGCCGGTGCTGTGGCCGGGCGAGACGGGCGGTGCCAAGGGGGCGTTTCTCCTCGACAGGGACGGGTAGAAGGTCTAGTATGGGTACTGGCCTCGGACGGCCTCGCGTTCCAGATCGAACGGCCCGTCGAGGACCATCGACCAACGCGACCAGAATGAGGCCGAAGGGAGGTAGGTATGGCCGTCGAACGCTGGCAGGAAGGCGTGAACATCCTGGCGGGCGCGTGGCTCTTCCTATCGCCGTGGATCCTCGACTTCTCCGGAAGCCCCGCGTGGATCGCCTGGGTGCTCGGCGCGATCATCGTGGCCGTGGCCGTGTGGGCCATGATCACGAAGGAAGCGCGCACCGCCGAGTGGATCGGGGCCCTGTTGGGCACCGGCCTCTTCGTGTCGCCCTGGCTTTGGGGGTACGTCGGCATCGCCCGTACCAACGCCTGGATCATCGGCGCCGTCGTGATCGTGGCCTCGTTGTGGGCCGTGATGAACGAAGGTGCCATCCGGCATCGCCATCAGGCGGCCTGAGGCATGAAGCGAGGCGCCGCCTCCCCCGGTTCGCCGTCGCGAGGCGGCGCCCCGAATCCTCCTGACACCGCTGTCCTGGACGGAGCCACCGTGAACCTAGAGTCGACCCCGTCCTGGCATCTGCCGCGACCGCGCAAGACCGCCGTCACCGAGTTCTGGCGCATCTTCGTCAAGGCGTTCCACAGCGTAGCTGTGGTCGTGTTCGCGCTCGCTGCCGGGTACCTCATCTACTGCGGCATCACCGGCCAGCGCGACGCCCTGATGGTGTGGGCGTTGGTGGCGGTGGCCATCGAAGCCACGGTGTACGCCGGCTTCGGGCGCAAGTGCCCGCTCACCATGCTGGCGCGTTGGCTCAACGACGACGGCGGCCACGATTACCTGTTCGAGTGGCTCCTCGGTGCGCGGCGCATCATGCTGGTGTCGCGCTCGCTGGCGCTGCTGGCGGGGGTCGGCGTGCTGCTGATCCTCATCGGCACCATCCGTAACGTCTTGTCGTAAGTACCGTCCTCGTCGTCCCGTTCTGCCGAGCCGTGGTTCGGTGGCTGTGCGGTGGCGTAGCGCGCCGGGTCGTCGACGGCGCTCGTCACGGCGGCTGCCTTCACGCCAACGTACGCAGAGGACTTGACAACAACGCGCTCAGGTTTTATGTATTTGGACAGCAGCGGTGCACGGCGGGAACGCCGTGACCGCTACCACGTCCACCTTCGTGAAGGAGGTCATCATGGCAACCCCACGTAGTCTGACCACCCGCCCGCGCCCGAGCGTGCGCTACAGCCTCGGCACCCCGGCCGGCTTCGGCAACTTGTTCCAGGAGGTCGAGCAGTTGCTGCAGCAGCCGTTCGGCGCGTTCGATGCGGCGCGCATGGGCGCGGCGCAGCCGTACCCGGTCGACCTCTACGAGACGGCCGAGCACGTGGTGCTCGAGATGGCGGTGCCCGGCGTGCGGCCGGATCAGCTCGACGTGAGCCTCGAAGGTCGTCAGTTGACGATCCACGGCACCGTCGCCGAGGTGCCAGAAGACGACCAGCGCCGCTACTGGCTGCAAGGCATCCCGCGCGGCGAGTTCACCCGCACCGTGACGGTACCGTCCGGGGTCGACGCCGACGCCATCCAGGCGCACGTCGACCAGGGGCTGCTCACGCTGACGATGCCCAAGGTGGCCGAAGCCAAGGCGCGCAAGATCGCCATCACGGCCGGCTGAGGTCCCGTCCCGGGCCACGCCAAGGGCCGCGACAGGCACCGCGCCTGCCGCGGCCCTTGCATCCGTGCCTGCCGCGGCCCCTGCGTCAGCGGCTGCTGCGGCGCTCGCGCAGGGCGCGCAGCGCGGCGGTCATGGGCGGCGCCCCGGGCGGCGCTCGCACGGGGCGCCCGGGGCGGCACCCGCGCTCGACTAGATCGAGGTCACCAACCCGCCGTCCACCAGCAAGCTCTGTCCGGTGACGTACGACGCGGCGTCGCTGACGAGGAACGCCGCGACCCGACCGAACTCGGCGACGTCGCCGAGGCGGCCCATGGGGATGCTTCGGCGCGACTGCGCGCGGACGACGTCGACGTCGATGCCCTCCCGTCGGGCCTGGGCCTGGTCGAGCTCCTCGATGCGGCCGGTGGCGATGCGCCCCGGAGAGAGGACGTTCACGCGGATGCCCTCGGGCGCGAGGCTGGTGGCGAGGTCCTTGCACAGCGCCTGCACCGCCGGGCGGAAGGCGTTCGAGAGCGTCAGGCTCGGGATCGGCCGCTTCACGCTGGACGACGCCAGCGCCAGCACGGCACCGCCTCCGGCGCCCCGCAGATGCGGCAGCGCCGCGCGGATGGCCCGCACGACGCTCATCAGCGTGAGGTGGTAGGCGGCGCCCCAGGCGTCGTCGTCGAGGACGTCGAAGCCCCCGGCCGGCGGGCCGCCGGCGTTCGTGACCAGCACGTCGAGCCCACCGAGAGCGTCGACCGCGCCCTCGACCAGGCGCTCGATCTCGTCCGCGCGCCGCACGTCGGCGCCGAACCCGACGACACGCGTGGCGCCGGGCAGCGCCGCGATCTCGGCCGCGACGGCCTCGGACCTGGCGGCGTCACGGCCGCACAACGCCACCGCGGCGCCTTCGGTCGCGATGGCTTCGGCCGTCGCGCGGCCGAGCCCGGTGGTTCCGGCCAGCACCAGTGCGCGCTTGGTTGCGAGTCCTAGGTCCACGGTTGCCTCCTGGTGGGGTAGGTTCGGTTCTGCTCGTCGGGC
>CAZACZ010000010.1:15237-26806 GCA_964483695.1 uncultured bacterium | reverse complement strand
GCCGGGCGACCCGGCGATGGTAGGCAAGCTACCACGTACCCCGCACGCTCCACGGGGGCACCCAGGTACCGTCCGCGGGTGGTGGATCCCATATCGCCAGGTGAACCTGCCAGTCGGTTCGGCGGGGTACTCGTTCCGCCCGGAAGGGTACTCCACGGTACTGTCTTGGTGCCACGTTGCGGTACCCTTCCCAAGGGTGTACACTCGCTACCGGTTCACCCCCGGATCGGAGCGTTACCCATGCCATTGACCGAAGTGATCGTCCTCATCCCAGAAGAGCGCGTCGGCGACTTCTACCGTGTCGTCGGCGCATGGATGGCCGGCGCCACCGTGCAGGAAGAGGCGCAGCCGACTCGCGGTCGCCGCCGGCGCGCGGCCGGCGAGACGCAGTTGACGCTGTCGGCCAGCAGCCGCTACGCGCCCCTGCACCGCCACCTCGCCGCCGTGTCGAAGGACACCAAGAGCTACGAGATGAGCTTCGACGAGATCAGCACCGTGATGGGTGCCGACTTGCCGAAGTCCGCCTACGACCACCGTGCTTGGTGGGCGAACACCGAGTCGCACTCGCAGGCGCTGGCGTGGATCTCGGCGGGGTGGAAGGTCGACGGCGTCGACCTCGACAAGCAACTCATCCACTTCGTCCGGCTCGGCCGCTGACGCGACGGGCCGCCTCGTGCGGCCCGCCGACCTACGCCACCCGCCCCAGCCCGAACGCCTTGCCGACCTGGCCGAGCACGGTCGGCAAGGCGGCCGCGCCGATCGTGAGCGACCAGCCGCGCGCGTCCAACACCACCACGTCGAGCGCTTCGCGTAGCGGCGGCACCAGCACGACCATCGCCACCAGCGCGGTGCAGACGACCGTGGCCGCCCACACCCATGGGTTGCGGGTGATCTCGTTGCGCAGGAGCGACGAGCCGGGTTCGCGCATGTTGGCCACGTGCCAGATCTGCGCCAGCGCCAGACTCAGGAACGACACCGTGACCGCGGCGTCCGGGGCCATGTCGAACGCGCGCAGCGCCAGCACGAACGCGCCGAGCACGGACACCGTGAGCAACGCCGCGTACCCGCCGATGGTGCGCCAGTGGCGCGCGGCAAGGATCGGCTCGCGCGGGTCGCGCGGGGGGCGCTCCAGGACGTGCGCGTCGCCTTCGCCGGCGCCCAGCGCCAGGGCGGGGAAGACGTCGGTGACCAAGTTCAAGAACAGGATCTGAAGCGGGAGCAGCGGCAACGGGAACCCGACGGCCGCCGCTAGGCCGATCACCAGGATCTCGCTGAGGTTGCACGACAGCAGGTACAGCACGAAGGCGCGGATGTTCTCGAAGATGACGCGCCCCTCGCGCACCGCGGCGACGATGGTGGCGAACGCGTCGTCCTTCAGGACCATGTCGGCCGCCTCGCGCGCCACCTCGGTGCCGCGCCGCCCCATGGCCACGCCGATGTCGGCCCGGCGCAGGGCGGGCGCGTCGTTGACGCCGTCGCCGGTCATCGCCACGATGGCGCCGCGTTGCTGGTGAAGCTCGATCAGCCGCAGCTTCTGCTCGGGGCTCACGCGCGCCAGGATGTCGGTGTCGAGCAGGCGCCGGCGCGCGTCGTCGTCGCCGGCGAGCAGCGCATCCATGTCGGCGCCGGTGACCGCTTCGCCGTCGCCGCCGGTGATGCCGACCGCCGCCGAGATGTTCTTCGCCGTGACCGGTTGGTCGCCGGTGACCATCACCACCCGGATGCCCGCCGAGCGGCACTCCGCGATGGCGGCCTTCACGTCTTCGCGCGGCGGGTCGGAGAGGCCGACCAGACCGATCAGGGTGAGGTCCCGGTAGGGTGGGTCGTAGGCCGAGCCGCCGATGTGCTCCGCCAACGCCAGCACCCGCAGGCCCTCGGCCGCCAAGCGCCGGTTGCGCTCCAGCCAGTGCTCGCGCTCCGCGTCATCGAGCGCCTCGGCGGCGCCGCCCGTGCCGTGCGCCACGCGGGTGCATGCCCGCACCACCGCCCCGGGGCCGCCCTTCACCAGGCGCCACACGGTGCCGTCCGGGCGCCGGTGCATGGTCGCCATCATGCGCACGTCGGCGTCGAACGCCTCCTGGTGGATCTCGGGGAACGCCTCGAGCAGGTCGCTCTTCTCCCAGCCCGCGGAGCGGGCTGCTCGGAGCAGCGCCACCTCCATCGGGTCGCCGACCCCTGCGTCGTCCTCGCTTCCCTCCTCCTGCTTCGGCGGGAGCGCGGCCGTGCCGCACAGCGCCGCTGCCCGCACGGCGTGCAGCAACGCGTCGTGCGCGTCCTCGTCGAGCGGGGCCCCGCCGACGGTGGCGCCACCGACGGCGGCGGGATCGGCGCGGACCTGGCCGTACGGCAACCACCAGGTGTGGACGCTCATGCGGTTCTCGGTGAGGGTGCCGGTCTTGTCGGTGAAGACGATGCTGGTCGCGCCGAGCGTTTCGACCGCGGCGAGGCGGTTCACCAGCGCGTTGCGCTCGGCCATGCGGCGCACGCCCCGCGCCAAGGTGAGGGTGGCGATGATCGGCAGGCCCTCCGGGACCGTCGCCACGGCCAGGGCGATGGCCGTCTCGAGCAGCACCAGCCAGCTCTTGCCGCTGCCCAGACCCGACGCCGTCACCAGCACGGCCACCGCCAACGTGACCCAGACCAGGCGGCGCGCGAGGCCGTCGAGACGCTCCTCCAACGGCGTGGCCTCGGACTTGGCCTCCGCCACCAGTTGCGAGATGCGCCCGAGTTCGGTCGCCATGCCGGTACCAACTACCAGCGCCTCGGCCGCGCCACGAGCGACGGCCGTGCCCTTGTAGAGCATCGAACGGCGATCGGGCAGGGGCGTGCCCTCGTCGGTGGGAGCCGCGTCCTTCTCGACCGGCAACGACTCGCCGGTGAGCGTCGATTCGTCGGCCTGGAGCCGGCTGGCGCGCACGATGCGCGCGTCGGCGGCTACCACGTCGCCGCCTTCGACGAGCAGCACGTCGCCGGGCACGAGGTCGGCAGCAGGCACGGTGCTCAGCCGGCCGTCGCGCCGCACCGTGGCTTGCGCGGCGCCCAGCTTGCGCAGCGCCTCCACCGAGCGCACCGCCCGCAACTCGGTGAAGAACCCGATGACGGCGTTGAGGACCAGCACCACGAACACCGCCAGCGCCTCCGGCCACTCGCCGAAGGCGGCCGACAGCGCAGCGGCGCCCGCGAGCAGCACCACCAGGAGGCTGCGGAACTGCGCCGCGAGGATCGACCAGGCGGAACGAGGCTTGGTGACCCGCAGTTGGTTGGGGCCGTAGGCCTCCAACCTGCGCCGCGCGTCCTCGGACGTCAGCCCGAGGGTGCGCTCCACGCCCAGCGCCGCTGCGACGTGCTCCGCGCTCTCGGACCAGGGACGTTCGCTGACGGGGAGGGTGGTCTCGCTCACGGTCCCTTCGAGGGTAGCGCGCGAACCGGCGGCGGGTCCGGGACGCACGACCTTCGTGGGGCGTGACGACGCGCCCGCTTCGTGCGAGGATGCCGCCATGCACCTACCCGACTCGATCTGGTCGTACGCCCGCGCTTCGCTCGAGAGGCTCGTCGCCATCCCGTCCGTGTCGGCCGAAGGGCGCGGCATGTCCGAGGCGGCCGACGCCGTCCGCGCGTTGCTCGTCGACCTCGGCTTCGACGCCGAGCTGCACGCCACCGACGGCGCGCCGGTGGTGTTCGCCGAGCGCAGCGGCCGCCCCGGCCGGCCCACCATCCTCTTCTACAACCACTACGACGTCCAGCCCGCCGATCCGCTCGAGCTCTGGGACGTCGAGCCGTTCGCCCTGACCGAGCAGGACGGCGCCTGGTACGGGCGCGGCTCGAGCGACGACAAGGGGCAGCTGGTGTCGCGGCTCGCGGCGCTGCGCTGGTATCGGGAGCGCCACGGCGAGCTGCCGTTCGGCGCGAAGTTCGTGGTCGAGGGTGAGGAGGAGATCGGCAGCCCCAACCTGGCGCGCTACGTCGAGCAGCACGCGCCCCGGTTGCGCGCCGACGGGTGCGTGTGGGAGTTCGGCGGCGTCACCGCCTCCGGACGTCCGATGACCTACTTCGGCCTGAAGGGCATCCTGTGCATCGGGATGCAGGTGCGCACGGCAGGCCACGACCTGCACTCGTCGCTCGGCGCGGTGGTGGAGAACCCCATCTACCGCCTGGCCGCTGCGCTCGCCAGCCTACGGGACCGCGACGGACGCGTGCTGGTGAAGGGGTTCTACGACGACGTGGCGCCGCTCACGCCGGCCGAGGAGCGGCTGCTGGCGGCGCTCCCCGACGAGGCGCCGGAGCTGGCCGAGGTCTACGGCGTCGAGCGCTACCTGGGCGGCGTCACCGGCGAGGCGTTCCAAAAGCGCCTGCTCACCGAGCCGAACGTCAACTACAACGGCTTCCACGCCGGCTACGGCGGCCCCGGTTCGAAGACGGTGCTGCCGGCGGAGGCCGGCGCGAAACTCGACCTTCGACTGGTGCCGAACCAGGATCCCGCACGTATCCTCGAGGCGCTGCGCGCGCACCTCGACGAGCACGGGTTCTCCGACGTGGTGATCGAGGAGCTCGAGACCAGCGAGTTCGCGGCGCGCTCGGACGCCGATCACCCGTTCGTGCGCGCGACCATCGACGCGCTGCGCGAAGGGTACGGCCAGGAGCCGGTGGTCTACCCGAGCGTGGCGGGCTCCGGCCCGATGCATCCGTTCGTCGAGCACCTGGGTGTGCCGGTGGTGGGTATGGGCTGCAGCTACCCGGGCTCGCGCGCCCACAGCCCCAACGAGCACGTGCGCGTGGACGATTTCGAACGCAGCGTGGTGGCGCTGCTGCACCTGCTGGAACGCTACGGCGCGGGGGCCTGAGGCCGGCCCCCGCGCCGATCTAGCGCGCCCTCACGCCGAGCGCCGCTTCAGGCGCGTCAGGTGCTGCTTGCGGAACTTCGCGACCTTGGGAGCGATGACCGCGGCGCAGTACCCCTGGCCCGGGTTCCGCGCGAAGTAATCGTCGTGGTACGCCTCCGCCGGGTAGAACGGCCCGGCGGGCTCGAGCTCGGTGACGATCTTCCCCGGGTAGATGCCGGCCTCGGCCACCTCGCGCAGGACGGCCTCGGCCGCCCCGCGTTGGGCCTCGTCGTGGAAGAAGATCGCCGAGCGGTACTGCGGGCCGACGTCGTTGCCTTGCCGGTCCTTGGTGGTGGGGTCGTGGATCGAGAAGAACACCCGCAGCAGGTCGTCGTAGCCGATCACGGCAGGGTCGTAGGTGATGCGCACCACCTCGGCGTGGCCGGTGGTGCCGGTGCAGACCTGCTGGTAGCTGGGGTGCTCCACGTGGCCGCCGGCGTACCCGGACTTCACCGCATGCACCCCCTCGAGCTCGTCGAAGACGGCCTCCAAGCACCAGAAGCAGCCGCCGGCGAGGGTGGCGGTGGCGAGGGCGCCGTGGGGCTCGGTCGGTCGGTCGGGGGCGGGCGTGGCTGCGTTCATGCCGCGAGTCTAGGACGCTACGGGGCTCATGCCCAGTCGCGCAGGAACTCCACCAGCAGGCGCACGCCGTAGCCCGTCGCGCCGACCGGAAGGTACGGCTTGTCCTCGTTCGCTCGCTCCAGGAGCGCCATGCCGGCCATGTCGACGTGCGCCCAGGGGTACGCGGTGAACGCCTGCAAGAAGACGGCGGCGGTGCCGACCCCGCCCGAGGCGCCGCCGGTGTTCTTCAGGTCGGCGACCTTCGAGTCGATGGTCTTGCGGTACTCGGCGAACAAGGGCATCGGCCAGACGCGCTCGCCGCACGCCTCGGAGGCGGTCTCGATGCGCGCGCGCAGCGTGGGGTCGGTCGCGAAGAGCGACGCCGACACGCCCGAGCCGAGCGCGGTGACGCTGGCGCCGGTGAGCGTGGCGAGGTCCACCACGGCGCTCGGGGCGAAGCGGCGGGCGTATGCCAGCGCGTCGGCCAGCGCCAAGCGGCCCTCGGCATCGGTGCTGAGGACCTCGATGCTGGTGCCGTCGCTGGCGGTCACCACGTCGCCGGGGCGGTAGGCCGCGCCGTCTGGCATGTTCTCGACGCAGGGGCACAGGCCGATCACGCGGAGCGGCAGGTCGAGTTCCGCCACCGCCTGCATCGCCCCGAGGACGGCCGCGGCGCCGCCCATGTCGGCCTTCATGGTGATCATGCCGTCACGCGTCTTGAGCGACAGGCCGCCGGAGTCGAACGTCACGCCCTTGCCCACCAGCACGATGGTGGGCAGGTCGTCGCGGCCGGCGTTGTGCTCGAGTTCCACGAACGCCGGTTCGTTGGCGGTGCCCTTCGCCACGGCCAGGAACGCCCCCATCTCGTGCTGCTCCGCCCAGGCGCGGTCGCCCACGTGCACGCGCAGGCGCCCTTCGGCGGCGATGTCGCGCGCCGCCTCGGCCAGGTGGGCGGGGTTGGCGACGTTCGGCGGTCGGTTCACCAGGTCGCGGGCGCGCGCCACCGCACGCGCCACCGCCTGCGCCGCCCGCGCGCCGTCGCGCACGGCCGCCAACCGACCCTCGTCGGCTTCGACCAGCACGATGCTGCGGAGTTGCTTGGCGGCACTCGCGCCCTTCTTGGCGCTGCGGAAGCGGTAGCTGGCCAGCAGGGCGCCCTCGAGCGTCGCCTGGGCCGCCTCGGACACGTCGAGGCCGCCGATCCCGCCGCCGTGGACGATGGTCGCGACGCGCTCGGCGCCCAGTTCGCGCGCCCGCAACGCTGCCGCGGCCGAGGCGCGGCGGACCGCTTCCAGCCCGAAGCTCTCGCTCGGCCCGAGGCCGGCGACGAGCACCCGGCGCGCGGGGATGGCGCCGCGTGGGTAGAGCACCGCCACCTCGCCGAGGTCGCCGCGGAAGTCGCCGCTGGCCACGATCTCGTGGATCGCGCCGCCGAGCGCGGCGTCGACCGCGCCGGTGGCGCCTCCGGGCACGGTGACGCCACGGAACAGGTTCACCACCACGGTGTCGGCGTCGGATCGTTCGATGCGCCCGTGGAGGGTCTCGCTGGCGACGATGTCGGGGGCGGGAGTAGGCATGGTGGCTCCTTCGGTGGTCGGTCGTCGGGTCGTCGGGTTGCGCGCGGAGCGGCCGCGAGAGGCCGGCCGGGCGCGGCACGACCCGGCCATGCTACGGCGGGAGTTGCAACGATGCCGCGGGTTGCATATCATGCCACCTCAAGCGACACACTCTCGCGGAGTGAGAAGGGTTCACGATGCGAGAACCGAGGAACGTTCCCTGGCGGGGGGCCACGATGAGCAACCAGTACGTCATCCAGTCGGCGTTGCGCACGTTGCAGCTGCTGCTGGTCTTCGGCAAGCCGCCGCACCGGTTCACGCTGTCGGAGCTGATGCGCGACACCGACGTCGAACGCAACCAGCTCTACCGCTCGCTCAAGACCCTCGAAGCGGCGGGCTTCCTCGCCGCCGACGACGACGGGCGGTTCGGCCTGACGCGCGCGGTGAACCTGCTCAGCGCCGGTGTCGCCGACCGACGCGCCTCGCTGGTGGAGGTGGCGGCGCCGCACCTCGACGCCTTGGCGGCCGAGACCGGCGAGCACGTGAACCTGTTCGCGTTGGCCGGCGACCACGCCATCTGCATCGACCGCCGCGAGAGCGTTCACCTGGTGCGCCTGGGGTCGATCGTCGGGCAGGCCGTGGCGCTCCATGCCGGCGCCGTGCCCAAGGCGATGCTCGCGTTCCTCGACGACGGTCGCCGCGAACGCGTGCTGGCGCGGCTCGCCGAGTTGCCGAGCTACACCCCGACCACCCAACACGACGAGACCGCCCTGCGGCGCGAACTCGACGCCATCCGCGCGCGTGGCTACTCCATCAGCGACGAGGACTTCGACGCGTCGGCGCGCGGCGTCGGCGCGCCCATCTTCGACGACTCCCAGCAGGTGGTCGGCGGCGTCAGCGTCGGCGGCCCCTCGTTCCGCGTCGGTCCGCAGGACCTGACGCGTCTCGGCTCGCTCATCGTCCGGACCGCCAAGGCCATCTCGCAAGGCCTCGGCTGCCCGGCGTGAGGATTCAAGGAGGACGGACATGCCCCCCATTCGTGCTCGCCGCCGAAACCCCCTCGCCGTGCTGGGAGTGGCGCTGTTCGCGCTCGTCCTGTCGGCCGTCGCGATCGCGCAAGACTACGATCCGAACGGCAGCTTGACGTTCGCCACCAACGCCGACCCGACGCTCAACCCGTGGAACGCCTCGGCCGTCATCGAGTCGAACCTCATCAACACCATCCTGTTCGACCAACTGGTGCGCTACGACCCCGTCGACCTGAGGCCGGCCCCGGGCCTGGCGGAGAGCTGGGAAGCGGCCGAGGACGGCCTCTCCTGGATCTTCCATCTGCGCCAGGACGTGGTCTGGTCGGACGGTGAGCGCTTCGACGCGGAAGACGTGGCGTTCACCTTCAACGGCGCCATCCTGCGCAAGGAGCTCGGCGCCAACCGCGCCTCGACTTTCACCCCGGTCGACCGCGTCGAGATCGTCGACGACTTCACCGTGCGCTTCGTGCTGAACCGGCCGTTCTCGTCGCTGCCGTACTACCTGGCGTACTACTCCGGCATGCTGCCAGAGCACGTGCTCGGCGACGCCGAGAACCCGCTGATGGTGGCCGAGTTCAACAAGGGCACCCCGGTCGTGACCGGCCCGTACCGCGTCGACGAGTTCGTCTCCGGCGCGTACGTGCGCTTGGTGCCGAACGAGCGCTACTGGGGCGAGACGCCCAAGCTGGCCTCCATCACCTTCCAGATCATCCCCGACGCCAACGCCCAGGTGGCGCAGCTGCTGGCCGGCACGCTGGACATGGTCAGCGTCACCAACCCTGCGCTGCTCGCCGGCGTCTCGCGCAACCCGAACCTCGAGGTCATCCGCCAGAGCCAGAACATCTGGTACTTCGTGGCGCTCAACACCGACGACGCCCGCTTCCAGGACGTTCGCGTGCGCCGCGCCTTGCTGTACGCCATCGACCGCGACGCGATGATCGACGCCATCCTCGAAGGCTACGGCACCAAGGCCACCGGCCCGATCGCGCCGCTGCTGCAAGCGTTCTACGACCCGGACGTCGCCAGCTACGACTTCGACCCGGAGCGCGCCAAGGCGCTGCTGGCCGAAGCGGGCTGGACGCCGGGAGCCGACGGCGTGCTGCAGAAGGACGGCGAGCGCCTGACCATCGTCATGCCCACCGGCCAGTTCGGGTACCTCGTGCCCGCCACGTTGCTGGTGCAGCAGTACTGGCAGGACATCGGCGTAGAGGTGCAGGTCGAGACCATCGAGTGGAACGCCTTCATCCAGCGCGCCGTGGTGAACCGCGACTACGACGCCATGCTGGCGTGGTGGAGCACCCCGCCCACACCCGACCAGGCCGGCTACTTCGCCTCCTCGGCGGCGGTCACCGGCAACAACATCCCGAACTACCGCAACCCGGACCTCGACGCGCTGTTCGAGCAGGGCCGCGCCGCTACCACGCTCGAGGACCAGATCGCCGTCTACCGCCAGGTACAGGAACTCATCGCCGACGACCTCCCGTACCTCTTCCTCTGGTACCCGGACATGCTCTCGGTGCGCAACAGCCGCATCGGCGGCATGAAGGACATCAACAGCGCCGCGAACTTCCAGTACTCCTTCGACTGGTACGTCCGGCCGTGAGGCGTTAGGAGCCGCCCGTGACCGCGTACGTCCTGCGCCGTGTGGCCCAAGGGGTCGTGGTCTTGTGGCTGGTCTCCGTGGTGACGTTCTTCCTGATCCATCTGGCGCCAGGGGGCCCCTCCTCGGCCGTGTCGTTCGAGCGCACGGCCGAGGAGCGGGAGGCGCTGCTGCGCCAGTACGGGCTCGACAAGCCCGTGCTGACGCGGTACGTCACCTGGCTCGCCGCGGCAGTGCAAGGCGACCTCGGCAGCAGCTACAACCAAGGGCTCCCGGTGGCGCGCCTGCTCGGGCAGCGCCTCCCCAACACCCTCACGCTGGGCTTCACCGCGCTACTGCTGGCCACCGTGCTGGGCGTGGTGTTGGGGGTGCTGGCGGCGGTGTACCGCAACCGCTGGCCCGACCACCTGGTGGGCACGCTCGCCACCCTCGGCATGTCGATCCCCGGCTTCTGGCTGGGGATCGTGGCCATCATCGTGTTCGCCGTCGAACTGCAGTGGCTACCCGGGTCCGGCATCGTCAGCCCTGGCAGGGACGGCGGCGGGCTCGGGGACCGGCTGCAGCACCTGGCCATGCCTGCCGGCGTGCTGGCGTTCACCCTCATGCCCAACGTGGTGCGCGTGACACGCTCCGCGTTGCTCGAGACCATCCGCTCCGACTTCGTCCGTACCGCGCGCAGCAAGGGCCTCTCGCCCACCACCGTGCTGGTCAAGCACGCCTTCAAGAACGCACTGGTGCCGGTGCTGGCGGTGCTCGGATTGATCACCACGGTGCTCTTCTCCGGCTCGGTGGTGATCGAGTCGGTGTTCGGCTGGCCCGGACTGGGTCGCCTCGCCATCGAGGCCGCGAACGGGCGCGACTACCCCGTCATCCTTGGCGCCACGTTGCTGGCCGGCATGGTGGTGGTGAGCGTGAACCTGCTGGTGGACATGCTCTACGCCGTCGTCGACCCGAGGATCCGTCATGAGTGACGTCACGCTGCCCACCCCCGGCGCGGAGGGTGACGCCACGACGAGCGGGCGCACGCCGCCGGCGAAGGGACCACGCCGCCGGTTCTGGCGGCGCGTGCGGCGCCAACCGCTGGGCGTCACCGCCTTCGTGGTGCTGCTGCTGCTCGTGGTGACGGTCGCGTTGGGGCCGCTGCTGTACCGAGCCGAACCGAACCGCACCAACCCGCGCGCCACCCTGTCCGCCCCCAGCGCCGAGCATTGGCTCGGTACCGACGAACTCGGCCGCGACGTCTTCGCCCGCATCCTCGCGGGGGGGCGGGTGTCGATGAGCGTCGGGCTGCTCGCCATGGCCGTCGGCCTGTCCATCGGGACCGTGCTGGGCGGGCTGGCGGGCTACTTCCGGGGCCGCGTCGAGAGCCTGCTGATGCGCCTGGTCGACGTGTTCATGGCCATCCCCAACTTCTTCCTCATCCTGGTGGTGGTCACCGCCTTCGGCAACCACCCCGTCACCGTCATCGTCACCGTCGGCATCGGCTTCTGGGCGCAGATGGCGCGTGTGGTGCACGCCGAGTTCGCCAAGGTGCGCAGCCTCGAGTTCGTCGAGGCGGTGCGCGCCCTCGGGGCCACCCACCCGCGCGCGATGGTGCGCCACGTGCTGCCGCAGGTGGTGCCGCAAGCCATCGTCCTCGCCTCCCTCGGGGTCGGTTGGGCCATCCTCACCGAGGCCGCGCTCAGCTACCTCGGCCTCGGCATCCAGCCGCCGCTGGCGTCCTGGGGCAACATGCTGCAGAACGCCCAGTCGTACCTCTGGTTGAAGCCCGCCCTGGCGATCTACCCGGGCCTCTTCATCGCCGTCACCGTGCTCGCCTTCAACGTGCTGGGCAACGCCCTGCGCGACGTCCTCGACCCGCGCGCCTAGTCGCGCGCACCCCCGCGCGCAGTCGCGCGCACCCCCGCGCGCAGTCGCGCGCACCCCCGCGCGCAGTCGCGCGCA
>CAZACZ010000010.1:0-15137 GCA_964483695.1 uncultured bacterium | reverse complement strand
AGTCGCGCGCACCCCCGCGCGCAGTCGCGCGCACCCCCGCGCGCAGTCGCGCGCACCCCCGCGCGCAGTCGCGCGTCAGGAGCTGCCATGCAAGACAAGAAGTACGACGGCTACAGGTCGTTCCAGTACCTGGAAGCCGGCGTCGACTACAAGCAGTTCGAACTCGCCCCGGTGCTGAACCGGGTGCCGTCGCGACCGGTCGAGGTGAGCGAGGAGCAGGAGGCGCGCGTGCGCCGGCTGTTCCGCGAGAAGCTGATGATCTCGCTCCACGACCACTGCTTCATCGCCCCGAAGGACCTCGGCCAGTTCTTCGAGTTCCGCCGCTGGGGACGTGACTTCACCGGCTACGAGGGGCTCGCCGTGAGCGGCCTCGACGCCGTGTTCGACAACCTCATGAACGGCACCGCCATGATCCACTCGCGCGGCGGCTGGAAGTGGGACGACGTCATCACCGACTTGGGCCTGCGGCTGTCCGACATCGCCCACCAGGAGATGGTGGTGCTCGCCACCACCACCGAGGACATCGTGCGCGCCAAGGCCGAGGGCAAGGTGGCGTTCGTCGTCTCCTTGGAAGGCGCCGCCATGATCGAGAACGAGCTCGATCGCATCGACGTCCTCTACGGGCTGGGCGTGCGCGCGCTTGGCATCGCCTACAGCGAAGGCAACGCGCTCGGCGGCGGCCTCAAGGAGCCGCGCGACGGCGGCCTCACCACCTTCGGCCGCAGAGCGGTGCGGCGCATGAACCAACTCGGCATGGCCATCGACATCAGCCACTCGGGCGACCAGACCTCGCTCGACACCATCGAGGTCTCCGAGCACCCGATCTTCATCACCCACGCCGGCGCCCGCGCACTGTGGGACTCGCGCCGCCTGAAGCCCGACGAGGTCATCAAGGCGTGCGCCGCGAAGGGCGGCGTCATCGGCATCGAGGCCGCGCCGCACACCACCATCACGCGCAAGCAGCCGCGCCATACCATCGAATCGTTCATGGAGCACTTCGAGTACTGCGTCGACCTGGTCGGCATCGACCACGTGGCGTTCGGCCCCGACGTGCTGTTCGGCGACCACGTCGGCCTCCACACGACGCTCACCGAGGCGCTGTCGATCGGCGCGTCCCGCGGGCACCTCGAGTACCCGAGGGTGGAGTACGTCGATGGCCTCGAGAACCCGTCCGAGGCGTTCCCCAACATCGTGCGCTGGCTCGTCAAGCACGGCTACTCCGACGACGACATCGGCAAGGCCGTAGGCGGCAACGTGCTGCGGGTGCTCAAGCAGGTGTGGGCGCGATGACCACCGGACCAGGCACGGGAGCCGCCCCCTTCTCCGACACCACGCGCGTGCTCGAGATCAACGGCGCCACCCTGGTGGTGGACGACAGCGGCGGCGCGGGCAAGCCGGGGCTCATCACGCTCCACGGCGCGCCCGGCATGAGCAGCAGACGCAACGACTGGGAGGTCTTCCAGGCGTTCACCGACCGTTTCCGGGTGGTGAGTTACGACCAGCGCGGCTCGGGCGCCAGTTCGGTGACGCCGCCGTTCGACCACGGCCAGCTCACCGCGGACGTCGACGCCGTGCGGCGCGAACTCGGCCTGGGTGACGTGGTCATCGCGGGCGGCTCGTACGGCGGGTTCCTGGCGCTGGAGTACGCGCTGCGGTACCGCCAGCACGTGCGCGCCGTGGTGCTGCGCGACACCGCCGGCCACTCCGGCCACGGCGGCGAGGCGAAGAAGCGCGCCATGGCCAGCGGCTACCCGATGGACGAGGTGGGGCTCGACCGGCTCTTCGCCGGCCGCACCACCAGCGACGACGACTTCCGCGCGCTGATCACGATGATCATGCCGCTCTACACCACTACCTACGACCCGGAGCGCGACGCCAGGCAGGTGGCCGCCATGACGCTCCACCACGAGACGCACAACTGGGCGTTCGCCAAGAACCAGCCGGCCTTCGACCTGCGCGACCAGCTGCCCGGGCTCGACCTGCCGGTGCTGATCACTGTCGGCCGCCACGACTGGATCACGCCGCTGTCGGCCAGCGAGGAGCTGGCGGCGCTGTTGCCCGACGCCGAACTGGTGGTCTTCGAGCACAGCGGGCACGGCCCGCAGAACGAGGAACGCGAGCGTTGGACCGCTGTCGTGCGCGACTTCCTTGCGCGCAAGGTGCCGGGGTGACGCCGACCCCGTCTGCGGCAGGGGCCGATCCCGGGGGCGCGGCGTACGCCGCGCCCCCCGCGGGACCCGCGCCCGCACCCATCCCCGCGCACGAGCGCGGAGCGCGGGCGCGCGCCGCCTTCGAGCGCATGCCGGAGGCCGTCGACGCGCTGGTGCTGTTCGACGAGCAGTACGTGCAGTACTACAGCGGCTTCGTGTTCGCCGCCACCGAGCGGCCGATCGCGCTGATCGTGACCCGCGACGGGGAGCGCACGTTGTTCGTGCCGCGCCTCGAACGCGAGCACGCTCGGCTGGTGGCCGAGGTCGAGCACGTCGTCGACTACCCGGAGTACCCGGGCCGCACGCACCCCATCGAGATCCTGGCCGAGCGCGTCCAGCGCGGCGTGCGCGCCGGCGGCACGGTGGGCGTCGACTACGACGGCTACCCGCCGGTGATGGGGTACGTGCCGCGCCCCCTGAGCGCGGTGCTGGAACGCCCCGTCGCGTTCGTCTCGCCGGCCGTCGACGCGCAGATGGCGATCAAGTCGGCGCACGAGGTGGCGTTGATCCGCGAGAGCGGGCGCTGGTCCAGCTACGCTCACCGCCTGCTGCAGGACGGCACCCGCGTGGGCCGCACCGAGAACGAGGTCGTGGGCGCCGCCTGCCGCGACGCCACCAAGGCGCTCACCGAGGCGATGGGCAAGGGCTACCGGCAGCGCAACCGCTGGGTCTCCGGGGCGCTGGCCATCTATCGTGGCCAGATCGGGCCCGAGAGCGCGCTTCCGCACGCCCTCACCACCAACGCCACCTTCCGCGAGGGCGACACCTTGGTGACCGGCGCGAGCGCCGACGTCTGGGGCTACATCGCCGAACTGGAGCGCACCATGTTCTTAGGGGTGCCCAGCGAGGTGCAGCGTCGCTTCTTCGGTCACATGCTGGCGCTCCAGGACCTGGCGTTCGCCACCATCCGCCCCGGGGCACGCGCGTCCGCGGTGGACGAGGCGGTGCAGGCGTACGTCGAGCGCCACGATCTCCGTTCCCATTGGCGCCACCACGTCGGCCACGGGCTCGGGCAGCGCATCCACGAGAGCCCGTTCATGGACGTCGGCGACGGTACGCGGCTCGAGCCGGGCATGGTGCTCAGCGTCGAGCCCGGGCTGTACGTTCCTGGCGTGGGAGGCTTCCGGCACTCGGACACGGTGCTGGTGACCGACGACGGCATCGACGTCCTCACCGAGTACCCGCGCGACCTCGCGAGCCTCACGTTGCCGACGGACGACGGGTAGGGGCACGGTGGTGGCCGGACCGCTCGCGGGCGCCGCGTGGGGATGGGCGGCAACGCGACCCGGTTCACCGACCGAACTCGTCTCGCCGTATGATACGTACATCGCACTCAGCGCTCGCACGTTCGGGATCTGACGTACGGAGCGACGTGGCGCGGATCGAGGCGCTCCCTTGAACAGCCAGTACGTGATCCAATCCGCTCGACGAACGCTCCAGGTGTTGCTGGTGTTCGGCAGGCCGCCGTTCCGCTACTCGCTGGCGGAGCTGGTGAACGCCACGCACTACGAGAAGAACCAGCTCTACCGCTCGCTCAAGACGCTCGAGTCGGTCGGCTTCCTGGCGGTGGGCGGCGACGGGCGCTTCGAACTCACGAAGGTCGTGAACGTGCTCGGGGCTGCCAGCGCGCAGGGGCGCAGCACGTCGCTGGTGGCGGTGGCTACGCCGTTCTTGGACGAGCTCGCCGCCCGCACCTGCGAGAGCGTCAACCTTGGTGCGCTCGCCGGAGACCAAGTGGTCTGCGTCGACTACCGCGAGAGCGCTTCGATGGTGCGGCTGATGCTCACCGTCGGGCAGGCCAGCACGCTGCACGCCGGCGCCGCGCCGAAGGCGATCCTGGCGCACCTGCCGGACTCCAGGCGGGAGGAGTACCTGACGCGCCTCCCGAGCCTTCCGCGCTACGCCAACCTCACCGTCCGCGACGTGGAGGCGCTTCGCGCGGACCTCGCGGCCACGCGCGCGCGCGGCTACTCGATCAGCGAGGGCGAGTTCGACGAGTCCGCCGTCTGCATGGGCGCGCCCATCTACGACCACGCCGGCCACGTCGTGGCCGGGGTGAGCGTCGGCGGGCCTCGGTCCCGGGTGCCGCGCGATCACGTCCCCGTCCTCGGACGGATGGCGGTAGAGGCCGCCAACGGCATCTCGCGCGCCCTCGGGTACGCCGGCGCTGCCGAGTTGGCGGCGAGCGGGCGGGCATGACGCAGGGCGCGAACCCCGACCGGACGACCCGGCCACCGGCCAGCGGTGACGAGCCGACGCTCCATGACGGGCTGGCGCCGCTTCTGGCCGGTCGCTCGCTGACCACGGCCGGTCCTGCGTTGGTGCTGGTGCACGGCCGGGGCGGCAGCGCCGACGACATGTTCGGCCTGGCGCGCGCCATCGCCCGCGATCGCTTCGCTTGGCTTGCCCCCCGCGCGCGCCGCAACACCTGGTACCCCTACTCGTTCCTGGCGCCGCTGGAAGCGAACGAACCGTGGCTGTCGTCGGCCTTGGAGGCGCTCGAGCGCACCGTGGCCAAGGCTCGGGATCACGGTGTGGGGGCCGAGCGGCTGGTGCTGCTCGGGTTCTCGCAAGGCGCCTGCCTCGCGAGCGAGTACGTGGCGCGGCACCCGAAACGCTACGGCGGCCTGGTGGCGCTGTCGGGCGGCCTCATCGGTCCCGAGGGCACGCCGCGCGACGACGTCGGCGAGTTGGACGGGACGCCGGTGTTCCTCGGGTGCTCCGACGTGGACCCGCACATCCCGGAGGCACGCGTGCACGAGACGGCGCGGGTGTTCGAACGCATGGGCGCCGTCGTCGAGACGCGCATCTACCGGGGCATGGGGCACACCGTGATCGAGGACGAGATCGAGGCGGTGCAGGCGATGCTCGACGCGGTGCCGTAGGGCGGTATCCTGGGCGGCGATGCTGGTTCCGCCCCGCGCGTTGTTCCCCGACGGCGCGGGAACCCCCACGCGCCTGCTCATCGATTCCCGCGCCCCCGTCGAGGTGCTGCGCGGCGCGCTGCCGTACGCCCACGCCCTGCCGCTGATGACCGACGAGGAGCGGCGGCTGGTCGGCATCCGCTACAAGGAGGCGGGACCGGACGCCGCCTTGACCCTCGGCTACGAGTTGGTCGGCCCCGACCTGGATCGCCGGGTGGCGGCGTGGCGCGCGGTGTGCGACCTCGGGCCGACCGCCGTCACCTGTTGGCGCGGCGGACTGCGCAGCAGGTTGGTGGTCGAGTTCATCGGACGCGACGACGTGGTGCGCGTCGAAGGCGGCTACAAGGCGCTGCGCGCCGACCTGCTGGAGCGCATGCCGGCCGCGCTGGCGCGCAAGCGCATGGTGGTGCTCACGGGCCTCACCGGTAGCGGCAAGACGCGCCTGCTGCGTTCGTTGGCCGATGGCGCCTCCGGGCACGCTGGGTGTCCGCCCTCGTTCGACACCGCCGACGGCCGGCTGCAGGTGCTCGACCTCGAAGCCGAGGCGCGCCACCGCGGCAGCGCCTTCGGCGCCGAGGACGTTCCGCAGCCGAGCCAGCAGACGTTCGAGAACGCCGTTGCTGCGCACCTGGTGTTGAGCCCGGCGCCGCGCGTGGTGGTGGAGGACGAGTCGCGCTTCGTGGGCCGGCGTACGCTGCCGGACGAGTTGCTCGCGAGCATGCGGGCAGCACCGGTGGTGGTGCTCGAAGCGCCGCTGGAGGCGCGCGCCGCGTCGTCGTACCGGGAGTACGTGGCGGCGGCCACGGCGCGGCACGGCGTCGAGCGCACCGCTGCGCGACTGCAGGCCGACACCGCCCGCCTGCGCCGGCGCCTCGGCGGCCGACGTACCGACGAGGTCGTCGCGCGCATCGCTGCCCTGTCCGAGGACGACGAGGCGTGGCGCGACGCAGGCGCCCACCAAGGCTGGATCACGACGCTGCTGACCGAGTACTACGACGTCCTGTACCGCAAGGCGCTGGCCAAGCACGGTCGGCGGGTGGCCTTCCGAGGCGACGAGGAGGAAGTGCGAGCATGGCTGAGCGCGACGTGGTGAACGAGGGCGCGACGACCCAAGGCGCCGCCCGGAGCGGAGCCGGCGCCGCCGAGGGTCCGGTGCGGCTGACGCAGACGGTGAAGAAGGGGGGCTGCGCGGCGAAGATCGGCGCCGGCACGCTCCGCGAGCTGCTCGGCACGCTGCCGCGACCGAGCCACCCCGACCTGCTGGTGGGCACCGACCTCCTCGACGACGCCGCGGTGTGGCGGGTGCGCCCCGACCTGGTGGCGGTGCAGACGCTCGACTTCTTCACCCCGATCCTCGACGACCCCACCGACTTCGGCGCGGTGGCGGCCGCCAACGCGCTCTCGGACGTGTTCGCCATGGGCGCCAGCCCCAGCACCGCCATGACCATCCTGGCGTACCCGCTCGACAGCCTGCCGATGGACGTGCTCGGCGCGCTCATGCGCGGCGCCGTGAGCGTCATCCAGGAGGCGGGGGCGGTGCTGGTGGGCGGCCACTCGATCGAGGACGACACCCTCAAGTTCGGCTTCAGCGTCACCGGTTTCGCGCATCCCGACCGCTTGTGGACCAACCAGGGCGCGCGCCCGGGCGACGTCTTGCTGCTCACCAAGGCGGTGGGCACCGGCACCCTAGCAGGGGCCCTGAAGAACGGTGAGGTCGGCTACCCCGCCATGGCCGAAGCGATCGCTTCGATGCGGCAGGTGAACCGCCTCGACCTCCCCGACGACCTCCACACCGCCGTCCACGCCGCCACCGACGTCACCGGATTCGGCCTGCTGGGGCACGCCAAGCACATCGCCGAGGGCTCGGGTGTGCGGCTTCGCATCGACCCGCACTCGGTGCCGCTACTGGCCGGCGCGCGCGACACGCTCGGCAAGGGCATCCTGACCAAGGCGCACACCAGCAACACGCGCTACGTCCAGGCGCACGTGGCGGGGCGCGAGGCGCTCGACGAGGTGACGTGGTGGACGCTGGTGGACCCGCAGACCAGCGGCGGACTGCTGCTGAGCGTGGCGCCGGAGGCCGCCGACGCGGTGCTGGCGGCGGTGCGGACCCGTTTCCCGCGCGCGGCGCGGGTCGGGGAGGTCCGCGATGCCGAGCCGGCGGCCTCCGAGGCTGGGGTGCGAGCGGCCTCGATCGAACTGGCCTAGGCCGTTCGGGCGGCCCGTTCAAGGACCGGTCACGAAGCTGCCTTCCGAGGAGCGCGTGAACGAGCCGTCGCGGGTCGGCCCGTTCCGGTACCAGAAGAACGCGTCGAGGAAGTCGTTCACCCCGCTTGCGTAGCCGTCCGGGCCGGTGGCAGCGTCCATGTCGCCGAACGGAGCGTGATCGTCGACGGCCCAGCCGTACGACGTGGACGGCGTGAGGTCGAAGCCGAGCGCGCCGACGTCGGGCAGGAGTACCTCCTGATCGGTCGTGAGCAGGTGCAGGGCGCTGCCGACCGTGGGCCACACCCGCAGCTCGTACACCGCCCCGGCGCGCGCGTCGAAGCGGAACGGCGTCGTGGCGTCCACGGTGGCGCCGTCCAGGGGCGCGATGCGCAGCGGCGGCATGGGGTAGGAGAGGTCGACCCCCGTGGTTCCGGCCTCGATCCCCGCTCGCCAGCGCGCGCTGATGGCGCCGGTGCCATCGTCGGCGAAGCCGCCGACGAGGAACGACCCTCCCGGGACGGCGGGCACGGTGAAGTCGAAGCTGGTGTCGTCGACGTCGGAGTCGAGGCGGTGGGTAGTGGCCGCGTTGGGCTGGAAGAAGGTCCAGGTGCGGCCGAAGATGCCGTCGTAGCCGAAGCCAGCGGGGAAGTCGACGGTTCCCGAGAGATCGTCGTTGGTCACGTCGCCGAGCTCCACGTCGAAGCCGGTCAGGACGTCGCCGTCCTCCACGGTCGCGGAGCGGCAGCCGAAGCCGTGGTAGTCGATCGGGTGGTCGGTGACCGCGTCGCGGGAGAGCTGCAGGCCGCACAGCGTACCGTCTATCGGACCGGCGTCGAGGAGATCGAGGTCGATCACGTACCCAGGCCCCTGACCGGGGTCGAGCCAGCCGATGCCGACGCCGCGCCGGCCGGCGCCGAAGAACAGCAACGTCTGGGTGTCGGCCGGGTTGGGGTGTCCGGCGCCGCCGAACAGGTCGCCGATGACCTGAGCTGCGTAGGCGAACGGCGCCTGCTCGGCTCCGAGCATCAAGACCGGGTCGGTGCGGCGGACGCCGGAGAAGGCGTACACGTCGCCGGTGAGCGGTGAGAGCACCGCGATGTCGTACGGCTCGGCCGGTGCGGACATGCTCACGGTCCCGTCGGCGCCGGTGGCGGCCACGATCCCGTCCAGGAGCACCGATGCACCGGACACGGCCACGCCGCCCCCGTCGACCACGCGCGCGGAGACCGGCAGGGGCCGCAGCTCGATGAGCGCCTGGGCGCTCACCGACGGTTGCCCGCGCAAGGTAGCGGTCAGCGTGGCGGACGACACGACGTCGACGCTCGACGGCGGCGTGTACTCGATGCGGCCGCCGGTGACGACCGCCAGCGGCGCAAGCGCGTCGGTGGCAAGCGCGCCGGCCGGGGCGATGGAACCGGCGCCGGTCGGCGGATCGAGCTCCCAGTCGATCTGTCCCGTCGCACCAACGAGCGCGGCCTCGATGGTGATGGGCGCCATGCCGCCATGCGCGTCGATGCTCCGCGTCGACAAGGTGAGGTTCGGTGTGGCCGGCGCGCAGGCCCCCACCGCGGCCGCCAGGCCGAGCCACACGAGGACCAACGACCGCCGAGCACCACGTCGCGTCATGACGCCTCCGAGCCGTGCCGGTCGGCGCCGCGGCGTCGTGGTCGAACAAGGCGGGTGCCCTGCGCCCACGACGCGCCGCGTTGGGCGAGGCCCCGCGACGCCGCTCTCCGGATCGAACGGGCGTAGTCTAGCGCTTGCGGCGGACGGCGCTCGCGCTTCGGTCACGGTTGGGTCGGGCAGGTCCGCTGGCTCGGTCCGCCGCCGTCAGTTGTGCTTGGAACGCTCCCGCTCGAGCAAGTCGAACATCGACAGCGGCTCGGTGATCGTCGCGCCGTCGACGGTGCTCCCGCGCGCCAGCAGCTTGGCGAGCAGGTCGTAGGCGAGGTACGCCTGCTCGGCGTCTTCGCTGTCGAACAGCAGCGTCTCCTGCCCGGAGCCCAGCACGGCCACCAGCTCGAAGTACTCGGCTTCCAGCGCGCCGGCCTCGACCTGCGCCTGGTCGGCGTCGTCCGGGTAGACCTCGAGCAACTCCACGCTCTCCACCAAGTCCATGTTCACGAGTCGGTCGTCGAGGGTCCACATCCACATGCGCTTCGCTCCTGACCGGTGGGCTCGCCAAGCGCCGAGGGGCGCGAACTACCACCGCAGCGCGCCGCGCCTCGCGGGCTGCGCGCCGTGCCGCGCGGCTGCTTCGGCCGCGACCAGCTACCTGCGCATGATATCCCCGCCGGCGCGCGTTCCTAGGCGCTGCGGCGGTCGAGGACGTCGCGCAGGCCGTCGGAGAGGAACTGGAACGACAGCGACGCGGCGGCCAGGAACAGGCCGGGGCCGACGGCCGCCCACGGTTGCCGCGTCAGGTAGCTGCGCGCGTCCTGCAAGACGTTGCCCCAACTCGGGGTGGGCAGCGCCACGCCCAGGCCGAGGTAGCTGAGCGAGGCCTCGACCAGCAGGAAGGTGGCCGCGGTGCTGGCAGCCTGCACCAGGATGCTGCCGGCGAAGTTGGGAAGCGCGTGGCGCAGCAGTTGCCGCCGCCGCGGAGCGCCCAACGCCTTGGCGGCGAGGACGTACTCCGAGCGCAGCTCCGAGCGGGTGTACGCCCGTGCAAGACGGAAGTAGACCGGCGACCCCGCGATGCCCATCGCCATCACCGTCTGGGCGCTGCCGCCGCCTAGGATGGCGACCACCAACAGGATCAGCAGGAACCCCGGGAACGCCAGCAGGGCATCGAACAGGCGCGACAACACGGTGTCGAGCGTCCCGCCGACGCCGGCGGCGACGACGCCCAGCGTCCCGCCGATCAGCACGGTGAGGAGCGTGGCGCTGAGCGCCACCACCAGCGACACCCGACCGCCCGCCAGCGAGCGCGCCAGCACGTCGCGGCCCAGGCCGTCGGTGCCGAGCGGGTGTTGGGCGCTGACGGGGGCGTAGCGTGCCCGATAGTCGGGTTCGAGCGGGTCGTAGCGCCCGAGGAACGGAGCGAAGATGGTCGACGCCGCGATCGCCAGGAACAGCACGATGCCGAGGCGAGCGCGCGTCACGACGCCCTCAGGCGGGGGTCGGCCAGCAGGTGGCTGACGTCGGCGAGCCAGTTCACCCCGACGTAGATGGTGACCGCGAGGATGGTGACGCCCTGCACCACGGGGTAGTCGCGCGCCGAGATGGCGCCTAGGATGGTGGCGCCCAACCCGGGCAGACCGAACACCTGCTCGACCACGATGGTGCCGGTGAGCAGGCCGCCGAGCTCGAGCGCCAGCAGCGGCAGCACCCCCGGGAGCGCGTTGGAGGCGATGTGGCGGCCCACGGCGCGGCCCGGGAGCCCCTTGCTGCGGGCGGTGCGGACGTAGTCGGCGCGGCGCTCTTCCAACACCCGCGCCCTGGCAAGGCGCGCGAGCTGAGCCGCGCGCGGGATGGCGAGGGTGAAGGCGGGCAGCAACAGATGCCACGACGCCGCCCAGGTGAGTCCTTCGGGTGGCAAGCCGAGGACGGGGAACCAGCCGAGTTGCACCGCGAAGAGCAGGATGAGCAGGAACCCGAACCAGAACTCCGGCAGCGCCAACGCCACCGTGGTGAACGCCAGCGTGACGCGGTCCACGGTGCCGCCGGGTCGTAAGCCGGCCGGAAGGCCGAGACCGACGCCGATCAGCAGCGAGAGGACGAACGCCATCGCCGCCAGCGCCATGGTGACCGGTAGGCGGTCGAGCAGCACCGCGTCCACCGGGCGGCGCTCGCGCAGCGAGGTGCCGAGGTCACCACGGACCAAGCCGCCGAGGAAGTCGACGTACTGCACGCCGAGCGTGCGTCCGAGGCCGAGCCCCTCGCGCATGGCGGCGACGTCCTCTTGGGACGCCTCGAGGCCTCCCATGATGGTGGCGGCGTCACCGGGGAGCGCACGCACGGCCAGGAACACCAGCGTGACCACGACCCACAAGGTGACGACGAAGCTGACGGTTTGGATCAGCAGGTAGCGCGACAACGTCGTCCGTTCCGTCGGAGGGGGCGGGGGGCGAGGAGCGCGAGGCCCTCACCCCCCGCCATCGAGTCACTCGAAGTGCGCGCTGCGGAAGTCGAACGAGTCGAGCAGCGGCGTCATCCAGAAGCCCTGGACGTTCGCCTGATGGGCATGCACGCGGCTGGCGGTGCCGAAGTAGATGAACGGCGCCTCGTCGTGCATGCGGGTGAGCGCCTGCGCGTAGAGCGATGCGCGGCGCGTCTGGTTCGCTTCGGTGGCCGCGGCCGCGATCCAGCCCGCCACGTCGGCGTTGGCGTAGCCGGTGTAGTTGGTCGATTCGACGCCGTACCCGCCCAAGCGGCCGCTCGGGTCGAGCTTGCCGGTGTGCCCGACGACGGTGATGTCGAAGTCGCGCGGGCCGCCGTAGATCTCGGACAGCCACACGCCCCACTCGACGATGCGGATCTCGGCGTTGACGCCGACGTCCTTGAGGTAATCCTGGACGATCTGGCCGGCCTGGATGTGGGCCTCGTACGGCTGCGGCAGCGCCATGTCGAGCGTCCAGCCTTCTGGCACGCCCGCATCGGCGAGCAGCGCCCGCGCCGTCTCGGGGTCGTAGGGGAACGGCTCGACGGCGGCCGGGTACCACGGGCTGCCGGCTTCCATGAAGGTGCCGACCACCGTGCCACCGCCGTACGCGACGTCCAGCACGACTTCCTTGTCGACCGCCATGTTCAGCGCGCGACGCACCCGCGGGTCGCTGAGGTACGGGCGACGGGTGTTCAGTGCCGCCACCAGCACCAGGCCCGAGGGCTCGCGCACCAGCGTCAGCGCCGGGTCCTGCTCGACGGTCGGCTGGTCGGCGGCGGCGACGGTGTCGATCACGTCGAACTCGCCCGTGATGAGGCCCTGCAACTGAACGGCGCTGTCGTTCACGAAGCGGATGACGACCTGCTCGAGCTGCGGCGCGCCCTGGTAGTAGCCGTCGTTGCGCGTCAGCGTGATGGCGTTGTCGCGCACCCACGAGGTGAGCGCGAACGGCCCGGTGCCGACGGGCGCGTTGCCGAAGTCGTGTCCCTCGGCGAGCTTCTCGGACGGCAGGATCGCGCTCCAACCGGAGGCGAGCGTCGCGAGCAACGCCGGGGTCGGCTGGGCGAGGCGGATCACCACGGTTCGGTCGTCGGGCGTCTCGACCGCCGTGATGGCGCCGTACTCGTTGCGCTTGGGCGAGGCGGTGGCCTCGTCCATGATGCGCCCGAGGGTGGCTGCGACGTCCCCGCTGTCGAAGGCGGTGCCGTCGTGGAAGCTGGTCTCGACCAGGGTGAAGGTGTAGGAGAGGCCGTCCATGCTGGCCTCGAACGACGACGCCAACGCCGGGACGATGTTCCCGTCGCGGTCGACCTCGACCAGCGTGTCGTAGATCGACTTGCCGACCTGGAAGGCGGCCGTGGCGGAGGTGACCTGTGGATCGAGGGTGTCCGGTTGTGCGCTCATCGCCATGGTGAGCGTCTGGGCCGACACCACCGACGCCAGCACGGCGAAGGTGAGGGCGACGAGGATGACGAACGGTGCCTTCCGCTTCATGCGTGTCCTCCTGCCAAGTGGCGCGAGCTGCTGCCCGCGCGAGTTGGGCCCCTCCAAGATGCTTCCTGCCGGTCAGCTCGGCGTCAGGGCGACGCCTGCCGACCGCTCGGGGGCCCGCCCCCATGCCGGGGCCCACCTGCGCTTGGAGACGTGCTCATGCTATCCGTTCCGCTCGTTGCCCGTCGCATCTTCGGCCCGGTGTACGTGAAGCGCTTCACGAAGGTTCGTAAGATTCCCGTAACCGCGCGGCCCCTACCGTGAACGCACGATGTGGACCTGGTTAGGACGACTCGCACCGCTGGCGATCTGGTTCGTCTACCTCTACGGCTACGGCTGGATGTTCGACCAGATCGGCCTGCACGTGCGGTTGTTCGGCCTGGTTGCGGTCGCCGTTGGCGGATGGTTCTGGGGTATCGCCGGGGGGCTGGTAAGCGGTGTCGCCGGGTTCGCCCTCACCGCCACCATCATCCCGGCGAGCGACGGTGGTGCGTTCGCGCTCGGTAACCTCGTTCGCGTCGACGCCATCTTCGAGTTGCTGGCGTACGCCGGCACGGGGCTGGCGGTCGGCTGGCTGCAGCGGCTCTACAGGACGCTGCACCGCGCGCGGGAACTGTCCGAGCGCGCGCAGGTCGATCCGCTCACCGGAGCGTTCACCCGCTCTGCGTTCGAGGAGCGGCTGGCGAGCGAGCTCGAACGCGCCGCCGACGCCGACGACGGGCTGGCGATGCTGTTCGTCGACCTGGACCGCTTCAAGTTCGTCAACGACACCTACGGGCACGACGTGGGCGACAAGCTGCTGCGCGAGGTCGGTAGAGTGCTGCGCGAGAACGTCCGAGGCCAGGACTTGATCGGCCGCATCGGCGGAGACGAGTTCACCGTCGCGCTACGCGGGGTGCACCGGGAGGACCAGGCGGCGACCATCGCGCGCGGCCTGGTGCGTGAGCTCAGCACGCCGTTCGCCATCGACGGTCGCGAGGTCCAGGTGTCGGCCAGCATCGGCATCAGCCTGTACCCGCGCGACGGGCACGACGCCGAGTCGTTGCTGCACAGCGCCGACGCCGCCATGTACCAGGTCAAGGAGGGCGGCAAGAACGCCTTCCACTTCTCCACCATCGAAGTGCGCACGCGGCTCAGCCGACGTCTGGAACTCGAGCGTCAACTGCGGCGGGCGGTGCAGGAGAGCCAGTTCGAGGTGGCGTACCAGCCGCAAGTGCGGCTCACCGACGGCGCCCTGGTGGGGTTCGAAGCGCTGCTGCGCTGGAAGAGCCCGGAGCTTGGGACGGTGTCCCCCGGCGAGTTCGTGCCGGTGGCAGAAGAGGCCGGGCTGATCTCGCCCATCGGGCACTGGATGCTCCGCGAGAGCGCGCTGCAGCAGCGCGCATGGCAGCGCCAGGGCATGCTTCCCGTGCGGATGGCGGTGAACGTGTCGACGGTCCAGTTCCACCAGCAAGAGTTCGTCGACACCGTGCGCGGTGCGTTGTCGGACTCCGGCATCGACCCCGACCTGCTCGAGATCGAAGTTACGGAGAGCGTGCTGGTGCGGGACTACGAGCTGGCGCTGCGCACGTTGGCGAAGCTCGAGCGCCTGGGCGTGCCGACGGCGCTGGACGACTTCGGCACCGGCTACTCGTCGCTCGCCTACCTGCAGCGTTTGCCGATCCGCAAGCTCAAGATCGACAAGTCGTTCGTGCAAGGCCTGGTGCCGCGCGCGCTGCAGGCCGATCTCAAGACGACGTCGCGCGGCACCCGCCGCTTCCCCGAAGTGGGCGAGGCGGCGTTGGTCGCGAGCGTGAGCGGCTTGGTGCCGTCCGAAGCGGTCGCCGCGAACGCAGGACCGATCGTCGAGGCGATCTGCGCCATGGCCCACAAGCTGGGCAAGGAGGTCGTGGCCGAGGGCATCGAGACCGCGTTCCAGCGTGACTACCTGCGTCGACTCGGCGTCGACTTGGCGCAAGGCTTCTACTTCTCGCGCCCGCTGAAGCCGGTGCAGGCCGAGCAGTTGCTGCAGCGCGTGACGCGCGAGGAGCGCAGCGCCCGCCGGTTGCGCGAGCAGGCAGAGAAGGACGCGCGCATCCGTGAACGCGAGGCGTTCGGCTTCCCAGGGGCGCTGACCGGGACCGCGCAGGTGGCGACGGCCAGCCAGGCTTGGAACGCTCCGGTGCTGGAGATCGACGACCTGCTGTTGCGGGAGTAGCG
>CAZACZ010000009.1:42172-54713 GCA_964483695.1 uncultured bacterium | reverse complement strand
GAGGGTGTCGTCTGGCGCGTCGTGGCCGGTGGCCCCCGCCTCGGCCTCGTGGGCGGCGCCCGGCAGCGCCAGCGCGATCTCCTCTCCGATCAGCGCCTGCGCCACCCGCCGCTCGTCGACGGTGGCGACGGCGGCCAGGTCGTCGTCGCGCCACGACGCCGCGGCTCCCGCGCCCGACGCCGCAGCCGCTTCCGCCGCTGCGTCGGCCGCCTCCTGCCGCGCCCGGGCCGCCTCGCGATGCGCGCGCGCGCGTTCGAGGACCGCGTCGAGCGCGTCGTTCCAGCCACCGAACTGCACCAGCAGCCCAGCGCCCTTGTCGTCGAGTTCGGAGGCGAGGGTGCGGTGGAAGTCGGCCAGCTCGTCGTGCTCGGGGAACGCCTCCAGCGCGGCGGCCAACCGGTCGACCAACCCACGCCACGGTTCCAGCGCCTCACCGAAGCGATCCAGCGCCACCGCGTCGGCGGCCACGGCGGCGAACTCCGCCAACCGCCGCTGATGCGCCGCCGACGCCTCCACCAGCTGGCGCGGCGTCATCCCCTTCAGCGCGCGGCGGTCGGTGTCGCGCTCGCGGGCCAGGCGCCGGTGACGCTCGAGCAACGAGGTGAGGTCGAGCGCCAGCGCCTTGCGCACGCGGTCGACGGCTTCCGCCGCCCGTCCGCGTTGCTCGACGCCGTCTCCGAGCACCTGCTTCATGCCGACGCCCCAGCTCTCGAAGGTGTCGGCGTCGGGATCGGGCGGCAACGCCGTCTCCGCCTCGAGGTGCACCACCAGCTCGGCCGCCCGGTCCTTGGCGAAGCCGGTCACCGCGCCCTGCCAGGCGCGCAGGTCGGCGCGCGCCTCGCGGATGGCGTCCGTGGTGGGCGACGCGAGGCTGCGCTGGCTGGCGCGCACCTCGTCCCGCCAGCGCTCGAGTTCCACGCTGCCCGGGTAGAGGGCGCTGAGGGCCTGGAGGTCGCGGTCGAGTTCGGTGAGCGCGCGACGCGCCTGCGCGGCATCGGCCTGGAACGCTGCGCGTGCCCGCAACCGCCCACGGGTGGTCACGAGCCACGCTCCGGCGGCGCGCAGGGCCCGCGCCACCGCCCGCAGCACCCCCCGCAGCAAGTGGGTGGGCGGTTCGGCCGCAAGGACGTCGACGCCGATGGTGATGATCACCACCGCGGGAACGACCGCCAGCGCGCCCCAGGCGCCTGCCAGACCGGCGCGCAGCGCCGCGCCCCAGCGGCCGGTGTCGGCGGACGCCACGAACACCAGCACCCCCCAGGCGCCGGCGACCGCCAGCACGTACCCGAGCAGCACGCGCGGCCACCAACGCGGGCTGCGGCGCAGCAGGAACAACCCGCCGAGCACGAGCGGCGGCAACGGAAGGGCGTACGCGCCCCAGCCGAGGCGCCCCACCAGCGCGGCGCGCACCGTCCGGCCGAGCTCACCGCTCGGCAGCGCCGGGACGAGGACACCGGCGAGGAAGACCCCCACCGCGACCACCACCAGGCCGATGGCCTCGAGATCGAGCGCCGTCCTGGCAGGAGTTTTCCGTTCCCGACGCGCCTTCGCCACGGCAGGTAGTGTACCGCGCAGGCGGCGCCGCGAGCTTTGCGGTTGGCCACGTCGCCGCGGGCGAGAGGGAGAGAGAAGTGCGCCATAGGACGCGTCAACGGTTCGTGAGAAGATGGCCGCGGTGTTCCCCTCGTCGTCCGCCGGCGATCCCCCCAGACGCTCCGCGCGCACCGTCCGCCTCCGGGTCGGTCCGGTGCTGTGGAGCGTCGCCGCGGCGCTCGCGTTCCTCGCCAGCTTCCCGACGCACCGCCTGACGCTGTGGCAGGGGTTCTTGCTGGCGGTGCCGTACATGATCGCCACCGTGGGGATGGGCTGGCGCGCCGGCGCCATCCTGGCGCCGGTGGGCTTCGCGCTGCTGTGGGTGCGTAGCGCCCTGCTGGGCAGCCCGGCGTCCTGGAGCGACGTGGTGGGTCTCGCGGCGGCCATGCTCATCGCCGGCGGGGCGGGCCACCAGCTCTTCACCTTGTGGCACGCCGCCGAGCGGAACGCCCGCCATGCCAGCCGTCGCGCGCGCCTGCTGCAGCAGGCCGCGCTGGAGCTCCATCAGGCCGATCAGGTCGATCGCCTGTTCCGCTCCGCGCCGCGCCTCCTGTCGGACATGCTGGCCTTCGCGCACGCCGAGATCTTCGTACCCGATGGTGGCGAGTTGCTGCTGCACACTACCTGGCGCTGGAACGTCCCGCCCGGCTTCCGCATGCCGCTTCGCACCGTGTCGGGCCGCGCCTACCGCACCGGCGAACCGCAGTACGTGCCGGACACCGGTGCCGACCCCGAGTACCTGCCCGCGCCCACCGCCGCACCGACCCGCAGCGAGTTGGCGCTGCCGGTGCGCTGCGGCGGCGAGGTGTGCGCCGTGCTCAACCTCGAGCACGCCCTTCCCAACGCGTTCGGCCCGCACGACCACGACACGCTACGGGCCTTCGTCCGCATCATGGAGGAGGTCCTCCAGCGGCTCGCCGCGACCGCGGCGCTGAGCCGGCAGAAGACCGAACAGGAGTTCCTGGCGCGCCTCAACCAACGCTTGCTCGAGGCCGACGGCGTGCGGCCCGCCGCCAGGGCGGCGCTTCACGACCTGATGAGCGCCCTCGAGTTGGATGCCGGCGCGGTGCTGGAGCTGCGCCACGCCCGCCTCCGGCCGCTGGCGCGCGTCGGCGATCTGCCGGAGGCGTTGGCGACCAGCCTGGAGGAGGGCTTCGCCTTCGACGGCATGATCCGCGAGGCGTGGGAGAGCCGCGAACCCACGCTGCTCGACGACGTGTCGACCATCGCGTCGTGGAGCGGCAAGGCGGGCGGCGCGCCGCTGCGCAGCGTCGCGCTGGTGCCCATCGTCAACGCGCGGCGAGAGGTGCAGGCGTTGGTCGCGGCGGTGACGTTCGACCGCGTCCGGCCCTGGAGCGACGACGATCGTCGGCTGCTCGCCGCCGCGACCGGCTCCCTCGGGGTGGCGCTGGAACGGGTGTTGCTCCACCGTCGGCTGGTGGCGATGCTCGACGTGGTGCGCCGCCTGGCGCGCTCGGACGCCCCCGCCACGCTCTTCCACCAGGCCGCGGAAGCCGCGGTGGAGCTGGTTCCCGACGCCGAGGCCGCCTCGATCCTGGTGCGCGAAGGCGACCTGTTCCGCTTCGAAGCGGCCGTCGGCTACGACCTCGCCAGCTTGCAGCGCGGCGCCGGACCGTTCACCTACGCCGAGGAGCTTCGCTGGTACGCCGGCCCGTCCGACGACTTCCGCCGCGGCCAGCCGCGGGTGCTGCGCGGCGCGGACATCCTGACGCAGAGCACGGCCTCCTCCCGCACCCGTAGCCCCGTCCACGTCGAGGGCGGCCGCGTCGACGAGATGCGCGCCCAGGTGCTCGTGCCGATCACCGACCACGGTGACGTCGTGGCGGTGCTGAACATCGACAACTTCTCGACCGAAGAGGCCTTCGGCAGCGACGCCGTCCGGGTGGCGGAGGCGTACGCGCAGCACATCGCCGTCATCGTGCGGCAAGCCGAGCACGTCAGCGCCCTGGAGCGCTCGGCGCTCACCGACCCGCTCACCGGCCTCGGCAACCGCGCCGGCTTCCAACGCCGCTTCCGGGCGGAGCTGGCCCGCGCGGAGCGCTACCGCCAGCCGCTCAGCATCGTGCTCATCGACCTCGACGGCTTCAAGGCGGTCAACGACCGTCACGGTCACGCCACGGGTGACGCCGCCCTGGTCGGGGTGGCGGAGGTGCTGCGGCGCGAACAACGCTCGTCGGACTGCGGGTTCCGCTGGGGCGGCGACGAGTTCGTGATGCTGCTGCCGGGCATCGACGCCGAGGAGGGGCAGCGTGCCGCCATGCGCTTCGCCACCCTCATCGCCGACCTGGAGTTCGAGGGCACGCGCCTGTCCGCCAGCGTGGGCGTGGCCACCTTCCCACACGACGGCCCCGACGAGGACAGCCTGATGCGGCGCGCGGACGAGCTGATGTACGACGGCAAGCCTCGCGCCGGCCAGGCCGCCGCCAACGACTGACCCACGCGAAGCTCAGACCTCGTCGGTGTCGTCGGCCACCAACGGCGGCGGGACCTCCTGGAAGGCGGGGCGGCCAAGCAGGTACTCCTCCATCACCACCTTGGCGAGCGCCACCGTCGGCACCGCCAGCAGCGCGCCCAGCAGGCCGAGCAGGCCCAACCCCGCCATGATCGCCAGCATCACCGTGACTGGGTGCAGGTTGGTCGATCGCGACAGGATGAGCGGCGATAGGACGTTGCCTTCGATCTGGTTGGCGACCAGGAACACGGCGGCCGCCAGCAACGCCGTCCACGGGCCGACGGTGAACCCGAGCAGCACCGCCGGGATCACTCCGATGATGGGCCCCAGGTACGGGATCAGGTTGAACACCGCAGCCACGAACGCGATCGCGGTGGCGAGGGGCACGCCGAGGATGCTGAGCCCGACCCAGATCAGCACCCCCAAGGTGGTGGTGATCAAGAGCTGCCCGCGCAGGTAGCCGCCGACCGCGAGGTCGGCCTTCTCCATCAGGTCCTCGACCAGCGGCCGGTGGCGCACCGGCACGAGCCGACGGAACGCCGCCACGAAGCGAGGGAAGTCGTAGAGGAAGTACGCGCCCGCGATGAGGATGAGCGCGATCTGGAAGGTGGTGGAGATGACCGCCGTCGCGCCCGTCAGGAGCATGCCAGGGCCGCCCTGCACGAGCTCCTCGAGGAAGCGCGCCAGGCTCGAGCCAAGCTGCTGCAAGAACGCGACGATCTCTTGGCGCACCTGCTCGGCGATGGCGCCGCCCTCATCGGCGCCGCCCAGCCGGTCCCCGAGGAAGTCGGGCAGCCGCTCGAGCCAACCGGCGAACCACGCCTGCACGCGCCCGAAGGTCGCCGAAAGGTTCTCGAACGCGGCAGGCACCAACTGCACGAAGCGCCCGGTCTCCAGCACGACTTGGCTGACCACCACGGACCCGAACGCGATGAGGAGCAGCAGCAACAGGTAGACCAGGGCCACGGCGAAGCCACGGCGGATGCGCAGCCGCATCAGCGCGCCGACCAACGGGTTGAGGACGTAGGCGATGATGAAGCCGATCACCCCGACCTCGAGCGCGAAGGCGTAGCCGGAACGGAAGCGCCACAGCACGAACGCCAGGAACAGCGAGCCGGCCACGTAGCCGACCGCCCGCACCCAGACGTTGCTCCACACCACGTACAGGGCGGGGACGTCCGAACCGCCGAAGCCCCCGCCCGTCGAGGCGTGCGCCTCGGGACCCGGCGCTTGCCCCGGCGCGCCGGGTTCTGCCGCGCGGGGTTCCGGCACGGTGCGTTCGGTAGGCATGTCGTCCGGGCGCATGCTCAGGGCCCCGCGAACAGCGAGGCCGCGCGCAGGCGCACCTGCGTGGGATCCAGGCCCTCACCGAAGAAGGTGTCGTCGCTCGACCAGATCTCGAAGCGCAGACGAGCGCCGTCGCGACGACCAGCCACGCCGTCGTCGGTCCCGGAGTTGCCGACGTACCCCACGACCTGCCCACGGTAGACCTGGCTGCCCACCCGCACGCCGTCACGCACCGACGAGAGATGGCCGTAGCGCAGCACGGTGCCGTCGGCGGTGCGGATCCAGAGCTGGCGCCCCCGCAGCCGATCGAGCTGCGGCTCGTCGGCGCCACCCTCGGCCACGGCGTCGAGCAGATCCTGCCAGGCGCGCGCATCGAGCTCGACGTAGGCGGTGTCCGCGCGCACCACGCTGCCGGCGGCGGCCGCCACCACCGGCGTGCCGAAGGCGATCGGCACGCCCGCGTCGCCGTCGTGGAAGTCGAAGCCTTGGCTGACGCCGCGGCGGTAGGCGCGCGGCGCGCCGGGGAGGTTGTCGTCGGAGGTCGGAAGCCGCGCGCCCGGGATGGGGAACCACAACCCCGGCGGCGCCTCGGTCGTCGCGGCGGTCGCGGCCACCGGTGCGTTGGCCGCCGCTCCTGGCGATGCGGCGCCAGCCCGGCCGGCGTCGTCGACCGTCGAAGCGGTGGTCGACGCGGCGTGGTCGTCGCCGGCGCCGCCTCCGCGCCCGAGGACCAACGCCGTCACCACCACGGCGTACACGCTCAGCGCCGCCAGCAGGTACCAGCCCGGTCGGATGCGCCGCATCCCTGCCGCCAGGCCGTCACGCGCGGCACGATCTGGTTGGCTCACACCGGGCCCTCCTGGCGCGTGGGGCGGCCGCTACGACGGGGTGTCACGGCCGGAGTCTATCACGGCGAAGGCGCGTCCCCGACGTGATTCAGCACCACCAGCAGGGGGTGATGGCCGCCGTGGCCGACCTGGACCGAGCGCTCGACGCGCCAAGGCCCGGGCTCCTCCAGCAGACGCCGCACCAGACGCACCTCGTGGCTCAGCAGCGCGAAGCTCGCCCCGGGAGCGGCCAACCGCGCCGCCGCGGCCAGGAGCTCGGGGTACGACCGCGGGTGATCGGCGTGCCGCCCCACCGCGTCGCCCCAGGGGGCGTCCGCCACCAGCACGTCGAACGACGCGGGTTCCACGCCACCCGTGCCGCCCGACCGCCCCAACGACGCGACGTCGGCGACCACCGTCTCGCAGCGCTCCGCTGCCCCGGCCGCCTGCAGGTTGGCGCGCGCGCAGGCGATCGCGTCGGCGTCGACGTCCACCCCGACGATGCGGGCCGCCGGCCCGGCCAGCGCGCGCTCGACCATGAGCGTCCCGCTGCCGCACATCAGGTTCAGGTAGCGGTCGCGCTCCCCCAACCCCACCAGCTCGTTCATCGCCGCCGCGACGGTGGCGTTGAGGCCGCCCGCTCGGTTGCACACGCGCCAGGCGCGCGTCGCCAGCGGCCGCGGCGTGAGGCGCACCAGCACCTCCCAGCCGCCCTTGTCGCGGTCGGGGCGAACACGCATGAGAAGCTCGCCGTCGTCGGGGCGGTGGCGTAGCCCGGTGGCGTCGGACAGCGCCGTCGCCAGGCGTTGGAACACGTTCGACGCCGCCCCCGCCGCGGCGAAGCGGAAGCCGTCGAAGGCGCCCGTCCGCGCGACCTCGGTGACGGCCGCGCGCAGCCGTCGGAAGTGCTCGTCGCCCAGCAGCGCCTTCGGTCGCGGCACGTCGAAGCGCAGCGCCCACGACACGGCCTGCACCGTACGCGCCGCGAGCAGGCGCGCCACCGGTCCGCGGTACGCGAACCGCCAGCCATCCTCGGCGGGCGTGATGCCGTGCGCGCCGAGTTCCACCAACTCGGTACGCGCCAGCTCTTCGATGCCGGGCACGACCTCGGCGAAGTAGACGGTACGAGCCGGGTCGGTAGGCACGGCGCATGGTACCGCGCCCACGCGAGTCGGCCGGAGTCTCCCCTTCGGTATAGTTGGGCATGTGGACGCCCACCGACGGATCTCGGTCGATGCCGGCTTGACGCTCGCATGACGTGCCGGCGGTACGCTTCTCTGGCCGGCCGGGCGCCGATCGCCTCGGTGCCCAGGCGCGCATGGCTCGTATGTCCGATCCGACCGTGACCAGCACCCCCCGCCCCCGTCGGCGCGTCTCGCGTCGGCAGTGGAACGACTGGCTCACCGGCTACCTGTTCGTCCTCCCCGCGACGCTCGTCATCGCGGTGTTCGGGCTGTTCCCGATCGCCTACTCGTTCTACATGAGCGTGCATCGCTGGCGGATCCGCAAGGGCGACTTCATCGGCTTGCAGAACTACGCCGCCACCCTGGGGGACGCCGGCGGCGCCATCGCGTTCTTCGGTGGGCTGGTGGCGATCATGCTGGCGCACTGGTTGTGGAACGACGCCTTCCGCGGCGAGCACGAGGCAGCCCCGCGCATCGCCAAGGGGCTAGGTGCGTTGGTGCTGATCGGTGCCGGCGTGTCCATCGCGCTCGGCTGGAACTCGATGGTGGCCACCGGCAACCGCGACTTCCTCCAAGGCCTGGTGCGCACCGTCTACTACGGCTTCGGCTCGGTGCCGGTCCAGATCGTGCTGGCGCTGATCCTCGCCAGCCTGCTGTTCCAGAAGATCCGCGGCCAGGAGTTCTTCCGCATGCTGTACTTCCTGCCGTACGTCACGCCGGCGGTGGCGGGCGCCGCGATCTTCCGCAACCTCTTCAGCCCGCGCGAGGAGCGCCTGGCCAACGTCGTGCTTGGTTGGTTCGGCATCGCACCCCAGAGTTGGCTGTTCGAGAACCGCCCGGTGAGCGAGCTGATCTTCGGCAAGTTCCTGTCGCCCCTGGGGGTGCAGTTCGACGGCTTCTGGGCCGGCCCGTCGCTGGCGCTGGTGACGATCATCATCTTCGGCATCTGGACGTACACCGGCTACAACGCCGTCATCTTCCTCGCCGGCCTCGGCAACATCTCGCGCGAGCTGTACGACGCCGCCGCCATCGACGGCGCCAACCGGGTGCAGCAGTTCACCCACATCACCGTGCCGCTGCTGTCGCCGGTGACCTTCTACCTGACGGTGCTCGGCTTCATCGGCACGTTCCAGGCGTTCACGCACATCTACGTGATGCGCGCGCCTGCCACCCGCGACGCCGTCGACACCGCCAGCATCGTGATCTTCGACACCTTCTACAAGCGCAACAACTTCAGCCTGGCCGCCGCGCAGTCGTTCGTGTTGTTCGCCATCATCCTGATCCTCACGTTGCTGCAGAACCGCTTCTTCGGCCGGAGGGTGTTCCGTGGCTGAACTCCCCGCCAGGCGCCGCTCTGCGGAGCAGGCCGACGCCGCGGCGGCCGGCTCGCCGGGCCAGGCGCGCGTTCGGCCACGCGCCGCACGGCAGCCGTTCGAGTTCCGCGCGACGCACCTACCGGTCTACTTCCTGCTGGTGGTGGGCGCCATCGTGTCGATGACGCCGTTCCTGTACATGATCTCGAGTTCGCTCATGACGCTCGGAGAGACCATCAACCGGCAGGCGGTGCCGCGCGTACCGCAGTGGGTCAACTACGAGATCGCTTGGACCGAAGCCGACTTCGCGCTCTACTTCCGCAACAGCGTGATCATCACCGCCATCGTGATCCTCGGCGTGCTCGTCACCTGCACCCTGGCCGGCTACGCCTTCGCGCGCATCGAGTTCCCCGGGCGCGAGGCGATCTTCATGGTGCTCCTCGCCACCTTGATGATCCCGGGCACCGTCACCTTCATCCCCAACTTCCTGCTGGTGCGCGGCGAGGTCATCCCGTGGGGGTCATGGCTCAACAGCCTGCCCGCGTTGACGGTGCCGTTCATGTCGACGGCGTTCATCATCTTCCTCTTCCGGCAGTTCTTCATGGGCATCCCGCACGAGCTGTTCGACGCGGCGCGCATCGACGGCGCCGGCCACTTGCGGTTCCTCACCGCCGTGGTGGTGCCGATGAGCAAACCGGTGATCATGACCGCCACGCTGCTGACCTTCGTGGTGTCCTGGAACGAGTTCCTGTGGCCGCTGTTGGTCACCACCACGCCGACCTGGCGCCCGTTGGGCGTCGGCCTCTACACCTTCTTGTCCGAGGCCGGCCCGGAGACGCACCTGCTCATGGCGGGCGCGGTGATCACCGTGGTGCCGGTGCTCGTCGTCTACTTCATCACCCAGAAGCAGTTCACCGAGGGCATCGCCACGTCCGGGTTGAAAGGCTGATGGACATGCGAGCGCCCCACCCTCGTCTCGGCACCGACGGACGGACCCATCCGTTCGCGCTGCACCCGGCCGCGATCCACGCGGGCGGTCGGTATCGACAGGACACGCGCCGGGCGGCGCCCGCGAGCGGAGCAGGGCTTCGCTTCGGTGGCCGTTCGGGCGCGCGTCGGGACCCAGGAACGTCCCCGGAGAGGAAAGGAGCCCCATGAAGCGAGGTCTGTTCGTCCTAGGTGCGCTGCTGGCGGTGCTCGCCGCCGCCCCGGCGCTGGCGCAGGACTACGAGAACGTCGACCCGAGCGGTCAGACGATCACCTTCTGGCACCAGCACACGCGCGAGCGCGAGACGGCGCTGCAGGAGATCATCGACGAGTTCAACCAGACCAACGAGTACGGCATCACCGTCGTCGCCGAGTACCAGGGCGGCTACGGCGACATCTTCCAGAAGATGCTGGCGCTGCTCGGCACCTCCGACACCCCCAACCTGGTGGTGGCGTACCAGAACCAGGCGGCCACCTACCAGCTGGTCGACGGCATGGTCGACATGCGCCCGCTCGTCGACTCGCCCACCTGGGGCCTGAGCGCGGAGGACAAGGCCGACTTCTTCCCGGGCTTCTACAACTCCGACATCTTCCCGAGCTTCGGCAACGCTCGATTGGCGATCGCCCCGAACCGCTCGATGGAGGTGCTGTACTACAACGCCGACTGGCTGGCCGAGCTGCGTGCCGCCGGCCTGATCGACTTCGACGGCCCGCCCGCGACGCCCGCGGAGTTCCGCCAGGCGTCCTGCGCCGCCGGTCAGGCGCCGTTCTCCAAGGCCACCGCGTCCGGCGCCATCGGCTACGAGTTGTCGACCGACGCCAGCCGCTTCGCCTCCTGGACGTTCGCGTTCGGCGGTGACGTGTTCGACTACGAGAACAACCGCTACACCTACGACAGCCCGGCCGCCATCGAAGCGATGACGTTCCTCCAGAGCCTGTTCGACGAAGGGTGCGCCACCTTCGTGACCGAAGCCTACGGCGACCAGACCAACTTCGGCGCCGGCCGCACGCTGTTCACCGTCGGCTCCTCGTCGGGCCTGCCGTTCTACCAGAGCGCCATCGAGGCGGGCGCGAACTTCGCCTGGAGCGTCGCCGCCATCCCGCACACCACGCCCGAACCGGTCATGAACATCTACGGCGCCAGCGTCGGCATCCCCGCCGGCCACAGCGCCGAGGCGAACCTGGCCGCCTGGCTGTTCCTGAAGTACTACACCGGCACCGAGGCGCAGGCCAAGTGGGCCGTCGCCAGCCAGTACTTCCCGGTGCGGCAGAGCGTGGCCGCCAGCCTGGGCGACTTCTTCGCCTCGTTGCCGTCCTTCCAGACCGCGTTCGAGATGCTCAAGTACGGCATCGCCGAGCCGCCGGTCCCTGGCTACGACTTCGTGCGCGACCTCATCGAGTCGGAGATGGCCGCCATCATGGACGGCGCCGACGTCGAGGAGACGCTGCACCTGGCCAACGGCGAAGCCAACCTGATCCTCGACGAGCAGATGGCGGAGATCCCCACCAACTGACGCGAGACGGGGCGCTTGCGCCTCGGAACCTTCGAATCGACGAGCGGGGCGGCACGATGCGGTGCCGCCCCGCTTCCTGCACTACCCTGATGAGCGCGATGGTGCGTTCGCTCTACCTGCACGTCCCGTTCTGCCCCAGCATCTGCCCGTACTGCGACTTCCACAAGATGCGCAGGCACGAGGGCCTGGTGGCGCGCTACCTGACGCGGTTGGAGCAGGAGGTGGAGGCCGCGAGCGCGCGCTACCCCGGCCCGCTCGACACCGTCTACCTCGGGGGCGGCACGCCCTCGCACCTCACCGACGACGAGTTGGCGCGCGTCGCGGCCGCGCTGCGGCGCGGCTGGGGTGGCGCCGCAGCGCTCGGGCGGGCCGGGCACGAACCCGGGCGCGAAGCGAGACGCGACGGGCCGGAGGGGGGTCTGGCCCGCGTCGAGGCGACGCTCGAGGCCGACCCGCTCACCTTCGACGCTGGTCGGTTGGAGCGGTTCCGGGGCCTCGGCTTCGACCGCCTGTCGATCGGCCTGCAGTCGACGCAAGACGACGCGCTCCGCTTCCTGGGTCGCGTCCACGATGGCGACCAGGGGCTGGCGGCGGTGCGCATGGCGCTGGCGGCCGGGTTCCGCGTGGCCGTCGACGTGATCATGGCAGTCCCCGGTCAGGACCTAGCGCGCGACCTGCGGCGCGTGGCCGACCTGGGGGTGCGCCACGTGAGCGTCTACACCCTCACCGTCGAACCGCACACGCCGTTCGCCCTGCGTGGCGTGCGCGTGGACCCCGAAGCGGACGCCGACGCCTTCGACCTGGCCAAGGCGGTGCTGCAGGAGTACGGCCTGCGGCGCTACGAGGTCAGCAACTACGCCGTGCCCGGCGAGGAGTCGCGCCACAACGCGGTCTACTGGCGCGGCGGGGCGTACCTGGGCTTGGGGCCGTCCGCGTCGAGCTACCTGCCGGAGGGACCGTTCGGGACGCGGCTGCGCAACGCCCCGATCAAAGGCTGGTTGGCGGGCGAGGCGCCGGAACGCGAGGTGCTGAGCGCCTCCGACGTGGTGCTCGAGCGCCTGATGACCGGCCTGCGGACGCTCGGGGGCGTCGACCTGGCCGAACTCCAAGCGCACACCGGCGTGCGCGTCGAGGACGTTCACGCCCGGTGGCTCGGCGACGGCGTGCGCCACGGCCTCCTGCGCATCGATGCCGAGCGTCGGCTACGGACGACCGAGGACGGTCTGGCTCGCCTCGACGCCCTGCTGCGCGCGTTCGTGCGCGCCGCCTGAGCGCCGACGTCCAGCGTCAGGCCGCGCTCAGACCGCGCGTTCGCCCTGCTGCGCTCGTTGGTGCACGCCGCCTCAGCGCCGACCTCCAGCGT
>CAZACZ010000009.1:8236-42072 GCA_964483695.1 uncultured bacterium | reverse complement strand
CCGCGCTCAGACCGCGCGTTCGCCCTGCTGCGCGGCGGCGCATGCTTGGCTCAGCATGCGCACCAGCACCGCCGCCGAGGCCAGGTCGAGCGCCCCCGGTTCGCGCAGGTCGTTCAGAGCGTCGTCGAAGCGGCGCAACGACGGCAACCGCCGCAGGAACGCGTCGAGCGTCAGCCCCGGCTCGTGGGCGCGCGCGAGGACGTACGAGCCGGTGAGGCGCTGCTGCGCCTCGCGCAAGTCCATCACCAGGCCCATCAGCGCCATCTTCTCCCAGCTGCCCGAGGCCGCGGTCTGCGAGAGCGTGTCGCGCATCCACCCGAGGGATAGCCGCTCGCCCACCATGTAGAACCGGGTGGCGGCCTGTTCGAGGTCGACGCCGGTGCGGCGCGCCACCTCGATCACGCCGACGCTCGCGGGCAGGTACTCGAGGCTCGCGACCTCGGCCGCCGTCGCCTCGTCGTGGCCGCCCTTCACCAGACGCTTGACGCTGGCGCGGAAGCGGCGGCGCTCGGCGCCTGGCAGGAAGCCCTCGAGCCCGCCCCGCAAGGTCCGCAGCGGTTCGCGGTAGGTGCTCACCACCTGGTCGAAGTCGCCCCCGCCGATGTCGTTGAACACCATCCAGCTGACCACCCCGCCGACCGCCCCGACCAGCTCGTCGAGCGCGTCGTAGACCGAGGTGATCGGCATCGCGCCCTCGAGCGCCTCGACGTGTTCGGCGAACGCCCGGGCGTCCAGCACCTCGAGCGCGATGAGCGCGGCGCGCACGACGTCGATGGCGCCGACACCGTTGTCGCGCATGGACCGGTGCACGAACGCCATGCCGAGCAGGTCGACGAGGGTGTTGGTGATGACGGTGGCGGTGATCTCGCGCCGCAACGGGTGGGCCTCGATCGCGTCGGCCACGCGTCCTTGCAGCGCGCTCGGGAAGTACGCAGTCAGGTAGTGGCGCAGGTGAGGTTCGTCCGGCAGGTCGGTCTCGAGCAACCGACGGAACAGCCCCATCTTGACGTAGGCCATCATCACCGAGAGCTCGGGGCGTGTCAGGCCCTCCCCGGCGCGGCGCCGCTCCTCGAGTTGCTTGCGTGACGGCAGGTACTCCACCCGCGGGTTGAGCCCTGCGCGCTCCACCAAGTACTCGAGCAACGAACCGTAGAGCGCGAGGTCGGACTTGCTGGCGCGCTCGGCCATGCTCAGGGCGCGCGACTGGTGCGCGTTGTGGCGCAGCACCAGCGCCGCGACCTCGTCGGTCATGTCGTGCAGCAGGCGGTTGCGTTGCGCCTCGCTCATCTCGCCGGACCGCACGAGCGGCTGCAGCAGGATCTTGATGTTGACTTCGTGGTCGGAGGTGTCGACGCCGGCGGAGTTGTGGATGGCGTCGGTGTCGATGCGTCCGCCGAGACGGGCGTACTCGATGCGCGCGAGCTGGGTGAAGCCGAGGTTGCCGCCCTCGCCCACGATCTTGCAGCGCAGCTCGGTGGCGTCGACGCGCACGCCGTCGTTGGCCGAGTCGCCGACTTCGGCATGACGCTCGCTCGAGGCCTTGACGTAGGTGCCGATGCCGCCGTTCCACAGCAGGTCGACGGGAAGCTTGAGCACGGCACGGATCAGGTCCTGGCCGCTCATCGCCTCGACCTCGACGCCGAGCAGCGCGCGGACCTCCGGACTCAACTCGATGCGCTTGGCCGAGCGCTCGAACACCCCGCCGCCGCGACTGATGAGCTTCGGGTCGTAGTCGGACCAGCTCGAGCGCGGCGCATCGAACAGCCGTCGGCGCTCGGCGAAGCTCGCCTCCGGGTCCGGGTCCGGGTCGAGGAAGACGTGCAGGTGGTTGAACGCCGCCACCAGGCGGATGCGGTCGGTGTACAGCATGCCGTTGCCGAAGACGTCGCCGGACATGTCGCCGATGCCGATGACGGTGAACGGGTCGCGCCGGACGTCGACGCCTTCCTCGGCGAAGTGGCGCCGCACGCACTCCCAGGCGCCGCGGGCGGTGATGCCCATGCCCTTGTGGTCGTAGCCGGCGGAACCGCCGGACGCGAAGGCGTCTCCCAACCAGAAGCCGTACTCGGCCGAGATGGCGTTGGCGGTGTCGGAGAAGGTGGCGGTGCCCTTGTCGGCCGCGACCACCAGGTACGGGTCGACGTCGTCGTACACCAGCACCCCGGCCGGATGCCGCGCGACGCCGTCGACGAGGTTGTCGGTGACGTCGAGCAGCGCGCGGATGTAGGTCTGGTACTGCTGGCGCACGTAGTCGCGCAGAGCGTCACGTCCGGCGGGCGCGCTCTTGACCACGAAGCCGCCCTTCGACCCCACCGGCACGATCACGGCGTTCTTGGTCATCTGGGTCTTCATCAGGCCCAGCACCTCGGTGCGGAAGTCGTCGGGGCGCTCCGACCAGCGGATCCCGCCGCGCGCGACCTTGCCGCCGCGCAGGTGCGTGCCTTCGACGCCGCGCGCCATCACCGCGATCTCGAACATCGGCCGCGGTTCCGGCATCGTGCCCACCCGCGTCGAGTCGAGCTTGAACGAGATGCGTTCGTGGCCCAGGAAGTAGTTGGTGCGCACGGTGGCGTCCATCAGGTCGAGCAGGCCCCGCAAGACCTGGTCCTCGGCCAGCGACGCGACCTCGCTCAGCGACTCGACCACCCGTTGTCGCGCCACCTCCACGTCGCCGGCGCGCTCCTCGATGGTGCCGCGGGCCGGGTCGAACTTGGCCTCGAAGTACGCCATCAGGGCGGCAGCCACGTGCGGATGCCCCAGCAACGCGGAGTTGACGAAGGAGCGGCTGGTGACCAGGTTGAGCTGCGCGTAGTACATCTGGTACGCGCGCAGGAGCGCCACCTGACGGACGTCGAGCCCGGCTTCCAGCACCAGGCGGTTGAGCCGGTCGCTCTCCGCCTCGCCGACGAGCAACGCTTCCATCGCCCGGATCAGCCGGTCGCGGTCCGAGCGCACGTCGATGACGTTGCCGCGGACGTCCTGCACGCGGAAGACGTCGATGCCGCGGTGCTCCCCCTCGACCGTGAGGTTGTACGGGTTCTGCTCCAGCACGCGGAAGCCCAGGTTCTCCATCAGCGGCATCACGTCCGACAGCGACAAGCCGTGCCCCACGTGGTAGACGAGCAGCGTGGTGGCGGGCTCGCCCTCCGCGTGCACCGGGTTGATCAAGTCGATGACGAACTGCCGACCGTCGAGCCGGTCGAGGTTGGCGATGTCGCGCAGCGCGCGGTTGGGCGATACGTTCGCCCGGTAGCGATCGTCGAAGGCGTTGGCGTAGCGGTTGGCCAGGGCCCGCCCGGCACGCTCGCCGGACGCTTCCAGCAGCCGCTCGCGCAGCTCCTCCTGCCACGACCGCGCCAACTGCACGATGGTGCGCTCGAGCTCCTTGACGTCGAGCTCGCCAGGGTCGATGTCGGTGGTGAAGAAGAAGTGGAAGCGCGCTTGGCTCTGGTCCTCACCCAACGCCAAGCGGTAGTCGACGCGGCTGGCCGCCAGCCGCTCCTGCAGGAACGCCTGGATGGAACGTCGCACGTCGGCGTTGAAGCTCTCGCGCGGCATGATCACCATGGCGGCGATGCCCCGCTTGAGTGGGTCGGCGCGCAGCGTAAGCCGCGCGCCGCGCTCTTGCTCCAGGCGCAAGATGGCGCGGATGTCCTTGTGGATCTGCTCGGCGTCCGACCAGAACAGCTCCTCGCGCGGCATCGAGTTGAACGCCGCCACGATGCCCTTGTAGTCGTGCGAGCCGGGGATCGCCTGGTCGCGCTCGAGCACCTGAAGCAGCTTGCTGCGAAGGATCGGGATCTGCTCCACCGAGGCGTTCTGGGCTTTGGTCGTGAACAGCCCGACGAAGCGATGCTCGCCGACGACCGCGCCCGTCTCGGAGAGCGTCTTGACGCCGACGTAGTCCATCCGGCGCGCCCGGTGCACGGTGGACTCGGCGTTGGTCTTGGTGACCACGAAGAGCCGACCGCCGGTGACGCGCTCCCGCAGCTCGTCGGCCAGCTTGGCCAGCGGGACGGGCCGACGGTAGCCGCTGACGTCGAGCTTGCGCAAGATCCCCAGACCACTGGCCTCGTCGACACGCAGGCACGGCTCGCCGCCCTCCTCGACGATGTCGTACTCGCGGTAACCGAGGAAGACGAAGTTGTCGTCGTCGAGCCACTCGATGAAGGTGGCGTACTCCTCGAGGTCGCGTTCCGCGACGCCGCGCTCCTTGCCGCGCCCCTCCCTGGCCAAGCGGCGCAGGTAGGAGGCCATCTCGACGGAGCGCTCGCGCAGCAGGTGGTAGTCGTCGGTGGCGAGGACGACATCGCCCAACACCCGCTGGACGCCGACTTGGAGCCGCTCCAGCGCAGCTTCGTCGTCGACTCGCTCGAGGAAGAACATCTCGAACGCCTCGTCGCCGCTGACATCGTCCCCGTCGACATCGAGCAGCTTCCCGTCGGCGTCGCGCAGTACGCCGACGATCGGGTGCAGCTGATGCACCAGCTCGTACCCTTGGCGTCGCAGCTCGGCCTGCACCGAATCGACGATGAACGGACGATCGAGCAGCGCCAAGCGGACGACCGTGAAGGGCGAGTCCCAGCCGTCGGCGGCGAAGCTCGGCTGGAACGCCTGCACCCGCATCGGCGCGGTGCCGAGCTCGGCCAGGAAGCGCAGGCCGTCGACCGCCATGGCGTACAGGCTGTCGGTGTCGAACGCCTCCAAGAGACCGTCGTCGGCCTTCTCGAACAGCGCGTCGGTGAAGCGCGCCAGCATGCCCTCGGCACCGTCGCCCTCGTGGGCGCGCGCGACTCGTTTGCGGATCAGTTCCATCGTGGCAGCCATCGTCCTCGCTCCTGCCCGGGCGCGGACGACGTGCCCGTCGACCCGGTGTACTCGACCTGGCCTCACGATACCCCTTGCCGCCGGCGCCGCCGTGGGGCACTTGTCTCGTTCGCGACGCGCACCTTCGCCTGCGGCGGGGGTGCGTATACTGGGTCCGATGACGCTCCTGATCGCGACCGTGCTGGTCGCGCTGGACCAACTCACCAAGGCCTGGGTCGTACGCAACCTCCCCATCGACGGCAGCGAGATCCCTCTTCTCCTCGGCTTCGGGATCACCCACACCCGCAACGGAGGGGCCGCGTTCGGGATGCTGCGCGATTTCGAGGCGCGGGTGGGCTCGCTCGTACTGGACGGCACGCTGCTGCTGGGGCTGCTGTCGGCCATCGTGTCGGTGGCCCTGATCGTGTTCGTCGTGCGTGAGGGGCGGCGCCTGAGCCTCTTCACCCGGGTGGCGCTCGGTCTCGTCCTGGCCGGTGCGGCGGGCAACATGATCGACCGCTTCCGGCTCCGCTACGTGGTCGACTTCGTGCACTTCCAGGTGGGCCGCTTCGACTTCCCGGTCTTCAACGTCGCAGACACCTGCATCGTCGTCGGGGCCGCGCTGTTGGTGCTCGGAAGCCTACTGGCCGACGGCGCGCCGTCGCGGCGCCCGCGCAAGACCTACGGACCGGCCCCACGCGGCCACGTCCTCGACGACCTGCCCGAGCTGCCGCCGCTCGGCGGCCGCCCCCCGACCGACCCGAGCCCCTAGCGCGCGCACCACGGCGCCGGCACTCACCGCCGCGCCAGCACGTACCGGACCCGTCCCGTCAGGTCGCGTTCGAGACGCACCTCGCGCCAGGCGCGCAGCCTCGCCTCGAGGCGCTCGACGTTGCGCGGGTCGAGCTCGAGCGCCAGCAGCGCGCCGAGCGGCATCACGCGCTCGGCCTGGGCCACCAGGCGGCGCGCCACTTCGAGGCCGTCCGCTCCGGCGAAGAGCGCCAGCTGCGGGTCGGCACGGACTTCGGGCGGAAGGTGCTCCCGGTCGGACAGCGGGAGGTACGGCGGGTTCGACACCAGCGCCACGCAACGCGCGGCCGCCGCGGCCACGTCGGCATCGGCGAGCAAGTCGGAGCGGCGCAAGGTGACGTCGAGACCCAAGCGACGGGCGTTCTCGCGAGCCACCGACAGCGCTTCGGCCGACACGTCCGAGCCCCACACCTCCAGGTCGTCCCGCTCGGCCTTGAGCGCCAGCGCGATGGCGCCGGAGCCGGTGCCGACGTCGAGCACCAGGCCCGGCGGTCGGTCGGCCAGTGCCTCGAGGACCAGTTCCACCAATCGCTCCGTCTCCGGCCGTGGCACCAGCACGGCCGGCGACACGGCTAGCTCCAGGCCGTAGAACGGCGCGAAGCCGATCACGTGCTGCAGCGGCTCGCGCGCCAAGCGTCGGTGCAGCAACTCGGCCAGGCGCACGCGCGCCGCATCGTCGAGCGGACGGTCCGGCTGCGTCAGCAGCACGATGCGATCGACGCCCGTCGCCGCCTCCAGCAGCACCAACGCCTCCGCGGCGGGACTGGCGATGCCCGCGGCCGCGAGGCGCCGCTCGACGACGCGCCGCGCGCGGCCTGCGTCCGCAGCCTCGATCGGCGCCTCGCTCGCCATCAGTAGGCCGTGGTGATGGTGCGGTGCCGCGGCGAGGCACGGTACCGAGGATTCTGGCCGCGGTTCCACAAGGCGATGTCGAGTTCGCGGGCGGTGACGTGGACCCCGTCGCCGTGCAGCTCCGCGACGATGCGCTCGGCGGCATGGAGCGCCACGGCGCGGATCTCCACCTCTTCCGGAGCCCCGGCGCGCAGCGGCTTGCCGGCCGCGATGCGGCGCGCCAGCGGAGCGTCGTACTCCAACGCCCCGTCGGTGCGCAGCACGTGGGGGACGAGGTCGTCGACGAAGATGGTGAGGCCGCCCAAGTCGTCGAAGGCGCCGTAGTCGGCGCCATCGAACGCCAGCGCCAGGTCGGAGGCGGTGATCTGCGCGCGTTTGTAGAGCGGCACCTCGTGGCCGTCGTAGCGCCAGACGTCGCGGTAGAACGGCATCTCGGCCAGCAGCGCGGCCAAGCGCTCCGCGCTACCGCCTGCGACGCGGATCAGCGCGCCCACGCTGCCGTCCATGCGGCTCTCCAGGAACGTGCCGAGCTCGGCGAGCGCCTCGGCGTAGAGCCGCATCGCCTCGGCGCGCAGCGGGTGGTCGAGGTCCTGACCGAGCAGGTCGGCCACCGCGGCGGCGTCGAGCCGACGCAGCGTGCGGGCGTCCGGCACGCCGTCGCGCTCGAACCAACCGCGCAACGACCACGCCACCGCGTGGTAGCCGTGGCGCCCGTCGACGGGGTGGAACTCCGCCAGGCAGCCGGACCCGAAGTTGATGGCGTCGAGCATCACCACGTACGCCGCCAGCGCCTCGGGCTCCCCGACGAAGTGGTGCTCGTCGTCGTAGCGCGGGGCGAGCATGCTGGCCGGGTCCAGGGTCCGCGCGTAGCGCTCCAGGTCGGGAGCCACGCGCACGTGGCGCGCGCGTTGAGCGACCCAGGCACAGGCGGCCCGGATGCGGTCGAACATGGTGGGGCCCCTCCCGGAGCGGCTCAGCCCTGGGTCACGCCGGTTTGACGACCACGCGCCGGTTGGCGCCCTCGCCGGACGACTCGGTGCGTACGCCCGCTTCGTCCGCCAGGCTCATGTGCACTACGCGCCGTTCGGCTGCCGACATCGGTTCGAGCTCGACCGCCATGCCGCTCTTGCGCACGCGCGCAGCAGCGCTCTTCGCCTCGTTGCGCAGGCGATCGTCGCGCCGACGCTTGTACCCGCCGACGTCGACGTTGACGCGCACCCGGCCGCCCTCTTCGCGGTTGACCACCGCGTTGGTGAGGTACTCGAGCGCCGCCAGCGTGCGGCCACCGCGACCGATGATCTTGCCAGGGTCCCCGCCGAAGACCTCCGCCCGGATCTCCTCGTCGCTCACCGGATCGACCTCGACGGCGTAGGCCGGATCGATGTTGAGCAGCAGGTTCACCAGGAACGACTCGGCGCGCTCGACCGGATCGCCTTGCACGATCGGCCCACCCACGCTCTCGGGCATCGCCTCGAAGGCGTCGTCCTCCGGCAGCACGGCCTCGTCTTCTTCCCCGTCGATATCGATGCCGATGCCTTCGAGGTACTTGTCCAGGTCCGAATCGCTCATGGCATGGGCCTCACTTGCCGCGCTTGGCGGAGACCGCGACCGCGGCCGCCGGCGGTTCCTGGCCGCGGTTGATCAACCAGTACTGGAGTACTTGCACCAACATGGATACCACATAGTAGAGCAGCACGCCGGCCGGGAAGCCGACGATGATGAAGACGAACACCACGTTGATGATCATCGACTGCCGCAGCATCTGCGGGTTCCCCTTGGCCGAGAACCACGACGTCGCGACCATCACCGCCACGTAGAGGATCGGCAGGATGTAGAACGGGTCGGCCTGGCCCAGGTCGGGCAACCACAAGAAACCCTCGCCGAACTCGAAGTTCACGAACACGCGCCACAGGATGATGAACAGCGGCATCTGCAGCAGCACCGGCAAGCACCCGCCGGCCGGGTTGACGCCCGCCTCGCGGTAGAGGCTCATCGTCTCCTGCGTCAGCTTCTCGCGATCGTCCTTGTACTTGCGCTGCAGCTCCTGGAGCTTCGGCTGCAGCTTCTGCATGCCGAACATCGACTTGGTCTGGGTGGTGATGAGCGGCCACACCAGGGCGCGGAACAGCAGCGTCAAGACGATGATGGAGAGCCCCCAACTGGGCACGTAGCGGTGGATGTACTCCAGCACCCAGATGATGGCGAGCGACAAGCGGCCGAGGATGTTGGGCCGGAACAGCCCGGGGAGCTCGCGGTACCCCTCCTGGGTGAAGCGCACCAGCTCGTTGTTGCCGGTGTAGACGCCCAAGTCCAGCACCGCCTCGGCCCCGGCTCCCGCCGGCAGCGTCGTCTGGTAGGCGATGCGGTTGGGCCGCAAGAAGGTGGCGGAGAGCCCATCTGCGGTGACGCCAGGCACCATCACCAGCGCGAACTCGCGGTTGTTGTCGTTGTTCTGCAGCGCGGCGTAGCTGGCGCCTTCCACGGTGCGCTCGCCGGGGTTCAGGACGAAGCTCGCGCCCTCGCCGATCTTGACCACCGGACTGGCCGTGCGGCCGATACCGGGCACGGCGAGTTGCACCACCACCGCATCGCCTTCGCCCGCGGCAGCGTCCGCGGCGCGCGTCACGCGCAACCACACGTCGGTGGTGTCGCGTACGTTGCTCACGCGCACGACGCGTTCGACCTCGAAATCGCCGACGCGGGCACGGAAGGTGCCCTCGAAGGTGTTGCCGTCGACCCGCTCGAAGCCGCCGCTGACGTCCTGCGGCACGGTGTAGACGCCATCGAGCAGCAGCGCCATGCCGGGGATGGCGCTGTCGAACGGGATGAGGTTGGTGCGGACATCGAGCGCGTAGTCGTTCAGCGTCTGCCCGCGCTGCGTCTTACCGTACGCCGCCGCCAGTTCGCCCGCCGGGGTGAAGATGAGGTCGACGCCCTTGGTGGGGATGCGCGTCAGGGTGGCGTCTTCGAGGGCGCACAGGAAGGACGGGGTGGCGCTCTCGCAGGTCGCGGCGACCTTCTCGGCGTCGCGGAAGGACGAGGTGGGGAACCCGCTCGCCTCGAACACCACGCGCGCGTGCGCCGCCGACCCCAGCAGCACGCCGAGGAGAAGGATGGTCCGGATGACGTTCACGTTGCCTCCGTCGTCACGTCGGCGCTGTCCCGGCCGGACGTCGCGGGATGAGGTGCGGGGTGCCGGTGCGCAGCCGGCCGGCCCTTCCGAGGTGGCACGGGATCGTAGCCGCCCGGATGGAAGGGGTGGCAGCGCAGCACCCGCAACGTGGCCATGACCATGCCGCGCAGGACGCCGTGGACTTCGATGGCCTCCTCCGCGTAGGCGCTGCAGGTGGGATGGAATCGGCAACTTGGGCTGGCCTTGAGCGGCGAGAGGTAGCGGCGGTACAGCCGCACCGGCGCCAGCACCGCCACCTTCACGGCGCGGGCCACGCCGAGCCGACCGGTCCGGACGCTCACCGCAGGTTCCCGCGTTCGAACGCCTGCCGTAGCGCGTGCAGCAGCTGCGCGTACGGGGCCTCGGCGGCCGACGGCCGTGCGATCACGACCATGTCGAACGACGGCAGCGCGCCCTCCATCGCGGACGGCGCGACGCCTTCGCGCAGCAGCGCGCGGGTGGCCTCGCGCAGCCTGCGCCGCACTCGGTTGCGCACCACGGCATTGCCGACCTTGCGGCTCACCACGATGCCCACCCGGACTTCTCCGTTCCGGTTCTTGCGCCACCGAAGAGTGAGGTGCTTGCTGCCACCTTGCTGCCCCTTGCGAAGCCGTTGGAACGCGCGGTCGCCGCGGAGCGACCGCAGGACCGCGCGGGTCGTCAGCGATCCGATACCGAGAGGCGCTTGCGGCCCTTGGCGCGGCGGCGCTTGATGACGTTGCGGCCTCCGGGCGTCGCCATCCGCGCGCGGAACCCGTGCGTCTTGGCACGCTTGCGGCGGTTGGGCTGGTACGTGCGCTTCATGGGGTCTCCTTCCAAGACCGGACGAACCGGACATGCCCGGGACCGGCAGCCGCGGGCCGCAGGGCAGTGGCGCGACGGGAACGACCCGTCGCCACCCGTGCGGGCAGCGGGCCTGCCGTCCGGGCAGGACAGTCAAGCCGGAGAAGCATATCACACCGACCTGGGACTCGCCAGAGCGCCTCGGTGGCGCGTGGCGGGCCGGGGGCGGCTCAACGGGCGGCGGGTCGAAAGCCGGCGGTGTCCGCCGCCGCTGCTCCCGGTTCGACGTTGCCGCCGGACGCCACCACCACCACGCGCCTTCCCGGCAGGCGCACGGCGCCCGACAGCAGCGCCGCCAGCCCGACCGCGCCCGCCCCTTCGAGCACCTGGCGCTCCTGCTGGAGGGCGAAGCGCATCGCCCCTTCGATGGCGTCTTCCGGAACCAGCACCAGGTCGTCGAGGAAGCGCCGCAGCAAGGCGAAGGTGATGCGGTTGGCGAGGCCGATGCCGCCCTGCAAGCTGTCGGCCACGGTGTCGACCTCGTCCACCGCCACCGGCACGCCCGCCGCGAGGCTGGCGGCCATCGCGCTGCCGCCCTCCATGGCCACGCCGATCACGCGGATGGCGGGGTCGGCGCTCTTCAGCACGAGGGCGATGCCGCCGGCCAGCCCGCCGCCCGACACCGGCACCAGCACCGCATCGAGCTCGGGCATGCGCTCGAGCAGCTCGAGCGCGATCGTGCCCTGTCCGGCCACCACCGCCGGGTCGTCGAACGGGTGGACCAGCGTCCACCCGCGCGCGGTTGCCGCCTCCTTGGCGCGTGCCTCTGCTTCGTCCTGGCTGTCACCGCCCACGACCAACTCGGCGCCGCTGCTGCGCAGGGCGGCGAGCTTGCCTGGCGGCACCCGGCGGGAGACGAACACCGCCGCCGGCAGGCCGAGTTCGCGCGCCACGTACGCCACCGCGCGCCCATGGTTGCCGGTCGAGACCGCCACCACCCCGCGCGCCTCACCCGACGTCGTGAGCGTCAGCAGCGCGTTCGCCGCGCCCCGCACCTTGAACGAGCCGGTCGGCTGCAGGTTCTCGAGCTTCACGAAGACCTCGGCGCCGCTCGCGTCGGTGGCCGCGCCGGCGCGCACCAACGGAGACGGCGCCACCACCGGCGCGATGCGCCGCCGCGCCAGCCAGACGTCGCGCGCGGTAGGCAACGGAGCGTTCACGGCGAGGCCTTCACCGCAGCGGGACGCCGTCCTTCGGCAGGCGGCGCTCGGCGATGCGCACCAGCCAAGCCGACAGCAGCGTCATCACCAAGAACAGCCCGCCCACCATGGAGAGCGGCGTCAGGTAGCGGAAGGTGCGGTCGCCGATGATCTTCGCCACGCCCAGCATCTCCAGCACCGTCACGGCCGACAGCAGCGGCGTGTCCTTGATCATCGACACCAGGTAGTTGCCGAGCGCAGGGATGACGCGCGGCACGGCCTGCGGCACCACCACGTCGCGGTAGGTGCGCCAGGCAGGCAAGTTCAACGCCCGCGACGCCTCCCACTGACCACGCGGCACCGCCTCGAGGCCCGCGCGATAGACCTCCGAGGTGTACCCGCTGTACTGCACGCCCAAGGCGATGGCGCCGGTGAGGAAGGCCGGCAGGACCACGCCGAAGTTGGGCAACACGAAGTAGAGGAAGTAGAGCTGGACCAGCAGCGGGGTGTCGCGCACGAACTCGATCACCAGCGCCGTCGGCCAAGCGACGAGCTTGAGCGGCACGGAGCGTAGCACCGCGAGGACGAGGCCGAGCACCAGGGCGAGGGCGAAGCCCAGCGCGGTGGCTTGCACCGTCACGATCAGACCCCGCAGCAGGATGGGCAGGATCGACACCGCGAACGCCCACTCGGAGCTCAGGTCCCAGGGGATGCCGAACATCATGCGCGGGCCCTCCCTTGGGCGACGCCGACGCGGACGGCGATGAAGCGCTCGAGCAGGCGCATGCCGAGCGTGAGCACCAGCGCCATGCCGAAGTAGAGGAACAGCGTCACGGTGTAGACGGGGACGCTGTCGAGCGTCAGGTTGCGCAGGCTCTGCGCGCGGAACGTCAGGTCGGTGAGCGTGACGAGCGAGACCAGCGCTGTGTCCTTGAGGTTCTGCACCACGAGGTTGCCGAACGGCGGCATCATCTCGACCACCGCCTGCGGCAACGCCACGTGCCACAGGGTGTAGCGCGGCGTGAAGTTGAGCGCCACCGCGGCCGCGTACTGCGGCCTGGGGACGGCCAGGATGGCGCCCCTCACGACCTCGGCGCCGTACGCGCCGATGTTGAGGCCGAGCGCGAGGATGCCGGCGGTGGTCGGTTCGAGGCGGACCCCGAGCAAGGGAAGCGCGTAAAATAGCCAGAACATCTGCACCAGCAGCGACGTTCCACGGAAGATCTCGATATACACGGTGGAGAGCCATCGGATCGGGGTTCGTTGGGAGAGTTTGCCGATGCCGGCCGCGAACGCCATCACGCCGCCGACCACGGTCGAAGCGAGCGCCAGTTCGATCGTCACCCGCGCGCCGCGGAGCAGCGGCGGGAGCAACTCGAGCCAGGACTCCATGGTTCCTCCTTTCCTGGACGGGGGCGAGCGGGCATCGCGCCCGGGGGCTGACCGTACGTCGTGTCCGGTCGCTGACCGTACGTCGTGTCCGGCGGCCGACCGTACGTCGCGTCCGGTCGGAGGCGGTCCGGTGCGCGCCACCAACGGACGCGCACCGTGTCCCGCCGCACTACGCCGCCTTGGCGGCGTGTGGTGCGGGCCCGCCGCACGCCCGGACGGGCGCGCGACGGGACACCGCCGACGTCACTCGCTGCAGAGCGCGTCGGTGTCGGCCGACAGGGTGGCCTCGACGTCGGTGTTGCTGAGGCCGTGCTTCATCACGATGTCGCGGTACTCCTGCGTCTGCTGGAACGTCGCCAGCGCCTCGTTGAAGGCGTCGCGGAAGCCCACGTTGTCCTTGTTGAAGTTGAAGCTGCCCCAGCTGCGAACGGGCACGCCGTCCACCACCGGGTCCTCGAACGGATCGGCGGCATCGACGCGGTCGGAGTTCATCGCCAAGCGGGCGACGGTCAGGCCGGTGGCGGCGTAGCCGTCGACACGACCCGTCTCGACCGCGGCCAGCGCGTCGGTGTTGGAGGCGATCGAGACGATCTGCGCGTCGGAGATGCCCATGGCGTGGGCGAAGTCGAGCTGGTCGGCGCCGCTGACGAGGCCGAAGCGCAGGCTCGGATCGTTCACGAAGTCGGTGTAGCTATGGATGTTCTTCGGGTTGCCGGCTTGCACCAGGATGCCTTCGCCGTAGCTCGAGTTGGGCTTGGCGTAGATCACCTGCTGGCAGCGCGCCGGCAGGATGGCCATGCTGGCCGCGGTCATGGCGAACCGGTTGGCCAGCAGGCCGGGGATCAGCGATCCGAAGTCGGTCACGACCCACTCGATGTCGGTGATGCCCATCGAGTCGAGCACGGCGATGGCGACCTCGGGCCCGATGCCCTGAGCGACGCCGTTCTCGTCGACCCACCCGTACGGGATCTCGTTGGCGGTGGCGACGACGATGCCGTCTTGCTGGTACTGCTCGACGGATTGGCCGAACGCGGCGCCGCCGAGCAGCGCGAGCGCGAGACCGAGGACGAGGGTTCGTTGGACGGACTGGAACATGGTTTCCTCCCGGGGGAGTCTGGACGGAGGGTTTCTCGACCCGCGCCCGTGGATCGGGCACGAGCGACCCACCTGCCGTCGTGGCAGACAGGCAACGACCGGGGTAGGCGGGGGTGCCAACCCGGTCGCGCGGACCGGGCGGCGATGCGACGCGTGCAGCATGGGTCTCCTTTCGCCTGGGGCGGGGGCGTCAGTGCTCGAGCACGGCCTTCAGGAACGAGGCGGTGCGCGGGTTCTCCGGGCTGGTGAAGATCTTGCCGGGCGGGCCCTCCTCGGCCACGCGCCCGGCATCGAAGAACACCACCCGGTCGGACACGTCGCGCGCGAAGCGCATCTCGTGCGTCACGATCAGCATGGTCATGTCGGTGTCGTGTGCGAGCTTGCGCAGGATGGCGAGCACCTCGCCGACCAGCTCCGGGTCGAGCGCCGAGGTGACCTCGTCGAACAGCATCAGCTTCGGGTCCATCGCCAGCGCGCGAGCGATGGCGACCCGCTGCTTCTGGCCCCCCGAGAGCTGCGCCGGGAAGGCGTCGGCCTTGTCGAGCAAGCCGACCATGTCGAGCAACTCGCGGCCTCGCTCCTGCGCATCGCGGCGCGCCACGCCCTTGACGTGGATGGGCGCTTCGGTGACGTTGCGCAGGACGGTCATGTTGGGGAACAGGTTGAAGTGCTGGAACACCATGCCGATGTCCCCGCGCACCTCGCGGAGCTGGCGCTCGGTGGCGCGCACCTGCTTGCCGCCTTGCTCGCGGTGCCACAGCGGTCGTCCGTCGACGAAGATGCGGCCGGCGTCGGGCTCGACCAGCGTCATCAGCACGCGCAGGATGGTGGTCTTGCCCGAGCCGCTGGGGCCGATGATGGCGACCTTCTCGTTGGGCGCCACGTCGAACGTCAGGTCGTCGAGCACCACCAGGTCGCCGTACGTCTTGCGCACCTTGTCGAAGTGCACCATGGGCGTTGCGTCGGGGTCGAAGGTCCTCGGGACGTGGGCGGAAGCGCTCTCGTCGGCGCGCGGGAGCGTCACGGTTGCCTCCTGGCCGGACCGGCGGCACCGACGGCGGCATCGGCGCGCGCGCCGGTCGAGACGCCCGCGAGCGCCTGCTCCAAGTCCGCCACCAGGTCGTCCGGGTGTTCGATGCCGACGGAGTAGCGCACCAGCGCCTCGGGGATCCCCAGGGCAGCGCGCTCGGCCTCGGTCAGCTCGACGTGGCTGCCGGTGCGCGGCGGCGCCACCACCGTCTCGACCGCACCGAGGTTGGCGGCCCGATGCGCGAAGCGCAACTTGGGAAGCACCGTCTTCACGGCGTCGAAGCCGCCGTGGAGCTCGAACGCCAGCATGCCGCCGTAACCGCGCATCTGGCGGGTCGCGACGTCGTGGTTCGGGTGATCTGGTAGGCCTGGGTAGAACACGCTCGCGACCGCCGGATGCCGATCGAGCCAGCGCGCGACCGTCATCGCGCTGGCGTTCTGACGCTCGACGCGGAGGTCCAGCGTCTTCATGCCGCGCAACAGCAGGTACGCCGACTCCGGCTGCAGGGTGGCGCCGTGCACCTCGCGGAACGCGAAGATGGTGCGCACCAGCTCCGACCGGCCACACACCACGCCGCCGAGCGCGTCGGCGTGGCCCCCGAGGTACTTGGTGGCGCTGTGGATCACCAGGTCGGCGCCGAGCGTGAGGGGCAGCTGGTTGATGGGCGTGGCGAACGTGTTGTCGACCACCACCACCGCCCCGTGGGCGTGAGCCGCCGCCGCCAGGCGCGCGATGTCGAGCACCTTGCAGGTGGGGTTGGTGGGGGTCTCGAGGTAGAGCAGGTCGCAGCCACGCGCGATCTCGGCTTCGATCCGTTCGGTGTCGTGCGTGTCGCACATGCGCACGTCGATGCCGAACGCCGGAAGGTAGTCGAGGAAGAGGCGGTTGGTGCCGCCGTAGGTGTCCTTGATCGTCACCACGCGCTTGCCGGGGCGGAGCAGCGCGTAGAGCGTGCTGGAGATCGCCGCCATGCCGGTGGCGAAGCTGGTCGCGAGCTCGGCGCCCTCGAGGCTGCGGACCTTCTCCTCGAACACGGCCGTGGTGGGGTTGGTGTTGCGGCCGTAGATGTGGCCGTCGACCTTGCCCAGCGCCACGTCGCGCCACACGTCGAGGTCGTCGTATCCGAACGACACGCTGTGCACCACGGGGACCTGGGTGGCGCCTTGGAGCATCGAGCGCTCCTCGCCCGCCCACACCGCCCGGGTGGCGGGGCGCGTGGGCGCGTGGGCGTCGCGCGGGGCGCTTCGGTGCTTGCTCGCTTCGTGGTCGTCGCCGGGCTTCATGGTGTCTCCTTATCGGGCGCACGGCCCGCGGCCGTCTCGCTGCCTGGTTCGGCGGGCAACACGTGGCCGAGGTAGGCGTTGAGCCGCCGCAGCATGCCGACCATGTGCTCCCTGCGCACGTGCGCGACCTCGCGCATGTCGCCTCGTTCGAGGGCGTCGGTCACGCGCTCGACCTCGTCGATCACGGCCTCCACCTCGGTGCGCCAGTCGAGGTCGCGCAGGATCTGCATCCATACGCGCGCCGTCTGGTAGAAGAGGCGGTCGGCGATCTCGCGCAGCGGTTGGTTGCCGATGGCGCGCGAGAGCTCGCGGTTGAAGCGCACGTACTGCGCCGCCAGGGCGGTGGGGTCCCTGCGCGTGAGCAACGCCTCCACGTCGCCGCGCACCGAGCGCAGCAACGCGATGTCGGCCTCGGTGACCCGGCCGGGCGAGAGCTCGCCGATGACGTCGATGAGCTTCAGCCGCAACGCGTACACCTCGCGCAGGTACATCAGGTCGATGGTCGTCACCATCGTGCCGATGCCGCGTCGGCTCACCACCAGGCCCTCGAACTCCAGACGCTGCAGCGCTTGCCGCACCGGCGTGCGGCTGACCCCGAACTCCTCGGCCAGCGCGTTCTCGCTCAGCATCTCGCCCGGGGCGTAGTGCAGCAGGCTGATGCGGTCGCGTAACGCGGCGTGGATGGCGTCGACGCCGACCCTCGCGGGCGGCTCGACGTGGAGCGCGTCGGTGGACGGTGGGGCTTCTTTGCTGCGTCGGGCGCTCATGGCGCCTCCCGTCGGGATGGTGCTAGGCGGCTCGGGTGCAGACCGGCCGGCCGTGCGGGCCGCAGGCGGAGGCCGGGGCGTGGACGGAGCGGCGGACGTGGGGGCTTGCGTGACGGCGTGGGGGGCGGAGCTTCGGGCGGGCGTTCGTCTTGACCGTTCTCGGCGGCGGGCGTAGAATCACCCGCACGTACTTGTATACAACTTGTCGACAACGCGAGTGTACGCGGCGATACGCCGGTCCGTCAAATCGCCCGGCGAACGCAGCGTCCACCGCGCGAGGAGGTTGGTCGATGCGACAGCGAGACGACCTGGTGTTCCCGATGGCGGAGTACGAGCGGCGCCTTGCCGTGGTGCGCGCGCGCATGGCCGAGCAGGGCCTCGACGCCTTGGTGACGACCACGCCGGAGAACATCTGCTACCTGAGCGGCTTCGACTCCCCCGGGCACTACTGGTTCCAGGCGCTGGTGGTGCCGGCCGACGGCGAGCCGTTCAGCTACTCGCGCTTGCTCGAGACGAGCGGCGTGGAGGCCGGCACCTGGATCGAACAGAACGTCGCCTACCACGACTCGGACGACATCATCACCGGCTTGGCGGCGCAGCTGTACGGGCGCGACCTGGGCGAGGGGCGGCTCGGCATCGAGCGCGACGGCTGGTTCTTCAGCGCGCTGCAACAGGAACGCTTCGGCGCTGCGCTGCCGAACGCCGAGCTGGTCGACGCTTCCGGCACCGTCGAGGCCAGCAGGCTGGTCAAGTCCAGCTACGAGATCGACGTCCTCCGCGCGGCGGCGGCCGCGGGCGACGCCGCCATGGCCGCCGGCATCGCCGCCTGTGCCGAGGGGGCGAGCGAGAACGAGGTGGCGGCCGTGACCATGGCGGCGCTGATCCGCGCCGGGAGCCATTGGCCCGCGATCGTGCCGTTCGTGGCGTCGGGCGAGCGCGGCGCCATCGGCCACGCGACCTGGGACGGTCGCGTCCTGCGCCGCGGCGACACCGTGTTCCTCGAGCTGGCGGGCTGCCGCCACCGCTACCACGCCCCGCAGATGCGCACCGTGGTGGTGGGCCCGGCCGACGCCCGCGTGCGGGACGCCTTCGCGGTGGTGGACGAGGCGTTCGAGATCGCCCTCGCCGCCATCCGGCCGGGGATCGTGGCCGGCGAGGTCGACCGCCTCTGCCGCGCCCACATCGCCGAGGCCGGCTTCGGCGAGAACCAGGCGTCGCGCACCGCCTACTCCGTGGGCATCAGCCTGCCGCCCGACTGGGGCGAAGGGAACATCCTCAGCATGAAGCCGGGCGAGGCGCGCCCGTTGGAAGCCAACATGACCTTCCACCTGCTGCCGTGGGTGCAGATCCCGGGCAAGGGCGGGGTCGGCTGCACCGAGACCGTCCGCGTCACCGAGTCCGGGTGCGAACGCCTAACGCGCGGGCCACGCCGGCTGTTCGAGGTGTGACGCGGTCACGCTGCGGCGTCCTGCAGCGCCGCAGCGGCCGAAAGCAACATGGCATCCTCGCCCGGCGCCGCCATCAGCTGCGCTCCCAACGGCAGGCCGGCTTCGCCGGCGCCCATCGGGACGCTCACGGCAGGAACGCCAGCCAAGTTCGCCAAGCAGGTAGCCACGTCGCCGACGTACATGGCGATCGGGTCGTCGAGCTTCTCCCCCGCCCGGTAGGCCACGCCCGTCGCCGTGGGCGACAGCAGCAGGTCGACGTGCTCCAGCGCCGCGGTCATCTCGTCGGCGATGCGGCGCCGGACCTTCAGGGCGCGGCCGTAGTACGCCTCGTAGTACCCCGACGACAAGGCGAACGACCCCATCAACACACGCCGCCGGACCTCGCGCCCGAACAGCCGCCCGCGGGTGCGCGTCATCACCGCTTCCTGCCCGTCGGCGTCGTCGCCGACGCGCTCGCCGTAGAGCATGCCGTCGTAGCGCGCCAGGTTGCTCGACGCCTCGGCGGTGGCGATGACGTAGTACGCCGCCACGGCGTAGCGCACGGCGGGCAACCCGACCTCCACCACCTCGGCGCCGAGCCGCGCCAGCCGCGCTCGGGCGCGGCCCAGGGCGGCCAGTGCGTCGCCCGTCATGCCGTCCCCGGCGAGTTCGCGGATCACGCCGATCCGGCGCCCAGCGAGGTCCGGCCCGCTCGGGAGCGTCTCCGGTAGCGTCAGCGCGAAGCTGGTGGCGTCATGTGGGTCGGCGCCCGCCATGGCACGCATCGCCAACGCGACGTCGTCGACGTCGTTGGCCATCACCCCGACCTGGTCGAGCGAGCTGGCGTACGCGACCAGGCCGTAGCGCGACAGTGCGCCGTAGGTGGGCTTGAACCCGACGACGCCGCAGAACGCCGCAGGCAGCCGCACCGACCCGCCGGTGTCGCTGCCCAGCGCCAGCGGCGCGACGCCGGACGCGACGCCTACGGCCGAACCGCCCGACGAGCCGCCCGGCACGCGGTCGGGCGCCTGCGGGTGACGCACCATGCCGAACCCGGAGTTCTCGTTGGTGGAGCCCATGCCGAACTCGTCGAGGTTGGCTTTCGCCACCACCACCGCTCCTGCGGCTTCCAGGCGCTCCACGACGGTCGCGTCGTACGGCGGCACGAAGCGCTCGAGGATGCGCGAGCCGGCGGTGGCGCGCACCCCCGCGACGCAGATGTTGTCCTTGACCACCACCGGCACCCCCGCGAGGGGCAACGCGGAGCGTAGCGCGCCGTCGCCCACCTGCCGGTCCACCGCGGCCGCCCGCTCCATGGCGTGCTCCTCGGCGATGGTGATGAAGGCGTTGGTGGCGCTCCCCACCGCCGACGCCCGCTCCAGGGCCGCGCCGATCACCGCGGTGGCGGAGACGCTCCGGCTCCTCACCGCCTCCGCGATGCGCCGGGCGCTGCCGAGGTCGTTCATGCGGCGCAGCATACCAGGCGCGAAGACCCGCTCCGGCTCGCACCGAACGCGTCCACGACGCTACCTCCGCCGTTCACCGGGGCTCCGAGGGATCCGCGCGCGCTCGGTATGATGGCCGCGATGACGGTCCCGGTCCCATCCCGCGAGGTCCGCCGCACGCGCATCGCCAGTGCCGGCGCCAGCGACCCGGGACGCGTGCGCAGCGTCAACCAGGACTCCTTCTTCACCGGCGAGGTCGGCGCCTGCGGGTACCTCGCCGTGGTCGCCGACGGGATGGGCGGGCACACCGCCGGCGAGATCGCCAGCCGCCGCGCCGTCGACGTCCTCACCGACACGCTGCGGGCCAGCCGCGCCCACCCGCCGGTGGCGCTCGCGCGCGCCGCTCAGGCCGCGAACGTAGAGGTGTACAACTACGCTGCCTTGCACCCGGAGCTGCGCGGCATGGGCACCACCCTGACCGCGGTGGTCATCGACGACCAGGTAGGCCTGGTCGGCCACGTCGGCGATTCCCGCGCCTACTTGGCGCGCGACGGCGAGCTGAAGCGCCTGACGGTCGACCACAGTTGGGTGGCCGACCGCGTCCGACAAGGGCTGCTGACGGAAGGCGAAGCGCTCCGCCACCGCTGGCGCAACGTCATCACCAACGCCATCGGCGCCACCCCGACGTTCCGCCTCGACGTGCTGCACTTCGACGTGCGCCCGGGCGACGTCGTGTTGGTGGTCAGCGACGGCGTCAGCATGCTGCTGAGCGAGCCGCGCATGGCCCAGACGATCACCGAGCTCGCCCCGGACGAGGCGGCGAGGCGCCTGGTGCAGGAAGCCAACGACCGCGGCAGCCCCGACAACGTCACCGCGGTGGTGGTGCGCGTCGAGGAGGTAGTGCCGAAGCCGAAGCGCTACGACCTCCACGGCGAACCGCTGTCGACCTCCAGCGTCGACATCGGCGACACCCTGTCCGGCATCCGCCGCGTGGAGGAGGGGTTCCCCGGCAACGGACCGCTCAGCCGGCTGAAGCGGCACCCGTGGTACCCGTACCGCTTCTGGTTGGCCGGTTCGGCGTACTTGCTTGCGCTGCTGGTGCTCTTCCTCGCTCGGCGCGGGTGACGGCGCCGGCTGCTACCCTGGGGCATGCGAACCCACGTCCGTACCGACCGAGCCCCGGCCGCCATCGGCCCCTACGCGCAAGCCGTGCAAGTCGGGTCGTTGCTGTTCACGTCCGGCCAGGTGGCCCTCCGACCCGACGGCAGCTTCGTCGACGGCGACGTGCGCGCGCAGACCGAGCAGGTGATGGCCAACTTGCGCGCGGTGCTGGAGGCGGCCGGCACCGGATTCGAGCACGTCGTCAAGGCGACCTGCTTCCTGCGCGACATGAACGACTTCGCGGCGTTCAACGAGGTCTACGCGACGTCGTTCCCCAACGACCCGCCGGCTCGCAGCACGGTCCAGGTGGCGCGCCTCCCCAAGGACGCCGCCGTCGAGGTGGAACTGATCGCCCTCGTGCCGTGAGCCCTCGTGCCGTGAGCGCGGCGGCGCACGCCGCCGCGGCGCTCAGGTGAACAACGCCGTCACGAACAGGGCGTACGCCACCAGCAGCATCGAGCCGCCGACGCGCCCCAGGCGGTCGCGGCGCCACATCAGCGGCACCACCGCCACGGCGAACAGTGTCATGGCCACCAGGTCGAGCCGTGCCGCTACCGCGTCGAAGCCGAACGGGTGGATGGCGGCGGTGGCGCCGAGTACGGCCAGGAGGTTGAAGATGTTCGACCCGACGATGTTGCCGAGCACGATGTCCGACTGACGCTTCAGCGCCGCCACCAGGCTCGACGCCAACTCGGGCAGGCTGGTGCCGACGGCGACCATGGTCAGGCCGATGATCCGGTCGGACACGCCCAGGGCACTGGCGATGTCCACCGCCCCCGTCACCAGCAGCCGCGCCCCCAGCCACAACAGGAAGCCGCCGGCAGTGGTGACCGCGAGCGCCAACCAGAGCGGCGCCGGGTCGGCCTGGACCGACTCGGTCGCTTCCTCGGCCAGCGTCGACCCGCTGCGGGCGACGTACGTGAGGAACGCGGCCAGGCCCACCAGCAGCGCCAGCCCTTCCCAGCGCGCCACGCGACCGTCGGCCACCAACGGCAGGGCCACCAGCGTCACCCCGACCATGATCGGCACTTCCACCCGCACGAAGCGGCCGTCGGCCGCCAGCGGCCAGACCAACGCGGTGAGGCCGAGGATGAGGCCGACGTTGGCGATGTTGGATCCCACCACGTTGCCGACGGCGAGCTCGGGCGTGCCCGCCAGCGCGGCGGTGATGCTGGCGGCCAGTTCCGGCGCGCTGGTGCCGAACGCCACCACCGTAAGGCCGATCACCATCGGTCGCACGCGCAGGCGCGCGGCCAGGCTCACCGCGCCGCGCACCAACCGGTCGCCGCCTACGAACAAGAGCACGACGCCAAGGACGAGGTAGACGACGCTCACGGCGCCAGCCTACCCAGGGACGGTGGCGGAGCGCAGCGCGTCAGTTGCGGCGCCACAACAGCTCGCGCTTGACCTCCTCGATGGCCTGCGTGACCGGGATACCGCGGGGGCACGCTTCGGTGCAGTTGTACGCCGTGCGGCAGCGCCATAGGCCGTTCACCCCGCCCAGCACCTGCAGCCGCGCTTCGGTGCCTTGGTCGCGCGAGTCGAAGATGAAGCGGTGCGCGTTGACGATCGCAGCCGGGCCGATGTAGCGACCGTTGGTCCAGAACACCGGGCAACTGGTGGTGCACGCCGCGCACAGGATGCACTTGGTGGTGGCGTCGAACACCTCGCGGTCCTCGACGCTCTGCAGCCGCTCGCGCGGCGGCGTCGGGTCGTCGTTGATGAAGTACGGCAGTACCGCCTTGTAGGAGTCGAAGAACGGCTCCATGTCGACGATCAGGTCCTTCAGGACCTCCAGGCCACGGATCGGCTCGACGGTGATGGCGGCGCCGAGGTCCTTCACCAGCACCTTGCACGCCAGCCGGTTCACGCCGTTGATGAGCATGGCGTCGGACCCGCAGATGCCGTGGGCGCAGCTGCGGCGGTAGGTGAGGCTGCCGTCTTGCTCCCACTTGATGACGTTCAGCAGATCGAGCACGCGGTCGGTGGGCCGGGCGTCGAGCTGGAACTCCTGCCAGTGGGCGCGGGCGTCCCGCTCCGGGTCGAAGCGCTTGATCTTGACGGTGACGTTCATGCCCGCTCCTCAGTAGACCCGCGGCTTCGGCTCGTAGCGGCCGAGCGTGACGGGCTTGTAGTCGATGCGGACGTCGCCGTTCTCCTCCAGGTAGACCAGCGTGTGCTTGAGCCACGCGGCGTCGTCGCGCTCCTGGTAGTCCTCGCGGGAGTGCGCCCCACGCGACTCGGTGCGGTTGAGCGCGGCGTACACCAGCTGCTCGGCGTTGTCCAGCAAGAAGCCGAGCTCCAGCGCTTCCATCAGCTCGGTGTTGTACAGCTTGCCCTTGTCCTGCACGCCGATCTCCTGGTACCGAGCGCGCAGCGAACGAAGGACCTTGGCCTGTTCGCCGAGCGTCTCGGCGGTGCGGAACACCGAGGCATTGTCCATCATCGTCTCTTGCAGCTCGGCGCGGATGCGCGACACCTTCTCCTTGCCGGAGCCGTTCATGGCCGCGTCGATCATGGCGCGCGAGCGCTCCTGCACGTCGGCCGGCAGGCTGCCGTAGTCGGCGCCCTGGGCGTAGGCCGCGGCGTTACGACCCGCGCGCCTGCCGAAGACGATGAGGTCGCCGAGCGAGTTGGTGCCGAGGCGGTTGGCGCCATGCAGGCTGGCGCACGCCACCTCGCCGGCGGCGTAGAGGCCGGGCACGACGGTGTTGGCGCCGTCCATGATGACGTTGGTGTCGATGGTGGTGGGGATGCCGCCCATGGCGTAGTGCGCCGTGGGTTGGATCGGCACCAGCTCCTTCACCGGGTCGACGCCCAAGTAGATGCGGGCGAACTCGGTGATGTCGGGCAGGCGCTCCTCGATGATGTGCGCGTCGATGTGGGTGAGGTCGAGGTGGATGTAGTCCTTGTCGGGACCGCACCCGCGCCCTTCGCGCACCTCGAGGTACATCGCGCGGCTCACCATGTCGCGCGGCGCTAGGTCCTTGATGGTGGGCGCGTAGCGCTCCATGAAGCGCTCGCCGTCGGCGTTGCGCAGGATGCCGCCCTCGCCGCGCGCCCCCTCGGTCAGTAGCACGCCGAGCTTGTAGAGGCCGGTGGGGTGGAACTGGTAGAACTCCGGGTCCTCCATCGGGATGCCGCGCCGCCAGGCGATGCTCATGAGGTCGCCGGTGAGCGCGTGGGCGTTCGAGGTGACCTTGAACATGCGCCCGTTGCCGCCGGTGGCGATGATGGTGGCCTTGGCGTGGAAGGTGTGGAGCTCGCCGGTGGCCAGCTCGTACGCCACCACCCCGCGGCACGCGCCGCCCTCGAGGATCAGGTCGAGGACGTGGAACTCGTTGTAGAAGGTGACGTCGTCCTTGATCGACTGCTGGTAGAGCGTCTGCAAGATCATGTGGCCGGTGCGGTCGGCGGCGTAGCAGGCTCGTTCCACCGGCGCCTTGCCGTGCTCGCGGGTGTGGCCGCCGAACTTGCGCTGGGCGATGCGCCCATCTTCCGTGCGGCTGAACGGCAAGCCCATGTGCTCGAGCTCGTAGACGGCGTCGATGACCTCGTACGAGAACGCCTCGGCGACGTCCTGGTCGGTCAGGTAGTCTCCGCCTTTGACGGTGTCGAAGGCGTGCCACTCGGGGTGGTCCTCGCTGATGTTGCCGAGCGCCGCACCCACCCCGCCCTGCGCCGCGCCGGTGTGCGACCGCGTCGGGTAGAGCTTGGAGATGACGGCGACCGAGACGCCGGGGTGCTGCGCGGCGTACCGGGCGGCCATCAGGCCGGCTCCGCCCGCTCCCACCACGATGACGTCGAACCGATGTGCTCGCTCCATGTCGGGATCCGAACCTCTCTCTTGGTACTCGCTAGTGGGACGGCGTGAGGTTGCGCACGGCGTCGCCCATCTCCTGGAAGGTGTACGCCCAGAGGGTCATGACGCCCACCACGAAGATCAGGCCGGCCACCGTGAACAAGATCGTCTTGGCCCAGAAGCGGGCGCCCGGCCGACGGAAGTAGTCCTCGATGCTGTAGCGCAACCCGTTCACGCCGTGCAGCAACGCGAAACCGAGCAGGAAGGAGTCGAACACCTTCACCGATGGGCGCGCCAGGCGCTCGGCCACGTAGGTGTAGTCGATGGTGCCAGCGTTGATCAGGATGTTGTTGAAGAACACGTGCCCGAACACCAGGAACACCAGGAAGAAGCCGCTGACGCGCATGAACACCCACCAGGCCAACTCGGCGTTGGTGTGGTACGTCGCCCGGGCTTCCTTGAGCGTCTTGGGCCGACCCTGCGCTCTCGTGCGGGTGGCCATCACGCGCCTCCGAAGATCTCGGGCAGGACCTTCACCAACACCGGGACCCCGATGACCGTGGTGAGGCCGAGCACGCCGTACCACATCGCCCTCTGGTAGCGGATCCCCCAACTGGTGAAGTCCATCACGATGATGCGAAGGCCGTTGAGGCCGTGGTACACCACGCCGGCGATGATCAGCACCAGGCCGATGCGGAACGGCCACTGGTGGTAGAAGATCAGGAAGGCGTTGAAGGGCCCGTCGGGTCCGTACATCACCAGGCTGATATCGAACACGTGCAGCAACAGGTACAGCGCTAGCGCCACACCCGAGATGCGGTGCAGGAAGAAGGCCCATTGGCCTTCACGACCTCGATACATGCCGAACCTCCTTGGGGCTGGGCGGGCCCCACGACCAACTGGCTCGGATTCTACCACCGCCCCCGAGCCAGGACCGGGCGAGAATCCGCGTGCGGGACACGAGACCAGCGCTCGGCACCGCTCGGCTCACGTCGGCGCCGACGAGGATGGAGTACCCTGCGTCCGTGCTGCTGGCCTTCGACCTCGACAAGACCGTCGTCACCAACGACTACGAGCTTCCCGGCGCCATCGCCGGAGCCATCGCCGCGGCGGGTGCCGCCGGGCACGTGGTGACGGTCCTCACCGGCCGGCCGTTGATCGCCGCGCGACGCTACTTGGAGGAACTCGGCGTGGCCGTCCCGCATGCCGTGAACCACGGCGCCATCGTGCGTCAGGCAGGTGGCGACGTCCTGCGCCGGCGCCACATCACCGCCCTCGACGTCGACGCCATCCTCGGCGAGCACGTCGGCGACGCGAGCCTCGAGTTCACCTGCGTCATCGACGACACGCTCTACGTTCGCGATCCGGCCCACGAGCGCTGGACCTGGGCACACGCCCAGGGGCGTCGGCTGGCGCCGTTCCGGACCGGTCTGGGGCGCGACGCCGACAAGGTCGTCTTCCACGCCAACGGCCGCAGCAGCGAGCTGGAGCGCTGGGTGGCCGACCGTCACCCGCGCGTGCTGCGCTACCTGTGGGGCGACGGCTACCTCGAACTGGTGCCGGAGGGCGGCGACAAGGGCACGGCGCTGGCGTACATCGCCGAGCAGCTCGGGTTCGCGCGCTCGGACGTGGTGGCGTTCGGCGACGGCCTGAACGACGTCACCATGCTGGGTTGGGCGGGCCACGCCGTGGCGGTCGGGCCCGAAGCGCATCCGGACGTACTCGACCTCGCCGACGAGCACATCGCCTCACCCGAGGAGCTGGGCGTGGCGACGTGGCTCGAGCGCAACGTGCTGGCAGGCTGACGAGGCGACGCGGCCGACGATCAGCGGATCGCTTCCAAGAACTCCTGACGCGTGCGGGCGTCGTCGCGGAACACCCCGCGCATGGCGCTGGTACGGGTGGTGGAGCCCTGCTTCTCGACGCCGCGCATCATCATGCACAGGTGGCTCGCCTCGGTGACGACCGCCAAGCCGCGGGGCTTCAACACGTGCTGCAGGGCGTCCGCGATCTGCGACGTCATCCGCTCCTGCACCTGCATGCGGCGGGCGAAGACGTCGACCACGCGCGCGAACTTCGAGAGGCCGAGGATGGTCTTGTCGGGGATGTAGGCGATGGTGGCCTTGCCGAAGAACGGCAGCATGTGGTGCTCGCACAGCGAGTAGAACTCGATGTCCTTCACCACCACCATCTCGGAGCCTTCCGCCTCGAACAGGGCGCCGTTGACGACGTCTTCGACACGAGCCTCGTAGCCGCTCGTGAGGAACCGCAGCGAGCGCTCGACACGCTCGGGCGTCTTGACAAGGCCTTCGCGCGTCAGGTCCTCACCGAGGCCGGTGATGAGGGAAGCGACGACGTCGTGAAGGCGGGTCTCGCCGATCTCGTCGAACTCGGGATCGGTCGGCCTGAGGAGGTGGGCTGCGTCACGCACGGTCTGCACCATGGTAGCGGATACTCCCTTCTGCGGAAGCGGCGAACGAGTCGTGCCGGGTCCGGCACCAGCGGCGCAGGCGGCCGCCCCGTCGCGCGAGGTGCCTCAGGCTAGGCCGCCCGTGACGCTTCGGACGGTATCGCTGGGTACGCTCGCGGCCGACGCGGCGCCATGACGCGCTCGCTGCGCCACCGCCTTGCCACCGGCTCGGCGCGGCGGGCCGGCCGCCGCCGTGGGCTAGACTCGCGGCGTGCGCCTCGACCGTCACGACGCCTACCTGACGCGCTTCGTCTCGACCGTGGTCCAGCGCCGCGAGGACGACGCGGGCGTGTGGCTGGCGTTGGCCGAGAGCGCCTTCTATCCCGCCTCCGGCGGGCAGCCGGCCGACCTCGGCACGCTCGCGACGGCCCGCGTGGTGGACGTGACGATCGAGGCGGGAACGGTGTGGCACCGCGTCGAAGGCGACGACCTGCCCGACCTCGGCGCCAGCGTGCAAGGCCAGATCGACTGGGAGCGGCGCTTCCGGCACATGCAGCGGCACACGGCGCAGCACCTGGTGTCGCAAGCGCTGGTCCGTACCGACCCGCGCTTCGAGACGCGCTCGGTGAGCATGACGTCTCCTGACGCCACCATCGACGCCGCCGGCGACCCCGATTCCAGCGCCCTGGCGGCCGCTGAACGCGAGGCGAACCTGGTTGCCCGGCAAGCGCTGCCGGTCACGCCGTTCGAGGTGGACGAGGCGCGCTTGGGCGAGTACGCCCTGCGCCGCCCGGCGAAGGTGCGCGGCGTGGTGCGGTTGGTGGCGATCGGCACCTACGACCTCGTGGCATGCGGCGGGACCCACCTGCGCTCCACCGCCGAGGCGCTCCCCATCAAGCTGCTCGGTGCCGAGCGGGTGCGCGGAGGCCTCACCCGCATCACCTTCCGGGCCGGGCAGGAGGCCGCCGAGGACTACGCCCTCAAGCATCAGGTCACGGCCGAGTTGGGGCGCGACCTGAGCGCGCGCCCCGCCGAGCTTCTGGGGCGCATCATGCGGCTGCGTCAGGACCTGGCCGACCGCACGCGCGCGGCCGCGGCGATGGCCGACCGCCTCGCCGCCTCGTTGGCGCAGGGGATCCTGGGACGTGCCCAAGGGACGGTGGCGACCGCCGTCCTGCAGGGCGACGACGCTCTCCTGCTGGACGCGGTCGCGGCCGCCCTGCAGGACCGGCCGGGCGTGACGGCGTTGCTGGCAGCGACCACGCCGAACCAGGTTCGGCTGGTGTTCCTGCATGGACCCGATGTGGACGTCGACGTGCGCGACGCGCTGCGCTTGGCGCTCGAGGTGGTGGCGGGACGAGGCGGTGGCCGGCCGGATCGCGCCGCGGGCGCGGGGACCAGGCCCGAGGCGGCGGCGGAAGCGCTGCGCTTGGCGGCCCAACGCCTTCGGGAGGGCGGGGGCTAACACGCCGTCTCGCGACAGCAGGTCGGGCGTGGTACTCGGAATCGTTCCGATTTCGCCTAGAGTGGGGTGTCGCGCCGGTGGCGCACCGCCCCGCGGACGAACCCGGTTCGGGTCCCACGTTCGGGTCCTACGCAAGATGCGGTCCCTCGCCGACCGCGGTTCCGCGCTACGCTCGAGAAGCAGGTGCGTTCCCACCAGGCCCGTTCGCCGCAGGAGGAGGAACCATGCCGACCACCATCGCCAAGCTGCACCCCACCAAGATCGACATCCCGGAAGCCACCCGAGCCAAGCTCGTCGACCTGCTGAACGCCCGCATGGCCGACACGGCCGACCTCGCCAGCCACGCCAAGCAAGCGCACTGGAACGTCAAGGGCAAGGACTTCCAGCAGCTCCACGAGCTGTTCGACGAGGTAGCCGACACCATCGCCCCGTACGTCGACATGCTGGCCGAGCGCGTCACCACCCTCGGCGGGACCGCCCTCGGAACGGTGCGGATGGCGGCCAAGGCGTCGAGCCTGAAGGAGTACCCGGCCGACATCACCAGCGGGAAGGACCACCTGACGGCGGTCCGTGACCGGGTCGCGGCGTACGCCGGCCTGATCCGCGACGCCATCCGCAAGGCGGGCGATCTCGACGAACCGACCACCGAGGACCTCTTCACCGAGATCTCGCGCGCCGTGGACCTGAAGCTCTACTTCCTCGAGTCGCACTTGCAAGACTGACCGCACCCGCCAGGGCGCGCCCTGGCCGCGGCGCCGCGCGGAGCGGCGGGACGGTTCGGGCGGCGCGAGGCTCAGGCCTCCGCGCCGCCCGAACCGTCGAACTCGTCCTTGAGGGCGCTCTGGTCGAGGACGTGCTTGGCGACGAAGATGGGCGACTTGGTGCGCACCGCGAGCGCCAATGCGTCCGACGGGCGCGCGTCCACCTCGATGTGGATGCCGGATCGCTCCAGCACCAACATGGCGTAGTAGGTGCCCTCCACCAAGTCGGTGACCTCGACCCGCGCCAAGGTGGCGTCCAGGATCTGCAGGACCGACACCATCAAGTCGTGGGTGAGCGGCCGTTCCAGACGCTCGCTCGATCGCCCTGCCGCGATGCTGATCGCCTGCATGGCATCGATCTGGATCGGGAGGATCTCACCGTCGGCGCTGCGCAGCAACACCAGGAACTGGTTCTCGTCGCCGGAGACGGCGATGTCCTCGAGTTCGACGGGAACCATGCGTCCATCATAGCGCGGGCCCCCTGGTAGACTCGGCCGCATGCTCGAGCCGGTCATCGGCCTGGAGGTCCACCTCGCACTGCGAACCCGGACCAAGCTCTTCTGCGGCTGCCCGACCGACGGGTCCGGAGGCGAGCCGAACGCGCGCACCTGCCCGGTCTGCCTCGGGCTGCCCGGCAGCCTGCCCGTCGTCAACGCCGAAGCGCTCGAGCTCGCCCTGAGGTTCGCGCTCGCGCTGGGGTGCGACGTGCCCGCGCGCAGCCGCTTCCATCGCAAGCACTACTTCTACCCCGACGCCCCGAAGAACTACCAGATCAGCCAGTACGACGAGCCCATCGGCCAGCACGGCGCCATCGAGGTACCCGGGGGGCGCACCATCGGCATCTCCCGCGTGCACCTCGAGGAGGACGCCGGGCGGCTGGTGCACCCGACCTACGCCGACCACTCGCTGGTCGACCTCGACCGCGCCGGTACCCCGCTCCTCGAGATGGTCACCGAACCCGACCTGCGCACCCCCGACGAGGCGCGCGCGTTCCTGACCGAAGTGCGCGCCATCGCTCGCGCGCTGGGGGTGTCCGACGCGTCCCCCGAGGAGGGCAAGCTTCGCGCCGACGTCAACGTCTCGCTGCGCGCGCCGGGCGGTCCGTTCGGCACCAAGGTCGAGGTCAAGAACCTGAACTCGTTCCGAAGCGTCGCCGCCGCACTGGCGTTCGAGATCCGGCGCCAGAAGGTCATGCTCGAGGAGGGCCGACCGGTAGCGCAGGAGACGCGCGGCTGGAACGAGGGGGGACAGAAGACGTACGGCATGCGCGGCAAGGAAGGCGAGGCCGACTACCGCTACATGGCCGACCCCGACCTCCCCGAGATCGACGTCGATCCGGCATGGAAGGCGCAGGTGGTCGCGCGCATGCCCGAGCTCCCCGCGGCGAAGGAAGCGCGTTTCGTGGCGCTCGGCGTACGCCCCGCCGACGCCCACCTGATCGCCTACGACGTGGCCACGACGGCGGCGTTCGAGCGCGCCGTGGCGGCCTACGCCGGGACGCCCCAGAACGTCGCCAACTGGCTCGTCACCGAGGTCGCCGGCGTGCTCCACGAACGTGGCGCGACGCTCGACGCCTGCGCGATGCGGCCGGAGGGGTTGGCCGCGTTGCTCGGCCTGGTCGACGAGGGGGTCATCTCCGGGAAGATCGCCAAGGACCTTCTGCCCGAGGTGATCGACGGCGCCGATCCCCGCGAGCGCGTGGCTCGGCTCGGCCTGCGGCAGGTATCCGACGAGGACGAACTCGGCAGCGTGGTGGACCGCGTGCTGGAGGCCAACCCCGACTTGGTAGCGCGGGTGGCGCACAACCCGAAGGCGGTGAACGCGCTGCTCGGGGCGGTGATGCGCGCTACCGACGGCACCGCCAAGCCGGACCTGGTGCGGCGGTTGTTGGAGGAGCGCGTCCTGCAAGCGAAGGCGTGAGTCGAGAAGGGGAAGGGCCCCGGCCAGCCAGGCGCTGCTGGACGGCGGCGCAGCATGACAAGGGGATGGCTGCCACGGCACCCGCTGCTCCGTAGCCGCTGCGGGTCACGGAACTTGGGAGATCGACGGTGTAGCCTGAGATTCCCCCGAGCGCCGTCCGCTCGCGTTGCCACGAGTTGGGACGGCGGCTTCTCCAGGAAGGGGCATGCCATGGCGGTGTCGCCGCGCAACCCGAAGCGATCTGCAACGACCCGCGCGTCGCAGGCTCCGTTCGTCGTGCCCGGTCTGGTCGTGGTGCTGGTCATGGCAGCCGTCAGCGCCTGCAACGGCACCCCTGGCGGCCCACCAAGCCCACCCGACAGCGTCGTCGCAACCGCCATCCCCGGCGCCGTGCGCGTCAGCTGGACCGACACCAGCGACGACGAGCTCGGCTTCCTGATCTACCGGGAGACGCTTGCGCCAGCGGGCCTGACGAACCAGGCTTTCACCCAGATCGCCCGCACCGGCGCCAACGTCACGTCGTACGACGACGTGGGCGTCGAGGCCGATGCCGAGTACATCTACCAGGTCGCCGCTACCGGCCCAGGTGGCACGTCCGCAGCGGCACCAGCCACAGGGACGCCACCAGCCGGACCCCTTCCGGGCGTGGATCTGCGGATCACCTTCGACGGCACGGGAACGGTCTCGGTGGGCGGCCCCGACGGTACGCGCCAGTGCATCGACGACTGCACGCTGCCGTTCGCCGTGGGCGCCGAGGTGACGCTCGACGCCCACGGGGGCGGCGGGCTCACCTTCGCCGGTTGGTCGGGTGCATGTGGAGGAGCCGGTACTTGTACCCTCACGCTCACCGAAGCGACCGAGGTGACCGCACGGTTCCGCACCCATGTGCTCACGGTGCGGCTGCTAGGCGACGCCGCCATCGAAGCCGACGTGTCGCCCAGCGAAACGGGTACAGGGATCACGATCTGCGACCTCGCCAGAGGAGAAGCGTGCGCGGTGGCGTACGCTAGCCCGCTCACGGCGAGCGTGAACGTCACGCTCCAGGAACCGGGTGCCGTGCTGGACGGGATCGCGGGATGCGACACCACCGGCCCGGTGAGCTACTGCCTGATCGCCGTCAACGGCGACTCGCCCATCGACGTCACCGCCGTGCGCGCGCCGGACGCGCTCTCGGACGGCCCCTACGGCACCGACGAGGACGTCGCCATGAACGTGACTGCCGCGGCCGGCGTGCTCGCCAACGACATCGACTCCGCCGACGACCAGCTTCGCGCCGTCCTCGTCGTCGCACCGACGCACGGCACGCTGGACCTGCGCGACGATGGTGGGTTCAGCTACACGCCCGCTGCGGACTACGCCGGCTCCGACGCGTTCAGCTACCACGCCGTCGACACCTACGGCAACGTCTCCGACACCGTCGCCGCGCAGATCCTCGTGGCCGCGGTGAACGACGCCCCGGTCGGCACGGAGCAGTCGCTCTACACGCCAGAAGACACGCCCGTCCCGGTCACCCTGTCCGCCACCGACGTGGAGAACGACCCGGTGGAGTTCGCCGTGGCTACCGACCCCAGCCACGGCACGCTGTCCGGCGACGCGCCCGAGCTCACCTACACCCCCGACGACAACTTCAACGGAACCGACAGCTTCACGTTCACCGCGTCCGATGGAGAGAGCACCTCCGAACCCGCCACCGTCACCATCCAGGTGGGCGCCATCGCCGACGCCCCCGTCGCGGTGAGCGACGACTACGACGCCACCGAGGACACCACCTTGGTCGTCGCGGCAGCCGACGGCGTGCTCGCCAACGACGTCGACGCCGAGGGCGACATCGTGGCTGCCGAGCTGGTGAGCGAACCGACGCACGGCACCCTGGACCTCGACGCGGACGGTGGGTTCAGCTACGCCCCGGACGAGAACTTCGACGGCAGCGACGAGTTCACCTACCGTGCGGTCGATGCCGCCGCCAACGCCTCGGCCCCCACGGCCGTCACCATCGACGTGGCGCCGATCAACGACGCCCCGGTGGCGGTCGCCGGATCCAGCACGGTCACCGAGGACACCCCCGAACAGCTCACCATGTCCGCCACCGACGTCGACGCCGACACCCTGACGTACGCCATCGTCACGGGCCCCACCCACGGCGCCCTCACGGGCAGCGGCGCCACCCGCACCTACACCCCCACCGCCAACTACAACGGACCCGACAGCTTCACCTTCCGCGCCAACGACGGCCAGACGAACAGCAACACCGCCACC
>CAZACZ010000009.1:5153-8136 GCA_964483695.1 uncultured bacterium | reverse complement strand
CGACAGCTTCACCTTCCGCGCCAACGACGGCCAGACGAACAGCAACACCGCCACCGTCAGCATCACCGTGACCGCCGCCAACGACGCCCCGGTGGCGGTCGCCGGATCCAGCACGGTCACCGAGGACACCCCCGAACAGCTCACCATGTCCGCCACCGACGTCGACGCCGACACCCTGACGTACGCCATCGTCACGGGCCCCACCCACGGCGCCCTCACGGGCAGCGGCGCCACCCGCACCTACACCCCCACCGCCAACTACAACGGACCCGACAGCTTCACCTTCCGCGCCAACGACGGCCAGACGAACAGCAACACCGCCACCTTCACGATCACCGTGACCGCCGTCAACGACGCGCCGGTGGCGAACGGCCAGGCGCTGGTGACGGCCATGGACACGCCGCTCGGGATCACCCTCACCGGCTCGGACGTCGACGGTGACGCGCTCACCTTCACCGTCACGTTGCCCCCGACGAACGGCGCCTTGAGTGGGACGGCGCCGGACCTGGTCTACACCCCTGCCGCAGGCTACACGGGGGCCGACTCCTTCGCCTTCACCGTCTCGGACGCGACGCTGACGTCGCCGGCAGCGACGGTGTCGATCGACGTGCAGTAGAGCGCGCTCGGCCGCGATACCCCGCACGGCACCCCTCTCTTGGGGCCGCGCCTACCGCCCTCGGTCAGTTGCAGAGGCACTCGCCAGGAGGCCCTTGCGGACCCTGCGGACCTTGCGGTCCCATCGGTCCCTCGGGCCCCTCGGCACCGCGGGGTCCAGTCGGCCCCTCTGGCCCACGCGCCCCGGCTGGGCCACGCGGGCCGACCGCACCGGCCTCGCCGGGCGGCCCCTGGCAATCCCGCACGTCCACCGCGCCGTCGAGATCGATGTCTTCGGTTAGGTCGCCGATGCCGTTGCCGTTGACGTCCCAGCAGGCTTGTCCGGCCTGGCCCACTGCACCGGCCGGACCGCTCGGACCCGCCGGGCCGATCGCCCCTTGGGCGCCCGCTGGGCCAGCGGGCCCCACCGGACCCGCCGGCCCCGCCACCCCCGTGAGCCCTTGCGGCCCGACGGGACCCTGCTCGCCCCGAGGGCCCTGCGGACCCTCCGGGCCCACGGGACCGGCCGGACCCGCCGGCCCTTGCGGCCCCGCTGGTCCCTGCACCGCCCCCGCTGCGACGGCCGCGCGAAGCCCCGACATCTCCTCTGCGACCTCACCCAGGCGCGCCTCGTAGGTGCGTTCGCCGCACGCCACCTTGGCGTCGATCACCGCCACCACCTGTCCGACCAACACCGCGATCTGGTAGCCGCCAAGCAGGTCGTCGCCATGGAACTCCCCGTCGGGGAACGCCTCGCGCACCCCGAGCGCTGCCACGCGCGCCACCGCAGGCGCTGCCCAGTGATCTGCGGGCACGTCCTCGAACCGGAAGTCGGGGTCGAGCAAGCCCGCCATCGCGTCGGTGCACGCCGTCTCGCGGTCCATGCGCGCAAGCAGCCGATCGACCAGCACCGCGGCCTGGTAGCCGGTAACCGCTTCCTGACCGAGGAAGGAGCCGTCCGGGAAGGTGATGTCGACGCCGGCCTCGGTGAGCTGGCGGACCGCCGCCCGCCCCCACTCCTCGCTGCCGGATTGCGTCAGACCGACGGTGAGAACGAAGAAGATCACCGCCACGACGAGGGCTCGTACCATACCGAATGCACCCACCGATCCTCTAGAACGAACGCCCGGGGCACCCGGGCCTGCATACACCCGGGTCATCATACGGCCCGTTCCCAAGACGCGGCTCCGGCCTAGCAGTGCCGGCACCCGGTGCCGACCCAGGCGCGGGCGATAATGGTGGGGATGCATGCGGTCCGCTCTCTCTTCGGCAGCACCACTCGCCTTCACGCCATGCTGCGCGTCGCCCTCGTGGCGCTCCTCACTCTTTCCCCGATCGCTGCACGGGCCCAGGCGGCCATGCCCGCCGACGCGCAAGCGGCGCTGCGCGCTGCGCAGGCGGCAGCGGCCGAAGCGCTCGCCACGTACGACGTTCCGCACCCAGATCAACCGCTGTGGCGCGAAGCGTACCAGCAGGGCGAACGGGCGCATGCCCTGGCCCCCGGCCGCACCGAGCCCCTTCGTTTCCTGGCCCAGGTCTACGGCATGCTCGGCTGGACCGCGCGGACCTGGTCGGCGTGGAGCGAGTACATCGAGCTCGGCGGAGCGCTGGACGCGCGCTCCCTCGCCGACGCGTCGCAAGCCGCCCTGACCCTCGGGTTCCAGTCGCGCCAGGCGGGCGCACTCGACCGTGCAGCTACGCTGCTGCGTGCCGCGTACGACCTCGACCCGACCAACGCCACGACCGCATCGCTCCTCGGCCAGACCGAACTTGGGCTGGGGAATGCCGAGGCGGCCGTACCGCTGCTTAGGCAGGCGGCGCCTGCGTTCCCCGACCTCGCTCCGCTGCTCGAGCGCGCCGAACTCGGAGCCGCCTTCGGCATGAACGCTTCCGACGCGTACCTCGCGGCGCGGAGCAAGCTCGTGGCGGGTGATGCGGAGGGAGCATTCGCTCTGTTCACGGCGGCATACCGAGAAGCCCCCGGCTTCGTAGAGGCGATCCGCGGGGCCGCGGCATCCGCCGAAGCCATGAACCGAACGGCAGAAGCAGCGTCGCTGTACCGCCGTGTCCTGGCGCGTCTCCCGGGCGACGCCGAGGCCCTCGAAGCCGTCGCCCGGCTCGAGGCGACGCCGGAACTGGAACCGGCAGCGATCGCACCCGAACCAGCGGTCGCCGTGGCGCCCACCCCGGAGCCCACCCTAGTACCCCAACCGGAACCGGCACCCGAACCGCTGCCCGAACCCACACCCGAACCCACACCCGAACCCACACCCGAACCGCTGCCGGAACCCACACCCGAACCACAGCCAGAACCGGCACCCGAACCGCTGCCCGAACCACTGCCCGAACCCACACCAGCACCCCAACCCGAACCGGAACCCGCACCCGA
>CAZACZ010000009.1:0-5053 GCA_964483695.1 uncultured bacterium | reverse complement strand
CTGCCCGAACCCACACCAGCACCCCAACCCGAACCGGAACCCGCACCCGAGCCCGCACCCGAACCCGAGCCGACACCCGCACTTGCGGTGGCGCCCACCCCAGCCGAACTGCAGCCGCAGGCACGACTCACCGGCGGCCCCAGCGTCCTGCTGCTCGACACCACCCTGACGGCCGACGCACCGGGCGCTGGCGGTCAAGGGGCGTTCACCTTCCTGGACGCACCGGCCGCCCTGGTCGGAGATCTCGTGAGTCCGGTGAACTACGCCGACGGCACGCTCTACCTGGAAGTCACGGTGCAGCAGAAACCCGGCGGCGAACCGGTGATGGTGCAGCTCTGCCTCGTTCCGAACGACCTCATCACCGTGGGCCCCGCCTGTAGCGAGGCGACACGCATGCGCGTGGGCGGTTCCAACGCAGTGCGCACCACGCAGAGCATGGCAAGCCTGACGGGTGCGGGCGACGTCTCCTGGTCGGGGGGGTTGTCCCAGTTGTTGATGGTGCTGCGCGACGGTAGCGGCCGTCCGCTCGACCCGCGATACGCCACCGACGAAGCGGGGGCACCGATCGACGTCAGCGACTACTACCCGATGCGGCTGCACGTGCGAGCGATCCTCGTGCCTGCCGGCGGCACGTTCGCCGGCTGGGAGTGACCGGGACCTGCCGTCTAGGGCCCGGACGAGGCGTCTCGCGGCGCCACGCGGGGTGAGCCGGGACCGTTCGCGCCGCCTAGCGGCCGATGCCGACGTACGTGAGGCCAGCCGAACGCACCTGGTGCGGCTGCAGCAAGTTGCGCCCGTCCAACACCAGCTCGCCTCGCATGCGACGGCCCAACGCGGCGAAATCCAGCTGCCGGTACTGCGGCCAGTCGGTCACCACCACCAGCGCATCGCATCCGATCGCGAGCGTCTCCTCGTCGTCGCAGTACTCGACCGGCAGATCGGGGTAGAACGCCCTGGCGTTCTCCATCGCGATCGGGTCGTGCACCCGAACTACCGCTCCGCGCTCGTGGAGGAGCTGGACGAGCGTCAAGGCGGGGGCGTCGCGCAGGTCGTCGGTGTTGCCCTTGAACGCCAACCCCAGCAAGCCGATGGTGGTGCCGCGCAACACCTTGAGATGCTGCTGCAGCTTGTCCACAACGTAGGCTCGCTGGCGACGGTTGACGTCGACGGCCGAACGCACGATCGGCATGGTGTAGTCGTAGCCGCCCGCCAGCGCCAGCACCGCAGCGGTGTCCTTGCCGAAGCAACTGCCGCCCCAGCCGATGCCGGCGTGCAAGAACTTCCCGCCGATGCGCTCATCCAGACCGATGGCGCGACCGACTTCGGTGATGTCGGCGCCGACCTTCTCCGCCAGTACCGAGAACTCGTTGATGAAGCTGATCTTGGTAGCTAGGAAGGCGTTAGCGGCGTACTTGGTCAGCTCGGCGCTGGTTGCGGTAGTGGTGATGAGCGGCGGCAAGTCGTAGCGGTCCGGGCGGGGCGTGCCGGGCGGCGGCTCGAACGTCTGCTCCAGGATGGGGGCGTACAGCTCCCGCAGCACGGACGCAGGGAACGGATCGTCGCAGCCGATGACGATGCGGTCGGGGTAGAGCGTGTCATGCACCGCCCGCCCCTCCGCCAGGAACTCCGGGTTCGAGGCGACGTGCACCTCCGCCTGGATCCCCCTTCGCGTCAGTTCCCGGCCGATGATCCCCTCGACGTGGCGCGCGCTGCCGACGGGGACGGTGGACTTGTTCACCACCACCAGGCGCGCGCCTGGCTGGATCAGCGACGCCACCTCGCGCGCGGCGGCGTCGACGAACTGCAGGTCGGCGTCACCGTTCTCCTTCGACGGCGTCCCGACGGCGATCATGACCACGCCGGTACCGTGCAGCTCGGGGATGTCGCGGCGGAAGTCGAGCCTCGCCCGGCCCGCAGCCAGGATCTCGCGCAACCCGCTCTCGTGGATGGTCGGTTCGCCTCGAACCAGGAGTTCGAGGATCTCGGGCTTCTTGTCGACGCACGTGACCCGATGACCCAGGTAGGCGAGCGAGGCCCCGGTCGTCAAGCCGACGTAGCCGGTGCCGATGATGGTGACGTTCACGCAAGCTACCTCGTTCCTTACCTCAGTGGCGAGGTACCGCTGATGATACCGCCGCCTACCGCCGGCCACGCCTGCGGCAGCCGTCGACGCGTCGCCGCAACGCCAGCCGTCTGGCACGCGCCGACCGGCCAGCACCGACCATCCCGCGAGGTAGCCAACGTAGGGTACCGTGGAGCCGAACCACCACACGCCCTCGTCCAGGCCAGCGTTCCGCGCAGGCGGTCCGCTCGTCGCAGGAGGCCGCTATGCATCCTTCGCATGTCCCGCTGCCACGTCGCTCTCGTCCACGCCCGATTCCGTTGGCCGGCACTCTTCTGGTCGTGTGCCTGCAGACCCCAGCGGGACTGGCTTCGGATGCCCTCTCCTCGGCTCCCAACGGCGCGATGCCTCCCGATGTGCGGGCTGCCCTGGCGGCTCGCTCGGACGCCGCGGAGCTACGGGCGCGCGACCTCGACGATCGTGTCTCCGAACGCGAGCGCTTGCGCCGCGGCCTGCTCTACGCCGTCGCCGTGACTCCGTCCCTCGACGCCGACCAGGACTTGCGCGATCCGTCCGACGTCGTCACCTTCGAGCCCGACCTGCTGGTCGATGCCCACGTGACGTATCGCTACGATTCCGTCGCACGGCTCGCTGCCGACGCCGGCGTCGAGCGGGCCGCGGCGCGACTCCGGGCCCAACTCCGGTCCGATGTCGAGCTCGCGTTGCTCACCCTGAGTCGCCTCCGCGTTGCCGAACGGGCGCTGCAGGAGGCGAGGTCGGAACGCGACATGCTGGCAGCGGCCGACCGCGGGGCGCGAGCAGGGTCCGCCTTCGATCCGGCCGTCGCCGACGCGGAGACGGCGCTGGCCCGTGCCACGTTGGCGTTCGACGAAGCCGCGTTCGAGGTCGACGCGTTGCGCCGCACGCTCACTGCCCTGGACGTCGCTCCCGGCGCTGCATGGCACCCCGTCGCCTTCGCCGTCCCGCCACTCGACGCCGCCCGACACCCGCGAGCGCGCCTCCTCGAGCTTGGCGTCGCCCAAGCCGCGGCCCGAGAAGCAAGCGCAGCCTGGGCGATGCTCGACGAGATCGAGCTCACCGCCACGTACGAGCAGGGCGGCGCCACGGCGCGTGGGCGCCTTGCGTGGGAGCGTGGCACGCCGGAAGCCACCCTCGGCATGCGCTGGAGTCCGGACGACGATCACGGTTGGGGCGTGGGCATGGCGGCGACGCTGCGCTTCGACCACACCAGCGTTGACGCAGCCGCCCTCGGCGAGCGCGAACTGGCGGACGCCAGGGCCGAGCTCGGCGCGTTCCTCACGGGCATCGAGGTCGAGGTGGCGCTGTCGCTACGCAACGTCGATCTGGCGTGGCGCGCGGTCGCGCTCGCCGACATCGATCGGCAGCGGGCCGCGGATGCCGCCGACGTCGCCGCAGCTGCAGGCAACGCGACGGCATCCGAGCGCGCCGCGACCCGCTTGCGCCGCGCCGAGGACGCTCTCGAACGAGCGTGGCAGGGATACGTCCGCGCGTTCGCCGACCACCTCGAGACGCTCGACGTGACCTGGCCGGCGCCCTAGCTCACCGGCCCGCGCGGCCACCGCGGAGTGCCTGCCGAGCCAGGTTCCGATCGCCTCGTCCGACCTCGCGGGCGTACGTTCGCGGAGACCCGCGACGCAACCGCACTCGGCAGCGACGTCAGCCGCCGCGGCTCCGCAGGAAGATGCCGCCGACTTCGGAGAGGTCGACGAAGCGGTCGACCAGGTCCTGCAGGCTCTGGCTGGCAGTGTCGCGGAACGCCAACGCCTCGACCCGTGCGCCGCGTTGCTGCGCCAACTCGAGGATGGGCACGAAGTCGCCGTCGCCGCTCGCGAGGGCGATCACGTCGACATGGTCGAGCGCCCGCACCAGGTCGGCGGCGATCCCCATGTCCCAATCGCCTTCCATCACGACCTTGCCCTCGTCGGTCAGGCGATGGACGCGCACGGTTCGCCGCTTGACGCGGTACCCCAGCGCCGAGAGCTTGGTGAAGAAGCCGTAGGCGGTCGAGTCGCCTTCGCGCTCCACCACGTAGGCGTTGGCATGCGCCATGGCGCGTCCGCGGAGCGCCACCTCGAGCAGGCGCCGGTAGTCCACCGAGGCCTCGTGCAGGTCGCGGGCGGCGTAGTAGAGGTTCTGCGTGTCGACCAACAGAGCCACGCGCTGCCCCGACCACTCCCCCGCCATCGGCGCCGGGTCCACCACCGCTTGCGTTGGCTCGCTCGGATGCACACCGGCAGTCTACCGTGGCCAACGGGGCGTCACGAAAGCCACTTGGCCATGATGAGGTTGTCCTCGAAGCCGTCCGCGACCCTCACCTGGCCCCGCTCGCGACCCTCGACCTCGAAGCCTTCTGCGTGGTACAGGGCGACGGCGGCGGCGTTGCCGGCGCGCACGTCGAGGCTGATCTTGCGTACGCCCACGCGGCGGCACCAGTCGTAGGCGTGGCGCAGGAGGTCGCGCCCGACACCTTGCCGCCGCGCCTCTCGCACCACCGCCAGCGTCAGCACCGCCACGTGGTGCAGCCGGCTGGGGCCGTGGCGGTTGAGCTCGAGCCACCCCACCACGTCGTTGCCGCGGCGCACCGCGACCAGGTCCAGGGCCGCGGTCGGGTCGGCGAAGCGCAAGCGCCGCTCCATCACCGCGACGGCCGGCGGTCCATCGCCGACGAACGCCACCCCCTCGAGGTAGATGCTGCGCTGCAGCGCCTCCAACGCGGCCGCGTCCGACGGCTTGGCGACGCGGATGGTGACGCCAGATCGTTCGCCCACGGGGCGAGTGTAGCCCGGTCCCGACACGGCCGCGCTCCACCTGCCCGGGCGCGGCGAGCACGCCCCTGGTATCCTTGCTTGCGCCGCTCGGCGGGCAGGTGGTGCGTCGCCGCCGCCGCGCGTCCAGGAGGTTCGAAGTGCGCAGGCTGGTCTCCGCCGAGTCCGTCACCGAAGGTCACCC
>CAZACZ010000008.1:0-56976 GCA_964483695.1 uncultured bacterium | reverse complement strand
CTCGGCGCCACGACCCAGGGTAGCGCTGCTCGTGTGGAGGAACGGTGAAGGGGCGTCCGGCGATTCCCGTGTCGTACTGCTGGGCGAGCAGAGCCACGGGGACGGGGCGGCCTTCGTGGCCAAGACCCAGATCGTCGAACACCTACACCGCAACCTCGGCTTCGACGTACTTGCCTTCGAGGCCGACTTCTACGCCCTCGAACGCGCGTGGCGCGAGACCCACCCCGAAGCCGACGTCGCTGCACTCGCCCGACACGTGTACGGTTTCTGGCGCGAAGGCCGCAGATGGATCCGCTGTGGGACCTCGTGCGTCACCGACTACGCAGCGAGCGACCGTTGGTCGTCACCGGTATCGACTGCCGGCACACCGGCGCGTACCCGAAAGGACAGGTGGCCCAAGCTCTGGAGGTCCATCTGTTGCGGCAGCGTGTGCCGCTCGATCACGCCTGGCCACGCTTCCGGATCCTCCTCGTCGACCTGCTCGAGAAGGAGTACCGGCACAGCGTCGACGCCAGCGACCGCATGCACTTCCTGAAAGGCCTGCTGCGGCTATGCGAGCAGCTCACCGGCGCGGATGATGCGAGCGACTTCTGGCGCCAGGAACTACGCAACCTCGCCTGGACCGCCCGCAACGCCTGGGGCTTCGAAGGCCGCGACGAAGGCATGGGCCGCAACCTCGCCTGGCTCGCCAATGCACGTTACCCAGTCAAGAAGATCATCGTCTGGTCGCACAACCTCCACATCGTCCGCTCGGCCGGGGCCGTGGACGCGAACCGTGAACCGTACGCGCGCGAACGCGAGACGTACCCCGACACTTCCTTGGGCGAGGTTGCAGTACGAGAACTCGGATCCGGAGTACGGTCCATCGCGCTCATCGCCGGTCGCGGGTGGTACACACCTAACGCTTGGAACGGTGACATCAGCACCCGAGCCGAACTTGACCCGCCACATCCCCACAGCCTCGAAGCCAAGCTGCTGGCGCGAGGCGTCGACTACGCCTACCTCGACTTGGCCAACGAGCCGGAAGCCTTCACCATGAGCGGCACGGACCATGCTGTTCCCATGGACGCTCCGTGGGGCCGCGCCTTCGACGGCATCTTCTACCTACGAGAGATGACAGGCCTAGAAGACCCTTCCGATCCACGTGGACCACCCGCCTGAACGCTGACCACTACCTTCCGTTTCTATTACGCTAGACATTCATAACGCTGCGCGTTATTATGCTGTGGTGATCGCGTCGTTCGCGGATGCCGAAACGGAGCGTGTCTTCCGCGGCCACACCTCACGCCGACTCCCACCAGACATCCAACGCCGCGCGCAACGGAAGCTGCTGATGCTCCACGCCGCCACAGGCCTCCAAGACCTGCTGACACCACCAAGCAACCGCCTCGAGGCCCTACAAGGCGACCGCGCTGGCCAACACAGCATCCGTATCAACGACCAATGGCGCATCTGCTTCCACTGGCGAACCAACACCGCCCTCGACGTCGAGATCGTCGACTACCACTAAGGAACGGAGGAACCATGACCGCCAAGACCAACCACGACCGCGACATCGCGCCCATCCACCCCGGCGAGATCCTGAAGGAAGAGTTCCTCGACGAGTACGGCCTCTCCCAGTACGAACTCGCCAAGCGCATCGCCGTGCCCGCCCCCCGCATCAACGCCATCGTCCTCGGCAAACGCGCTATCAGCGCCGACACCGCCCTGCGCCTCGGCCGCTTCTTCGGCAACAGCCCCCAGTTCTGGCTCAACTTACAGAACCACTACGACCTGCAGATCGCGGAAGGATCCCTATCCGAAGGGCTGGAGCACGCCGTGCCCCTCAAGGTTGGGGAACTCACCCGGAGAGGGCGGGAGCAGCCACACTGACCCCGCCCGCTTGTCGGATGCACCCACGGGATCGGAACCGATTCACCACCGGTAATGCCGGATATGCTCCCCCCGCTCCGCGATCTGGCTCATGGCCTCGATGCCGATCTCGATGTGGCGGTCGGTGTGCTCGCGGAACACCGCCTTGGCCGACTCGCGGGTCTTGATGCCGCCGCGCCGCAACGGAAGGTCGGACACCAAGAGCAGCGCGCCGATCGGGACCTTGCTGGCGAAGCCGACCGAGAACAGCGTCGCCGTCTCCATGTCGATGCCGAGCGCGCGCTCGTCGTAGAGCTGCTGCTTGAACGCCTCGTCGAACTCCCAGAACCGGTAGTCGGTGGAGTGCACCACCCCGGTGCGGTAGTCCATGCCGCGCTCGACGATGATCTGCGAGACGAACTTCTGCACCTTGAAGGTCGGGAGCGCGGGCACCTGCGGCGGCATGAAGTGCTTCGACGCCCCCTCGTCGCGGATGGCCGCGGTGGGCAGGATGAAGTCGCCTACCTGCAGCGAACGGTGCAGGCCTCCGCACATGCCCAGGAACAGCGTCGCCTTCGGCTCCGCCGTCGCCAGTACCTCGATGATCAGCGCCGCCACCGGCGAACCCACCGAGAAGTTGATCAGGCTCACGTCGAGCTTCTCCGAGTGCCGCACCGTCATGGCGGAGCCCCGGGTGGTGACGACGTCGTCTGCCATGCTGGCGAAACGCTCGGAGTAGTGCTCGAAGTTGGTCAGCAGGACCTGCTTGCGCAGCGCCTCCGGGGCGGAGCCGGTGTAGCGCTCGAGGATCTCGCGCGCGATCTGCCACTTCTCGGGGTTGTTGTAGATGAGGTTGCGGTTGACCGGGCGGCCGTCGTCCTCGTGTTCGTGAGCGGCGTGCTCGTGAGCGGCGCGCTCGGCGTCGCGTCGGGCCCCGGCGGCGGCATCGGACACCGTGCGCGCCGGGATGGTCTTCTCGTGCTCCATGCGCCATCTTAATCGCCGGCTCCCGGCACGGTGCAGCGCGCGACGCGTCAGGGGCGCTCCGTACCCCGGTCCCCCGTCGGGCGCAGCCGCCCACGCGCCGCCGCCCGCTGCGTGTGCCCCGGCGTCCGCCCGATGACCTCGCGGTAGCGCCGGGTGAAGTGGGCCTGGTCGGTGAACCCCAGCTCGGCCGCCAACGCCGCCAGTGGCGTCTCGGGCCGTTCCCGCAGCGTGGCGGCGGCGTCCTGCAGGCGCCGCCGCTCGATCAGCCACTTGGCCGTGAGGCCCACCCGGGCGCGGAGCGCGCGGTGCAGCGTGCGCTGCGCCACGCCGAGGTGCAGCGCTAAGTCGGCGACGGTGCGGATGGCGTCGCCCGTCTCCACGGCGGAGCAGGCGGCGTTCGCCAGCCGACCCGCGTCGTCGACGCGCTCGGCCAGCGGGGCAAGCCAACGCTCCAGCACCGCCAGCAGAGGGGCGGGACGCAGCGGCGCCTCGTCCATCAGCGCCCTCACGTCGCGCCACGGCGCCTGCGTCAGCGGCTCGCTCTTGCCCACCAGCACGCGCGGCGCCGTGGGCGTCAAGGCCACGGCCGCGGCAGGCTGCAGCAACACGCCCACCACCCACGACGTTCCCGTCAGCACGCGCGAGGTGACGCGCGGCCCCGGACCGTACAACGACGCTTCCTCCGGGGTGAAGACCGCGTTGCAGCCGGGGTACGTGAGGGTGTACTGGGTGCGCGTCTCCCCTGCCGGCACCTGCCAACGTCCCACCCACACGTGGCGCGCCACCTCCGCCAGCGCCTCGTCGACGGGCAGGCGCTCGAGCCGCACCGCCGGGTCCCCGGGGTTCAGGTGCCCTCGCGAGGCGATCGTCGCGGGATCCTCGGCCATGGCCGAAATGTACAAGACGACCGGCGGCTCGGATGGCACACTCGGTGGCATGAACGACACGGCCCACCCCGCCACCGGCAAGCACACCACCGACGGCCGCCCGCACGGCTTCTCGGCGCTGACGCCACACATCGTCACTTCGCCCGCGAAGGGGGCCATCGCCTTCTACCGCGACGTCTTCGGCGCCACCGTCGAGGGCGTCACCGAGATGGGCGGCGCCGTCGCCCACGCGCAACTCGACTTCGGTGCCGGCAAGATCACGCTGAGCGACCCGCTGGACGGCTACGGCTTGCGCGCGCCCGATCCCAGCGGCGGTGTCCCCTACTCCCTCGCGCTGTACGTGCCGCACGTCGACCAGGTGGTGCATCGCGCCCTGGAGCACGGCGCCACCCTACGCGAGCCCGTCGTCACGTTCGTGTCGGGCGACCGCTACGGTTCGCTGCTCGACCCGTTCGGCGTGCGCTGGACCGTCATGACGCGGGTCGAGGACCTCTCGGAGGAGGAGAGCGCGCGCCGCGTCGAAGCGTGGGCCAGGAGCATGGCCGAGAAGCACACCGCCGACTGACGGGGTGCCGACGGGGTGCCGACCGCGGCGCGGCGCACTTGGCGGTACAGTGTCCGACCATGAGCCCCCCGTCCGACCGAGCCGTCCTCCTCGGGCGCCACCTGCGCGAGCGCGTGCTCGTCTTGGACGGCGCCATGGGGACCATGATCCAGCGCGCCGGCCTGACGGAAGCCGACTTCCGGGGCGAGCGCTTCGCTGCCCACCCGCGCGATCTCAAGGGCGCCAACGACGTGCTGGTGCTGACGCGGCCGGACGTCATCCGGGGGATCCACGACGCCTACCTGGCCGCCGGCGCCGACATCGTCGAGACCAACACCTTCAACGCCACCCGCCTCGGCCTCGCCGAGTACGGTCTGGGCGACGCCGTCGCCGAGATCAACCTCGCGGCCGCGCGCCTGGCGCGCGCCTCGGCCGACGCCGCCTCCACCCCGGAGCGTCCGCGTTGGGTGGCGGGCTCGATCGGGCCGACGAACAAGACGCTCAGCCTCTCGCCTCGCGTCGAAGACCCGGGCTACCGCGAGGTGACGTTCGACCAGGTGCGCGACGGCTACGCCGAGCAGGTACGCGCCCTCGTCGAGGGCGGCGTGGACGTGCTCTTGATCGAGACGGTCTTCGACACCGCCGTGGCGAAGGCCGCCATCGTCGCGTGCCACGACGTCATGGACGACGTCGGGCGGCGCGTGCCGCTGATCGTGTCCGGCACCATCACCGACGCCTCCGGCCGCACCCTGTCGGGGCAGACGCTGGAGGCGTTCTGGACCTCGGTTGCGCACGCCGACCTGCTGGCGGTGGGCCTCAACTGCGCCCTCGGGCCGGCCGCGCTGCGGCCGCACATCGAGGAGCTCTCCGCGCTGGCGCCGATCTTCACCGTGCTCTACCCCAACGCCGGCCTGCCGAACGCTTTCGGCGGGTACGACGAAGGACCGCAGGAGATGATCGCGGTGCTGCGCGAGTTCGTGCAGGAAGGCTGGGTGAACGTGCTGGGTGGTTGCTGCGGCACCACGCCGGAGCACATCGCGGTGTTCGCCGAGGCGGTGCGGGGCCTGCCCCCGCGCGTGCCGTCCGCGGCCGACCCGCGCCCGCGCTTCGCCGGCCTCGAGCCGCTGGTGATCCGCGAAGGCACCACCCTCGTCAACGTCGGCGAGCGCACCAACGTCACCGGCTCGCGGCGCTTCAAGCGCCTGGTCACCTCCGGGGATCTCGCCGGCGCGGTGGAGGTGGCGCGCGCCCAGGTGGAGGCGGGCGCCCAGGCCATCGACGTGAACGTCGACGAGGGGCTGATCGACGGCCCGGCCACCATCGCCTCGTTCCTCCGGCGGATCGCGGCCGAGCCGGACGTGGCGCGGGTGCCGGTGATGCTCGACTCGTCGTCGTGGGCGACGCTCGAGGCCGGCCTGAAGGAGATCCAAGGCAAGGGCATCGTCAACTCCATCTCGCTCAAGGAGGGGGAGGCGGAGTTCCTGCGCCAGGCGCGCGTGGCGCGGCGCTACGGCGCGGCCGTGGTGGTGATGGCGTTCGACGAGCAGGGCCAGGCCGACACCCTCCCCCGCCGCATCGCCATCGCCCAGCGCGCCTACGGCCTGCTGACCGAGCGGGTCGGCTTCGCGCCGCAGGACTTGATCTTCGACCCGAACGTCCTCACCGTCGGCACCGGCATGGCCGAGCACGCCCACTACGCCGTCGACTTCCTCGAGGCCGTGCGCTGGATCAAGGCGAACCTACCCGGCGCGCTCACCTCGGGCGGGGTGTCGAACGTGTCGTTCGCGTTCCGCTCCAACCCCGAGGTGCGCAAGGCGATGCACGCGTCGTTCCTGTACCACGCCGTGCGCGCCGGGCTCGACATGGCCATCGTCGATGCCGAGTCGTTGACGGTGTACGAGAGCATCCCGTCCGACCTCCTCACCCACGTCGAGGACGTGTTGTTCGACCGCCGGCCCGACGCCACCGACCGCCTGGTGGCGTTCGCCGAGGCGATGGCGCCGACGACGAGCGCCGGCCCCGCCAAGGACGACGCCTGGCGCGCCTGGTCGGTCGAGCGCCGCCTGCGGCACGCGCTGGTGCAGGGCATCGACGCCCACGTCGAGGCGGACGCGCTGCAGGCGATGGCGGAGCTGGGCGCCCCCCTCGCGGTCATCGAAGGGCCGCTGATGGACGGCATGAACGAGGTCGGCGACCTCTTCGGCAGCGGGAAGATGTTCCTCCCGCAGGTGGTGAAGAGCGCGCGCACCATGAAGCGCGCCGTCGCCGCCCTCACGCCGCACCTCGAGGCGCAGCGCGCGCAAGGCGCCGTGGGCGCCAACGGCAAGATTTTGCTGGCGACGGTGAAGGGCGACGTCCACGACATCGGCAAGAACATCGTCGGGGTGGTGCTCGGCTGCAACGGCTTCGAGGTGCACGACCTGGGCGTGATGGTGCCGGCCGACGTCATCCTGGACACGGCGCTGCGCGAAGGCGTCGACGCGGTGGGGCTGTCGGGGTTGATCACCCCGTCGCTCGACGAGATGGTGCACGTGGCCCGTGAGATGACCCGCCGCGACGTGCGCCTGCCGCTGCTCATCGGCGGCGCCACCACCTCGCGCGCCCACACCGCCGTCAAGATCGCGCCCGCCTACCACGGCCTGACGGTGCACGTGAACGACGCATCGCGCGCGGTGGGGGTGGTGACCCGCGCCGTGTCCGACGAGCTCCGCCCCGGCCTGGAGGACGAGGTCCGCACGCTCTACGACACCGTCCGCGAGCAGCACGCCGCCCGCGCGGTGCGGCGCGACCTGCTGCCGCTGGACGAGGCGCGTGCCCGCGCGCCGCGCTTCACCGATTGGTCGCACGTGGCGCGGCCGCGGCAACCTGGCGTCCACGTGCTGGCGCCGTTCCCGCTCGACGACCTGCTGGAGCGCATCGACTGGGGCCCGTTCTTCCACGCCTGGGAGCTGTCCGGGCGCTATCCCGCCGTGCTCGACGACCCGGTGGTGGGCGCCTCCGCACGCGACCTGCACGCCGACGCGCTGGCGATGCTGCGGCGCGTGGTGCAGGAACGCTGGCTGGAGGCGCGCGCCGTGTTCGGCCTCTTCCCCGCGGCCTCCGAGGGCGACGACATCGTGCTCTACGGCAGCGACGCGCGTGACCGGGTGCGTGCGCGCATCCCCACGCTGCGTCAGCAGGGCGCCAAGCAGGCCGGCCACCCGAACCTGGCGCTGGCCGACTACCTCGCCCCCGCGAGTGCGGGCGTGGCCGACTGGCTCGGCCTCTTCGCCGTCAGCGTGCACGGCGCCGCCGAGCGCGCCGCGGCGTTCAAGCAGACGCACGACGACTACGCCGCCATCATGATCCAGGCCCTCGCCGATCGCTTGGTGGAGGCGCTGGCGGAGCGCCTGCACGAGCTCGTCCGCACCACCTACTGGGGCTACGCCGAAGGCGAGCACGCCACCCTCGACGACCTGCTGCACGAGCGCTACCGGGGCATCCGACCAGCGCCCGGCTACCCCGCCAGCCCCGACCACCGCGTCAAAGCCACCATCGCCGCGCTGCTCGACGTCGAGCGCGCCGTCGGCATGACGCTGACGTCGTCGATGGCGATGCTTCCCGCGGCCTCGGTCACGGGCCTGTACCTCGCGCACCCCGAGGCGCGCTACTTCGACGTCGGGAAGATCGGGCGTGACCAAGCCGAGGACCTCGCGGCGCGCACCGGCGAGGCGCTCGCGGAGGTGGAGCGTTGGTTGGCGCCGTCGCTGGGCTACGACCCTAGCGCGTAGCCAGCGCGTCGCCCAACCACGCTCCGATGTCCACCCGGATCGGCATGAAGTAGAGGTCGGCATCGTGCTGCGCGGCGAAGGCAAGCACGTCGGCGGCGAAGCGCCGGTGCCAGGCTAGCGTCGGCGCGAAGTCGTGCGGGAACACGGCGCGGTTGCGCGACAGCCAGTAGCGCATGGTGCGCTCGGAGGTCACGCTCGTCACGCCCCAGAACACCGGCACGTCGCGCATCAGGTCGCGCCACACGCCCAGTAGGCGAAGATCGAAGAACGGCTGGGTGAAGAACCCGTCGGCGCCGGCGTCGAGCTTGCGCAAGGCGTAGTCGCGCTCCTCGGCGAAGCCCGCGCGGTACGGGTCGAGCGCGGCGTACACGCGCCAATGCGGGTGGCTGCGCTTGAAGGCGCGGATGACGTCGACCGCCTTGGCGCCGGTGGTCAGGTGGCCGAGCTCGGCGGGCGGGTCGCCGGTCACGACCAGCACCTCGTTCACCCCGGCACGCTCCAGTTCGGCCAAGGGCGCCCAGGGCCGGTTCGGATCGACGTCCATGGCGCGCACGTGCGGCACGGCTGCCCAGGGGCCCGCCCGCCGCACCTGCAACGCCGCTTGCCAGCCGCGCAGGTCGAAGTGGGCGAGGTCGGGGACGTTCACCGCGTCGACGCGCGCCAGCAGGCGCACCTCGGCCATCTGCCGCTCCAGCGCCGTCGCGTCCCGCGGCACCAACTCGATCGACACCCGCATGGGAGCCAGCCTACCGCTGCGCGCCGCGGCACGAGGCTGGTCGGCCCGGACCCAGACCCGGGAATCGGCTCCGACCGGCGCGGCGGGTCGACTCAGACCAGCGCGGGGTCGGCGCCGACCGGCGCAGCGGGTCGGCTCAGACCAGCAACGCCCCATGCGCCGGCTCGAACCGCGCCGTGAAGTGGCGCAGCACCTCCGGCGCCTGCACCATGCGCACCCCGCGGACACGCTGCTTGTTCTGGGCTACGTGCAGCACCACTTCGGCCAGGTAGTCGACATGGCTCTGGGTGTAGGTGCGTCGCGGGAACGCCAAGCGCACCAGTTCGAGCGCCGCCGGCCGCTCGCTGCCGTCCGGCTGCCGGCCGAACATCACCGAGCCGATCTCGACCGAGCGCACGCCCCCTTCGAGGTAGAGCACCAGCGACAGCGCCCACGCCGGGTACTCCGCGGCGGGCACGTGCGGCAGGAGGGCGCCGGCGTCGAGGTAGACCGCATGACCGCCGGTGGGCCGCACGATGGGCACGTCAGCAGCGATCAGCCGCTCGCCCAGGTACTCCACCGAGCGCAGGCGGTAGCGCAGGTACGGCTCCTCGAGCGCTTCCTCGAAGCCCACCGCCAGCGCCTCGAGGTCGTAGCCCGCTAGGCCGCCATAGGTCGGGAAGCCCTCGGTGAGGATCAGCGAGTTCCGCGCCTGCTCCGCCCAGGTGTCGTCGTTCAGCGCCAGGAACCCGCCGATGTTCCCCATGCCGTCCTTCTTCGCGCTCATGGTGGCGCCGTCGGCGTACGAGAACATCTCCTGGGCGATCTCCTTGGGCGTCTTGTCGGCGTAGCCTTCCTCGCGCAGCTTGATGAAGTAGGCGTTCTCGGCGTAGCGGCAGGCGTCGAGGACCAAGCGCACGCCGTGCTCGCGGCACACCCTGGCCACCTCGCGGACGTTCGCCATCGACACCGGCTGACCCCCGCCGGAGTTGTTGGTGACGGTCAGCATGACCAGCGGCACGCGGCCGGGCTCGTCCTCGAGTAGGCGCTTGAGCGCGTCCACGTCCATGTTCCCTTTGAACGGCAGCAGGGCGTCCGGGCGGCGTGCCTGCGGCAGCGGCAGGTCGACGGCAGTGGCGCCGACGCTCTCGACGTTCGCGCGGGTGGTGTCGAAGTGGGTGTTGTTCGGCACGATGTCGCCCGGGTTCAGCGCCACACCGCACAGGATGTGCTCGGCGGCGCGTCCCTGGTGCGTCGGCAGCACGTGCCGGAAGCCGGTGATGCCCTTCACCGTGGCCTCGAAGCGGTAGAACGAGCGGCTGCCCGCGTAGCTCTCGTCGCCGCGCATCATGCCCGCCCATTGGGCGCTCGACATCGCGCCGGTGCCCGAGTCGGTGAGCAGGTCGATGAGCACGTCGTCGGCGTGCAGTCCGAAGAGGTTGTACCCGGCGGCGGCCAGCGCGACGGCCCGCTCCTGGCGGGTCGTGAAACGGATCGGTTCCACCGCCTTGATGCGGAACGGTTCGACGATCGTGCGGAAGTGCGGGTCGCGCAGCGGCATACGGCCTCCTTCGGCGGTGCTCACACCAGGGTCGCGACGATCTCCGAAGCGCCCGTCAGCGTCCGGTGCACCGGGCAACGGTGGGCGATCTCCAGCAACCGCGCGCGCTGCTTGTCGTCGAGCGGGCCCTCCAACGCGATCTCGACGTCGAAGCGGTCCACCTTGCTCGGCGGGTCGGCGCCTTCGACCGGAACCTTACGGTGGGTGACACGCGACGTGACGCCCTCCAGCGGCCATCCCTTGCGGTCGGCGTAGAGGCGCAACGTCATCGAGGTGCACCCGGCCAGCGCCACCGACAGCAGGTCGTACGGGTTCGGCCCGGTGCCGGTTCCGCCGGCACGCTCGGGCTCGTCCATCACCAACTCGAAGCCGCTGGCGGTGGCCTCGCTGCGCAGGCCGCTCCCGGTGCGCACGTACGCCACGCGGTCCTCGCGCGGGAGGGTTCCTACCGGCTCTGGCGGCAGGTAGGCGGCCGCCCAGGCACCCACCAGCTCGCCGGCGAACTGCGCGTCGGCCGGTCGACTCAGCTCGTGATCGGCGTTGTGGAGCGACACGAAGCTCTTCGGGTGACGCGCGGCCTCGAACAAGCGACGGGCGTTGTCGACACCGACGGTGTTGTCGAGCGGCGAGTGCAGCACCAGGAGCGGCCGCCGCAAGCCGGCCACGGTGGCGCGCATGGCGGTCTCCTCGAAGGCGTCGAGGAACGTGGCCCGCAGGCGAACGCGCCGACCCGCCAGCGTCAGGTGCGCCTCGCCACGAGCTTCGATGGTCGCTTCGTCGTCCTCCAGCAGGTGCATCATGTGCGCCGGGTCGGACGGCGCCGACAACGACGCCACCGCGCGCACGTCCTTCATCACCGCCGCGGCCTGAAGCGCCACCGCGCCGGCCAGCGAGTGACCTACCAGCAGGTGCAGCGGCCCGTGCGACGCGCGCAGGTGCTCGGCGGCGTCGATCACGTCCTGAGCGTCGAGGAGGCTGGGAGCGTCGCGCTCTGGTGCGTGGTCGGGTTCGGGCGCGTCGCCCTCGAGCCGCGTCGCGGACGCGCCGGGCTCGGCGGCGGTGGCATCGATGCGCAGCACCCCGAGCCCGTACTCCATCAGCCCTCTGGTGAAGGCCGCCGCCGAGGCCTCGCCGTCGGGGCCGAGGCAGTGCACGAAGATGGCGTAGGCACGCGCAGGACGCGCATCCGGCCGATCGAGCACGGCCCGGACCTCACGGCCCCTGCGCGTCTCGAATGCGACGTCGCTCGACGGCATGTCGTATCCCGCCCCTCTGCCGGGCGGCCCCGGAGGCTCAGCCGACCAGTGCTTCGATGCGCCGGAGCGCCTCGTGCACGTTCTCGAGGCTCGTGGCGTAGCTCATGCGCACCTGGCCCGGCGCGTCGAAGTCGGTGCCGGGCACCACCGCGACACGCGCTTCCTCCAGCAGCCGGATGGCCGCCTTCTCCTCGTCCACGTCGATGGCGCGCGTGTCGCTCATGACGTAGAAGGCGCCGCTGGGCTTGGGCGTCGGGAAGCCCAGCCGGTTCAGGCCTTCCACCAGGGCGTCGCGCCGCTCACGGTAGGCGGCGCGCGTCATCTCCTGGAACGCCGCGGTCTTCTCGACCTCGTTCAGTGCCACCACCATCGCGTGCTGCGCCACGGCGTTGGCGCCGCTGGTCGACTGGCTCTGCAGCCGGTTCATGGCCTGGATCAGCGGACGCGGCCCGGCGCCGAAGCCGATGCGCCAACCGGTCAGCGCGTATCCCTTGCTGGCACCATGGACCACCAGCGTGCGGTCCGGTGCGTACGAGGCGGCGGTGGTGAACGTGCCTTCGTACACCAGGTGCTCGTAGAGATCGTCGGTGAAGATCCACAGGTCGCGCGCGGCGGCCACCTGCGCCAGCTCGCGCACCACCTCCGGCGGGAAGACCGCCCCGGTGGGATTGGACGGCGAGTTGATCAAGAGCACCCTGGTGCGCGCAGTGATGGCGGCGCGGATGTCGTCCGGGTCGGGCACGAAGCCGTTCTCGGCGTGCGCGTGCACCGCCACGGGGACGCCGCCAGCAAGCTCGATCTGCGCCGGGTACGACACCCAGTACGGCGCCACCAGCACGACCTCGTCGCCGGGCTCGAGGACGGACATGAAGGCGTTGTACAGCACTTGCTTGCCGCCGTTGCTGACCATCACCTGGTCGTGCGTGTAGCTCAGGCCGTTCTCGCGATGGAACTTGCCGCACACCGCTTCGCGCAGCTCGACCGTGCCCTCGGAGGCGGTGTACTTCGTCATGCCCAACCGGATCGCTTCGTGCGCCGCTTCCAGCACGTGGTCCGGCGGCAGGAAGTCGGGCTCGCCGGCGGTCATCTGGATGACGTCGACGCCTTGCCGCGCCAACTCCTTGGCGCGGCCGGCGAACGCCACGGTGGAAGACGCCTTGAGCGCTTGGATGCGTTGCGACAGTCCGGGCACGTCCCACCTCACGGCGCCTGGCACCCAGGCGCCCTCGAACTCAGTCGAGCAGGTCGCTCGCGTCGAAGAAGATGCCGATCTCGCGCTCGGCCGTCGCCGGAGCGTCGGAGCCGTGCGCCACGTTCTCGTCGATGGTGCTGGCGAAGTCGCCGCGGATGGAGCCGGGGACGGCGTCCTTCGGGTTGGTGGCGCCCATCATCTTGCGCCACTCGGCGATGGCGTTCTCGCCCTCGACCACCATGGCCACCACCGGGCCGCTGGTGATGAAGTCGACGAGGCCCTGATAGAACGGCTTGCCGGCGTGCTCCCCGTAGTGGCGCTCCGCCGTGGCGCGCGGGATCTGCATCAACTTCATGCCGACGATCCGGAACCCCTTGGCTTCGAGCCGCGAGACGACGGTTCCGACGAGCCCACGGCGCACGCCGTCGGGCTTCACCATGGCGAAAGTGCGTTCGATGGCCATAACGAGGGAGTCTACCACGGCCCCAGACGACCCAACGGGGGCGTAGCGAGCGCCGCGGACACCTCCTCAGCGCTCTGGTCTTGCGATCGCGACCTCGATGCCCAGCTGCGCCAGGTGATTCAGGTCGTGCCCGGCAAGCATCCGCACCATGACGTCGACGCTCTCGAAGCCGCGCTCGGGGTGGAAGCCCTCCGCCAGCCAATCCTCGAGCGTCAACCCGGCCAGCAGCGCGAGGTTCCAGGCGCGCAGGGCGCGGAACGCCTCGACCGCCAGCGAGGGGTCGAGGCGAGCGTACGGCCTGGCCCAGGCGTCCTGGTCGAACGCCGACAGCGCCGCGCCGGGGGTGGCGACGGTCTGACGGAGGCGGAAACCGATCGCCAGTTCCACGTCGGCCAGGTGGGCCAGGATCTGGCGCGCGCTCCACTTGCCGGCAGCCCACGGACGGTCGACGTCGTCCGGCACGGCGCCTTCGAGGAACGCCGAGACGTGACCAGGTGTGGTCTGAAGCACCTCGATGGGGTCGAGGTCGCCGAGGAGTGCGAAGTACCGTTCGAGGTAGCTTGCCATGCCCGCCCACTCTACCGGAAGCCTCCGGGGGCGTCGGGCGTCTAGCTGCCGTCGCCGACTGCGCCGATGGCCCCGCTGGCGTAGGCCCGCTCGAACGCCATCACCACCGCGGGGTCGAACTGCGATCCGGAGTTGCGCCGGATCTCGGCCAGCGCGGCGTCGGGCGCCACCCGCTTGCGGTGGGCGCGGTCGTGGGTGAGGGCGTCGTAGGCGTCGGCCACCGCCAGGATTCGCGACTCGAGGGGGATGGTCTCGCCGCGCATGCCGTTGGGATAGCCGCGGCCGTCCCAGCGCTCGTGATGCGTCAAGGCGATGGTCTCGGCCATGCGGATGATCGGGGACCGGCTGCCGGAGAGGAGCTCGGCGCCTGCCTTGCAGTGCCCCTTCACGACCGCGAACTCTTCCTCGGTCAAGCCGCTAGGCTTCATCAAGATCCCGTCGGGAACGGTGATCTTGCCAACGTCGTGGAGCCGGGCGGCGCGCAGCAGCATCTCCACCCGCTCGGGCACCATGCCCATCTCGCGCGCGACCACGCCCGACACGTGCGCCACGCGCCAGGTGTGCTCCCCGCTGTCGTCGTCGCGGTACTCGGCGGCGCGCGCCAGGCGCACCAGCATCTCCAGTTGGCTGTGCTCGAGCTCCTGCGTGCGGCGCCGCACCGCCGCTTCGAGACGATCGTTCTGCCGCTCGAGCTCGCGCTGGAAGTAGCGCATCTCGAGCAGGTTGCGGATGCGCAAGCGCGCCTCGGTCGGGTTCACCGGCTTGTTGAGGAAGTCCTTGGCGCCGCCCGCCAGGGCGGCGTCGCGGAGGTCGGGGCGCAAGTCGCCGGTCACCATCAGCACCGGGAACGCGTCCGGCAGCACCGGTGCGAGGTCGGCCAGGACCGAAAGGCCGTCGCGCGCCGGCATGTGCTGGTCCAACACGACCAGGTCCGGGCGCACGTCGAGGTAGCGCTCTACGGCGCGCTGCGGCTCGTCGCAGACCGATACGTTGCGGTAGCCGGCGCGGGTGAGCAACCCCTTCATCAGCACCAGCGCCGCCTCCTCGTCGTCGATGAGGAGGATGCGCATGCCGGTCAGGTCGGGCGCGCGGCTCGCGGGGTCTTCGGCGGGTTGGGGCACGGCTCGTACCATCTCGTCCTCGTGTCGCTTCCTCGTGTCGGGCGTGGGGTCGTCGCTCGCGGCCCCATGCTTCGAGCCCAAGGGTAGTGCCCCGGTCGTCACGGCGCTCTTACAGCGGGTGCGGTGGGGCGACGCCGACGAGGCGCCGGCCGTGAGGCACGCACTCCCCTCACGAGCGCGCCCGGCCGCTTCGAAGCGGCCGGGCGCCGGTCACGTCGGTCAGGCGGGTTGGCGCCGGGCTGATCGGCCCGAGCGCCTCACAGGCTCGCCAGCACGCGCTGCCCTTCGCGCAACAGGTCGTGCCACCAGCCCGGGAACAGCCCGAGCAGCACCGTGCCCGCCAACGCCAGCGCGATCGCCACGGCGGTGCCGGTGGAGCGGACGTCGACCGGGGCGTACTCGCTGTCGCGGAAGTACATGAAGCCGATGACGCGGAAGTAGTACACCAACGCCACCACGCTGGTGAGGATGCCGAGGACGGCGAGCCACAGGTACCCTGCGTCGATCACCGATTGGAACACCAGCACCTTGCCCACGAAGCCGGCCAACGGCGGGATGCCGCCGAGGCTGAGCAGGAAGAACGTGAGGGTCAGCGCCAACCAGGGGCGTTGCCGTCCGAGCCCGGCGAAGCGCTCGAGGTCGTCGCCGTGATCCGAGGCGTCGGTGAGGAGCGTCAGCACCGCGAACGCGCCGGCGTTCATCAAGGTGTAGGCAGTCAAGTACCAGGCGGCGGCCTGCAGACCGCCTTCCTGCGCGCCGAGCAGGGCCAGGCCGAGGTAGCCGGCGTGCGCCACCGCCGAGTAGGCCAGCATGCGCTTCACGCCACGCTGCATCAACGCCGCGAAGTTGCCGATCAGCAGCGTCGCCGCCACCATCACGGCGAGCGCCGTCGCGAGCCAGGGCGAGAGCTCCGGGAACACCGTGGTGCCGATGCGCAGCAGCGCCGCGAAGGCGGCGGTCTTCACGACCACGCTCATGAAGGTGGTCACCGGGGTGGGCGCGCCGGTGTAGACGTCGGGCGCCCACTGGTGGAACGGCGCCAGCGCGGCCTTGAACGACAGCCCAGCTAACACCAGGGCGCCACCCAAGGTGGCGAGGAGCACCCCGGAACCGCCGCGCAACGCAGCGGCGACGTCGGCGTACAGGAAGCTGCCGGTGGCGCCGTACACCAGCGCGGCGCCGTAGATGAAGATGGCGGACGCGAACGCACCAAGCAGAAAGTACTTCATGCCGGCCTCTTCCGAGGCGCGGGCGCCGGTGCGCCAAGCGGACAGCACGTAGACCGGCAACGACAGGATCTCCAGCCCCAGCACCAGGGTGATGAGGTCGCCGGCGGACGCCATCACCACCGCGCCCAAGGCGGAGAGCAGCATCAGCGGGTAGTACTCGGGGTGGTCGAGTCCGGCGCGCCCCAAGTAGTCGTAGCTGACCAGCACCGCCAGCGCGGTGCCCACCAGCACCAGGAAGGTGAACGCCAGCGCTGGCGTGTCGGCGAGGTAGCGCATGCCGAAGCTGCCCGCCTCGGCGTCGCCCTGCAGGAACGTCGACAGCGTGAAGACGAACGCCGTCGCCACGCCGACCAAGGCGATGGCGGCGGTCTGCTTGGCGTTCTTCTGGAACAGCGCGAACAGCAGCGACACCATGGCGGTCAAGAGCAACGACAGCGCCGGTGCCAGCTGCTCCCAGCGCACGTCGAGCACGGGGGGGAAGGTCATCGCTCGCCTCCAGCTTCGGCCCGAACGCCGGCAGGGGCGTCGCTGGGCAGGGCTACGGCCGGGGCGTCCTCGTCGAGCGCCGGGCCCGCCAGCTGCATCGCCGCGAGCTGCGATTGCGCCTCGATCCGCTCGAGCTGCGGCGCCGGTGCGATGCCGAGCCACAGGATGCCCGCCACGAACGGGACGAGCACGTACATCTCCAGACCGTCCAGGTCTCGCACGCCGTTCTCGCTGGCGCCAAGGAACAGGCGCTGGTGCAGGTTCACGCCGTACACGCCTGCCACGATGACCGAGAGGGTCGCGAGCACGGCGATCCAGGGCGCGTGCTGGAACGCGCCGAGCAGCGCGAGGAACTCGCCCGGGAAGTTCGAAAGGCCGGGAACGCCGATGAACGCGAACGTCAGGAACAGGCTCAGGGCGGCGAACGCGGGTGCGCTCTTGGCGAGACCGCCGTAGGCGTCCACGTCGAAGCTGCGGCGGCGGGCGTAGAGCATACCCGTCACCAGGAACAAGCCGCCGGTCGACAGCATCTGCGCCGCCAGGAGGTAGATGGCGCCGTTGAGGCCGGCGACGTGCAGGCCGAACAGGCCCACCGCCACGATCCCCATGTGCGACAGCGAGGCGTACGCCAGGAAGCGCTTGAGGTGCGTCTGGGACGCGGCGGCCAGCGCCCCGTACAGCGCGGTGAAGGCGCCGAGCGCGAGCAGCACCGGCGCCAGGCGTTCGGCGCCTTGCGGCAGCAGCGGCAACGCCCAGGCGAAGAAGGCGAAGCCGCCGACCTTGTAGAGCGTGCCGAGCACGTCGGCCGCGCCCGAGGGGTGGTTCTGCTCGTTGAGGTCGATCAGCCACGAGTGCAACGGCCAGAGCGGCAGCTTGACCATCATCCCGAGCGCCATCCCGGCGAAGATCCACGTCTGGGTGGCGACGTCGAGCGTGGGCGTGAGCATCATCAAGTCGGTGATGCGGAAGCTGGCGGCGCCCGAGACCGACTTGAGCGCCAGGATGCTGACCAGCATCACGAACGAGCCGGTGACGGCGTACGCCAGGTACTTCACCACCGCGGCGCGTCGCTTCTCGCCGCCGTAGCTGCCGAGCAGGAGCAGGCTCGGGATGAGGGTGGCTTCCCAGAAGACGTAGAAGACGATCAGGTCCTTGGCAAGGAAGATGCCGTTCAAGCCCGCCTGGGCCAGCAGCAGCAACGCCACGAAGGCGCCGGCGTGGCGCTCCACCCGCAGCGCGGCGACGAGTGCGGTCGGGATCATCACCAGGGCGGCCACCACCACCAGCACCGCGGCGGCACCGTTCGCGTCGATGGCGAAGTGCACGCCGAGGCCAGGCAACCAAGCGACGTCCACGCCGCGGCTGCCGGGCAGGAACAGCGCAACCACGAAGGTCGCGACGGTGCCGAGCATGCTCAGGGCGCGCACCAGCGCGGGGCTGTTGCGTAGCATGCCGACGAGGATGGCGGTGAAGACGGGCAGGAAGAGCACGAGGACGGCGGTCATCCCAGCACCCCCGTGGCGGCCGCCAGGGCGGCGAGCACCGCCAGCAGCGCTACGCCGAGCAGCATGGCGAGAGCGTAGGCGCGCACGTAGCCGCTCTGCAGCGCCGTGACCACCTTGCCGAGACGGCCCACCGACACCCCGCCGCCGGTGATGGCCCGGTCGACGACGTCACGGTCGAGCTGGCTCACGCCGGACGCCAGCCCCTCCCCGGGACCGACGAAGAGCACGCGGTAGAGCGTGTCGAACCCGAACGCACCGCGCGAGGCGCCGGCCAACACGGTGTCTTCCAGGCGCTTGGCGAAGGCGCCCTTGCCGACGGCGTAGACCCAGTACCCGAGCGCCAGCCCGGCAGCCGCCGCCGCCACCGAGGCGACGATCAGCAGCCACTCGCTGGTGAGCGACAGGTGCCGGAAGTCGACCGCCGTCGTGGCGTGCTCGAGCCACGCGCCGATGCGGTTCGGCAGCAGGAACTCGGGCAGACCAAGGTAGCCCACCAGAACGCTGCCGGCGGCCAGGACGACCAGCGGCACCGTCATCACGGCGGGAGACTCGTGCACGTGCGCAGCGGCCTTCTCGGACATGCGCTCCTCGCCGGCGAACACCAGGTAGTACCAGCGGAACATGTAGAAGGCGGTGAGGGCCGCGGTGATCAACAGCAAGGCGTAGAGCACCTCCGCGCCGAACGGCGACAGCAGGTCGCTGGTGAGCACGTGAGCGAGGATCGCGTCCTTGCTGAAGAACCCCGACAGGAACGGCACGCCGGCGATCGCCAGGGTGCCGATCAAGGCGGTGGTGCCAGTGAGCTTCATGCGCTTGCCGAGGCCGCCCATGCGGCGCACGTCCTGCTCGCCGTCCAAGGCGTGGATGACCGAACCGGCGCCGAGGAACAACAGCCCCTTGAAGAAGGCGTGCGTGACGACGTGGAAGATCCCGACCCAGTACGCGCCGGAACCGACCGCTGCCACCATGAAGCCGACCTGCGAGATGGTGGAGTACGCCAGGATCTTCTTGATGTCGGTCTGCCCGAAGGCCGCGATGGCGGCCAGGAGCGCCGTGAGCACCGCCACCCAGGTGACGGTGGCCGCGGCGTCGGGCGCCATGGCGTACACCGCGCCGGTGCGAGCGATGAGGTACACCCCGGCGGTGACCATGGTGGCAGCGTGGATCAGCGCGGACACCGGCGTCGGGCCGGCCATGGCGTCCGGCAACCACACCTGCAGGGGCAGTTGCGCCGACTTGCCGGCGGCAGCCACCAGGTAGAGCAGGCCGATGCCGGTGAGGGCCGCCGAGCCGTACAGCATGCCCGGCGCGGCCGCGCTCACGGCCGCGATGTCGAGCGTGCCGAACACCTGGAACGTCAGGAACATCCCGAGCAGGAAGCCGACGTCGCCGACGCGGTTGACGATGAACGCCTTGCGCCCTGCGTCGGCGTTGACGCGGTCCTTGTACCAGAAGCCGATCAGGAGGTAGGAGCACACCCCCACACCCTCCCAGCCCACGAACATCAGCGGGAACGAGTCGGCCATCACCAGGACGAGCATCGCGGCGACGAACAGGTTGAGTTGCGCGAAGTAGCGCGCGTAGCCGTCGTCGCCGTGCATGTACCCGATGGAGTAGACGTGGATGAGCAGCCCGACGCCGGTGATGACCAGCATCATCGTCACGGTCAGGGGGTCGATGAGGAAGCCGAGGTCGACGCGCAGGTCGCCGCCGGTGAGGTAGCTGCCCAGGCCGACGCGCACGCTGCCGTCCGAGCCCCCCAGGCCGATGAAGGCGAGGACCGACAGCACGAAGCCGCCGGCCACCGTCAGGCTGCCGAGGATGCCCGGCACCGGCTCTTTCAGCGCGCGCCCGAACAGGCCGTTGACGAGCGCGCCGGCCAGCGCGAGGAGCGGCGCCCACGCCGCTAGGGTCACGATGCTCTCGTTCATGCACGCACCTCGGAAAGCTCGTCGACGTCGGTGCTGACGCGGTTGCGGAAGATGGCCACGAGGATGCCGAGGCCGACGGCAACCTCGGCCGCCGCTACGGCCAGCACGATGAACACCGCGGTCTGGCCGGTGAAGGCGTGCGCGGCGCCCGCTTCGCTCCATTGCCGCGCGAACGCGACCATGCTGAGGTTGGCGGCGTTGAGCATCAGTTCGACGGACAGGAAGATCATGATGGCGCTACGCCGGGTGAGCACGCCCACCGTGCCTAGCGCGAAGAGCACGGCGCTGAGCGCGAGGTAGTAGACGGTCGGGACCATGCTCAGTGCACCTCCTCGCGCGCGGCCGCGACGTGCGGCCGCGTCTCGGGCGCGGCACGCTGCACCAGGCTGACGGCGCCGACGATGCCGGTCAGCAGCAGGATGCCCACCAGGTGGAAGGCAAGCAGGTAATCGCTGAAGAGCATCTCGCCGATGCTGTCGGCGTTGCCGCCCTGCAGGGTGGCCTGGATCACGTCGGCGGAGGGGAGCGCGGTGCGCGTGGCGATGACCGTGGCGGCCGCTCCGAGCGCCACCAGCGCGGCGGCGCCGTACGCCGCCGGCCGCATCCAACGCAGCTTGGCGCTTGGTAGGGTCCCGCGGATGTTGAGCAGCATGATCACGAACAGGAACAGCACCATGATGGCGCCGGCGTAGACGATCACCTGGATGGCGGCGAGGAAGTGCGCCTCCAGCGTGACGTAGGTGACGGCAAGCGTCATCAGCGTGCCGACCAGCGCCAACGCGGCGTGGACCGGTTGCCGCAAGGTGACGACGCCGACGGCGCCGATCACCATCACGGCGGCGAGCAGGACGAAGGCGATCATGTCAGTGATCCACGCCTTCCAGCTCCGGCCGCGGCCCCGCCTGGAAGCCGAGGCGGACGTCCTTGCCCTTGGCCGCCGCTTCGCGGCGTTGCCACTTGCTGCCCGTCACGCCGACCAACATGTCTTCCTTGCGGTAGACGAAGTCTTGGTAGCGGTAGTCGGCCAGCTCGAACTCGTGACCGAGCACCACGGCCCCGGTGGGGCACGCCTCCTCGCAGAAGCCGCAGAAGATGCACCGCAGCATGTTGATCTCGTAGATCTTGGCGTACCGCTCGCCCGCCGAGGTGGGGTCGGCGGGGTCGTTCTCCGCCGCCTCGACGTAGATGGCGTACGACGGGCAGGCCGCGGCGCACAGGCTGCAGCCGATGCACTTCTCCAGACCGGTGTCGGGGTGGCGCAACAGGTGGTGCCGGCCGCGGAAGCGCGGCTGGATGGTCGCCGGCTCCTCCGGGTAGCGCACCGTGACGGGGCGCTTGAACAGGTGGCCGAGCGTGACCCCCATCCCCTTGGCGATGTCGAGGACACTCATGGACGGACACCTCCGGTGGTTCGATCGAAGCGCTCGAGCTCAGAGCACAAAGGCGATCACCGCCCCCGTCACGAGCGCGCCCAACAGCGCGAACTCGAAGAGGTAGAGCCAGCCGACGCGCATCAGCTGGTCGTAACGCAGGCGCGGCAACGTCGCCTTGAGCCAGATGAACAGGAACATGAACACGGCCATCTTCAGCACCAGCCACACGATGGGCCAGTCGGACATGCCGGGGATGATGGCGTCGACGAAGCCGGGGCCCTTGTAGCCGCCCAGGAACAACGTGCTGACGAACGCGGAGGCGGTCATCATGTTCACGTACTCGGACATCTGGTAGAGCGCCCACTTGATCGACGAGTACTCGGTCAGGTAGCCGGCCACCAGCTCCTGCTCCGCCTCCGGGAGGTCGAACGGCGAGCGGTTCACCTCGGCCGTGCCGGAGATGAAGTAGGTCAGGAACGACAGCGCCAGGCCGGGCCACAACCACGGGCTGATCGACCAGATGCCGGTCTCCACGATCTCGCGCAGGTTGAGCGTGCCCGTCACCATGATGACCGCCAGCACCGACAACCCGAGGCCGAGCTCGTAGCTGATGATCTGCGCCGAGGAGCGCAGGCTCCCGAGCAGCGCGTACTTGCTGTTCGCCGCCCAGCCGCCGAGGAAGATGCCGTACACGCCGACGCTGGTGACGGCCAGGACGTACAGCAGCCCGATGTCGAGGTCCATCACCCACGGGTTGAAGCCGAACAGGCTGCCCGCCGGCCCACCGGGGATGGCGCCGAACGCCGACAACGCGAACAGGATGCTGATGCCGGGCGCCAGCACGTACACGACCTTGTCGGAGGCGCTGACGACGATGTCTTCCTTGAAGATCGCCTTGATGGCGTCGGCGATGGGCTGCAGCAGTCCGAACGGCCCAACGCGGTTGGGTCCGTAGCGATGCTGGAAGCGGCCCAACAGGCGCCGTTCGATGAGGGTCATGTAGGCGAACGCCCCCAACAGCACGACGACGAGCACGAGCGCCTTGAGGAACGTGATCCAGAGCGGATCGTGGGTCACGACGCCACCCCCGCCCTGGGCCGCTCGGCGACCGCGGCCTGCGCGGCCGCCACGTTCTCCACGATGCTGGTCAGGTCGGCCGATACCAGGCCCAGCGGTTGGTCGGGCAAGCACGGCATCGTCATCAGCCCGGCCGGCACCGCCTCGGTCACGTCCACGATGGCGTGCCGCCACAGCCCGCCGACCCGCAGGCGCACGTCGGCGCCGTCCTTGAGCCCGTGGGTGACGGCGTCGGTGGGGTGCACACGCAGGCGTGGGCCGCCCAACGCGGCGCGCAGGTGCGGGTTGCGGTCGAGGTACTCGGCGCGCGCCATGCTGGGCGCGATCAGCAGGTTGCCGCTCGGCGCCGCGGCTTCACGCAGCTGCGCCTTGGCGGCGGCGCGTGGCTTGACGCGGTGCAGTACGCCGACGTCCGGCAGCGTCGCCGGGTCGAGTTCGAAGCGCTTGCGCAGCACCCGCCAGGCGCTGCGCTGGCTGCGCCCCTCGAGGCGTTGGCCGAGGGCCTCGCCCAGGGTGGCCGCGACGCCGGTGAAGTCCTCCGCGCCGCCCGCCTCGACCGGCGCGGCTCGCACCGGCAGGAAGCGGCCCTCGAGGTTCACCACGGTGCCGTCGCGCTCGTAGACGCTCTTCGCCGGAAGCACCACGTCCGCCAAGCGCGCGGTGTCGGTGAGGAAGAGGTCGTGCACGACCAGCAGTTCCTTGTTCTTGAGCACCTCGGCGAGGTCCGGGTCCTGCGCCGGGTCGAGCAGCGACAGCACCAGCGCGCGCGCTTCGCGGAGCATGCCCGGGTAGGCGTAGCGCTCGTGCGACGGCAGCACCCCCAGCGCCTCCAGGCCGTAGCTGTCGGCCATCGGGCCGATCGGCAGCTCCTTGGCGCCGACCGCCTTGACGAACGCCCGCGCCGCATCGGCTGCCCCGCGGCGCGTCAGGGCGAAGCCGCCCAGCACCACCACGGCGTTCTTCGCGTGCAACAGGCGCTTCACGCTGGCCCGCGCGACCGCGGCTGGCATCCCCAGGGCGGCCTCGTCGACGGGCACGCCGGGCCGGGCCTCGGCCGACGGCTTCGCGGTCTCGTCAGCGCCCTCGGCCTCCTGCGTCATGGCCTCGGCGATGGCGGTGAGGGCCTGGAAGAACGCCTCCTCGCCGCCCACCGGGTAACAGGCGCTGGCGCCGGCGTGGCGCATCAGGTCGACGCGGTACGGGGCGGCCACGGTGAGGATGTCGCGCTTGCGCGGCATGCGCTCCTTGAGGCGCAGGTCGGCGATCGGCACGCCGTGGGGCAGGAGCGCCGGTGGCGTCACGCCTTTGAGCGCGTCCTTGATGCGCAGATCCACGATGCCGGCTTCCTCGGTGACGTCCCCCAGCACCAGGATGGCGTCGGCGGTGGCGAGGTCGGCCAGGGTGGCCGCAGCGTGGCTCGGCAGCACCGACCCGGCCGGACGCGGGGCGTGGTCGACCTGGCCGGTGCCGAGGTGCTCGGCCAGGGACAGCGCCGCCACCCCTTCTTCCAGCGTGGCGTCCGCGCGGATGGCGATGCCGACGTCCTTCCCGCCCATCGTTCCGAGGCGCTCCGCGATGAAGGCGGCCGCCTCGTCCCAGGTGGCGGCCTGCAGCGTGCCGCCGCGGCGCACCATCGGCGTGGTCAGGCGGTTCGGGTCGTCGGCGTACTCGTGCCCGAAGCGGGTGCCGTCGTCGATCCAGGTCTTGTTGACCTCGGGGTTGAGCGCCGCCTTGATGCGCTCGATGCGGCCGGTGCGGGCGTCGACGATGATGGCGGCGCCGCCGGCGTCGTCCATCGCGGTGGTGCGGGTGTGGTCGTACTCCCAGTTGCGGCCGCGGAAGCGGCTGGTGGCGTCGAGCAGCGCGCCCACCGGGCAGATGTCGGCGATGTTGCCGGTGAAGTTGCTGGGGAGGCCGTCGTCGGCGGTGCCGATGAAGGTGTGCGCGCCACGCTCGATGAAGTCGAGCACCTCGTCGCCCGGGACCTCCTCGAAGAAGCGCACGCAGCGCTTGCAGTGGATGCAACGTTCGCGGTCGAGCGTGATGAGCTCGGACAGAGCGTGGTGCTTCTCCTGGTGGCGCTTGGCGAACTCGAAGCGGCTGATGCCGTTACCGTACTCGTAGGAGCGATCCTGCAGCTCGCAGGCGCCGCCCTTGTCGCACACCGGGCAGTCGAGCGGGTGGTTGATCAGGGTGAACTCGACCATCCCGTTCTGCGCCCGCTTCACGTCGGGCGAGCGGGTGTCGACCACCATCCCCTCCATCACCTGCGTGGTGCAGGTGGCCATCAGGTTGGGGAACCAGAAGATCTTCGGCTGGCCGGTTGCCTCGTCCATGACCCAGCTGCCGTCGCGCTCCTTGCGCGGCGCGCCGATGCGCGCCAGGCACATGCGGCAGGCGCCGATGGGCGACATGTACTCCTGGCTGCAGAAGTACGGCACGTCGTCGCCGGCGGCGAAGACCGCGTCGATGACGCTGGTGCCGGGCGGGAAGTCGAGTTCGACGTCGTTGATGCGAACCTTCATGCTTGCCACCAGTCGCTCTTGGCGTACTTCGGCCGACCGTGCTCGGCCAGGTACTCGTACTCGTCACGGAACCACTTGAGGCTCGCCTGCACCGGCCCGACGCAGGCGTCGGCCAGCGGGCAGAACGCGGTGCCCTTGATGTTCCCGACCACGTTCTCGATGAGGTCGACGTCACCCGGCGTGCCGCGTCCGTCGACCAGCTTCTGGTACATCAGCGGCAGCCAGTGCCCCACCCCTTCGCGGCACGGCGTGCACTTGCCGCACGACTCGTGGGCGTAGAAGCGCGTGAGGTTGTAGAGCGCGTTCACGATGCACTTCTCGCGCGGGATGACGATCACCCCGCCGGTGCCGAGCATCGAGCCGTTCTTGGCCAGGGTGCCGTAGTCCATCGCCATGTCGAGGAAGCGGTCTTCCCAGGGGAACATCGGCGTCGACGAACCGCCCGGGATGAACGCCTTGGGTTCCATGGTGGGGCCGCCGGCGTACGTGTAGATCAGCTCGCGGAAGCTGGCTCCCATCGGCATCTCGTAGACGCCGGGGCGCTTCACGTGGCCGGAGATCTGGTACAGCTTGGTGCCCTTGCTGTCCTCGGTGCCCATCGACGCGAACCAGGCGGCGCCGTGCTGCAGGATGTGCACCACGCTGGTGAGGCTGGTGACGTTGTTGATGGTGGTGGGTCGGCCGTACACGCCTGCCTGGGCGGGGAACGGCGGCTTGAGGCGGGGGTTGGCGCGCAGGCCCTCGAGCGAGTTCATCAGCGCCGTCTCCTCGCCGCAGATGTAGGCGCCGGCGCCACGATGCACGGTGATGTCGAAGGAGAAGTCGGTGTCGAAGATGCGCTGGCCCAAGAGCCCAGCGGCACGCGCCTCGGCGATGGCGGCGAGCACGCGCTCGGTGCCGTGGAAGTACTCGCCGCGCACGTAGAGGAAGGCGTGGGTGGCTTGCATGCCGTACCCCGCGATGATCATGCCTTCGATCAACTGGTGCGGGTCGTCCTCGAGGATGTAGCGGTCCTTGAACGAGCCGGGCTCCGACTCGTCGGCGTTGCACACCAGGTAGCGCGGGCCGCCGTCGGGCGGCGGCATGAACGACCACTTCATGCCGGTGGGGAACCCGGCGCCGCCGCGCCCGCGCAGGCCCGAGGCCTTCACCTCGTCGGTGACTTGGCCCGGCGTCATGGTGGTGAGCGCCTTGCGCGCCGTCTCGTACCCGCCGTGCGAGCGGTAGAAGTCGAGGGCGTGCGCCCCCTCCACGCCTACGTAGCGGTACATGGTGACCTGGTAGCGCGCGTCGTTGCGGCTGGTGATGGGGGTCGGCTTATCGGGTGCCTGGCGCTGGTCAGCCACGTCCCTCCTCCTCCCCTGGCGCCGTCTTCGCCGGCTCGCCGCCGGCCGCCGCCGTGAACGGCTTGGCCTTCTCGGGCCCCTCGTTGTCGCCGCCGCGCTCGCGCCACGGCGCCGGCATCTCGCCCTTGCGCAGCGCCTCGATGAGGTGCTGGCAGCGGGTGCGGCCGACGCGTTCGTAGTACGTGTCGTTCACCTGCACCACCGGCGCGGTGCCGCACGAGCCCAGGCACTCGACCTTCTGCAGGCTGAAGCGCCCCTCGCGGTCGCGCTCGCCGTTGACGATGCCGAGCTCCTCGACCAGGTGGTCGTAGAGCTCGTCGGAGCCCGCCAGCGCGCACGACAGCGTGGAGCACACCTGCAGGTGGTAGGTGCCGACCGGGTGCTCGTGGAAGGTGGAGTAGAAGCTCATCACGCCCTTGACCTCGGTGGCGGTGAGGTCGAGGAGGTCGGCGATCTCGTGGATGCGGGCCTCGGAGACGTGCAGCTCTGCGCGCTGCACTTCCCACAGGAGCGGCATCAGGGCGCTGCGTCTTCCCTGTTCGGGGTAGCGCGCCAGGATCTCGTCGACGAGCGCTTGCTTGCCTTCGAAGAAGGGTGGGGTCTGGTCGAGTTCGATCATCGGCTCACTTGTCCACGTCGCCCAGCACCGGATCGAAGCTGGCGATGTTGATGACCATGTCGGCGAACAACCCGCCGACGCAGGCAGGCTCGAGCGACTGTAGGTTGGCCAGGCTGGGGGCCTTCACCTTGACCCGGTACGGCATCGATCCGCCGTCGCTCACGATGTAGTAGCCCAACTCGCCGCGCGCCGACTCGGTCGGCACGTAGACCTCGCCGCGCGGTGGGTGGAAGCCCTCGGTGACGAGCTTGAAGTGGAAGATGACGGCTTCCATGGAGGTCTCGAGCTCGTGCCGCGGCGGCAGGCTGATGCGCCGGTCGGGGTCCTTCACCGGCCCCGGCTCGAGCCGCGCCAACGCCTGCTCCACGATGCGCAGGCTCTCGACCATCTCGTCCATGCGGATCGCCATGCGGGCCCAGAGGTCGCCGCTGTCGTAGGTGGGGACGTCGAAGTCGTAGTCGTCGTAGCCGGAGTACGGCTGCGCCTTGCGGTAATCGAGCTTCACGCCGCTGGCGCGCAGGCTGGGTCCGGTCAGGGCGAAGTCGAGCGCCTGCTCGCGCGTCAGCACGCCGATCCCCTTGGTGCGAGCCAGCAGGATGTCGTTGCCCATGAAGAGCGTGCGGTACTGCTCGATGTACCTCGGGAACTCGCGCACGAAGGCGCCGACCATCTCGACGAAGCCGTCCGGCACGTCCTGGTAGAGCCCACCGACGCGGAAGTAGCCGTAGTTCATGCGCACGCCGGACACGGCCTCGAGGATGTCGTGGATCTTCTCGCGCTCGCGCATGGTGTAGAAGAACGGCGTCAGCGCGCCCATGTCGAGCAGGCCGGTGCCGTAGAACACCAGGTGGCTGGCGATGCGGTTCAGTTCGGTGAGGATCACGCGGACGCGCTGGGCTCGCTCGGGTACCTGGGCGTCCATCAGCTTCTCGACGCTCAACACGTAGGCGAGGTCGTGCGCGAAGCCGTGCAGGTAGTCCATGCGGTTCGAGTAGGTGACACCCTGCTGGTAGGTGCGGTGCTCCATCGTCTTCTCGAAGCCGGTGTGGAGGTAGCCGACCTGGGGGCGCAGGCGCACGATCTGCTCGCCGTCGAGGTCGATCACCAGGCGCAGCACGCCGTGGGTGCTGGGGTGCTGCGGCCCGACGTTGATGCGCATGTACTGCGTCTCGAAGGCACCCGGCCCCTCGCCCTGCTGGTTGCCGTGGTGCACGTGTTCGCTTGGTGGCGCCTTGACGCTCATCGTCCGCCCCCGTCTTCGCCGTCGCTGCGTCCCTGGCTGCTCGCCACGCCGTGGCGCGCACCACCCTTCCAGCCCGTGAGGCCGGTGTCGGTGCCGGCAAGGCCGGCTCGGAACGCCGCCGGGTCGAGGAAGCGGCCGTCGTTGAAGAGCGTCGGCGTCTCGCCCAGCGGGAAGTCCTTGCGGTGCGGGTGACCGTCGAGGTCTTCTGGCGTGAGGATCTTGCGCAAGTCGGGGTGCCCGTCGAACTCCACGCCGAGCATGTCGTACGTCTCGCGCTCGAGGAAGTTCGCTCCCTTCCACACGCCGGTGGCGGTGGGCACGCTCTCGCCATCGTTCACCTCGACGCGCACGAACACGCGCGCGGTGCCGCTGACGTCGTGGACGTTGTAGACGACGGCGAACCGCTTGCGGCCGGTGGCTTCGAAGCCGGGGTACTCGAGGTAGTCGATGCCCATGATGTCGGTGAGCATCTCGAGCCCGGCTGCCTTCGCCGCTTTCAGACCGTCGATCAGCGCGCCCTTGGGGAGCGTCACGTGCGTCAGGCCGAACGCTTCGTGGCGCACACCGCCCAAGCGCTCGAGTTCGGCCAGCGCGCGCTCCGACACCGGGGCGCCGCCAGCGGCAAGGTCGGTGGCGGTCATGGACGCGCCCAACCTTCGACCATCGGGAGCTTCACGCCGCGCTCGTCGAACGCCTCGCCCCGCACCTTCTTCTGCAGCTGCATCACCGCGTACACCAGCGCCTCGGGGCGCGGTGGGCAGCCGGGGACGAAGATGTCGACGGGAACTACCGAGTCGACGTTCTGCACGATGGCGTAGTTGTTGAACATGCCGCCAGACGACGCGCATGCGCCCATGGAGATGACCCATTTGGGATCGGGCATCTGCTCGTACACTCGGCGCATGACGGGCGCCATCTTCTTCGAGAGGCGCCCGGCGACGATCATCACGTCGGCCTGACGTGGGCTCGCACGGAACACCTCCGAGCCGAAGCGCGACATGTCGTTACGGGCGTTGGTCGATTGCATCATCTCGATGGCACAGCAGGCCAGGCCGAAGGTGGCCGGCCAGAGGCTGTTCGAGCGACCCCAAGCGACCAGCTTCTGCAGGCTGCTGAACAGGATCCCTTCGGCTTCGAGCTCCTGAACGTCCTTCTCGAAGAGGTCTCGTAGGCCCATGCTCACTTCCAGTTCAGGACGCCCTTGCGGAGCAGGTAGACGTACCCGACCGCGAGGATCGCCACGAAGATGATCGCGTTGGCGAAGAGGAACTGCGGCGCAGCCCCGAACTTCACCGCCAAGGGGTAGAAGAACGCCGTCTCCAGGTCGAAGACGATGAACATCATGGCGACCAGGTAGAAGTGCACCGGGAAGCGCTCGCGCGCCGTGCCGCTGGCAGGGATGCCGGACTCGTAGGCGGCGAGCTTGACGTCACCGCCACGCTTGGGTCCGAGCAGCGCCCCGACAAGCAGCGCGGCGACCGCGATGAAGCCGGCCGCCAGGAACATCATCAGTAGCTCGAGGTACAAGTCACGCTCTCCCTTCGGCTAGGCCGATCGCGCTCGCGCGCGACTTGGGTCCGGCGAGGGCGGTGACTCGCGCCCCTCGTGCGCGATTTCACAACCCCACGACGGTATTAGTCTATCAAGGGTCCCTAACGGCAACAAGGTGAGAAGGGCCTGAGGCCGCGGCGGCGTGAACGTGGCGCGCGAACACCCTTCGTGGCGCGCCTCGGGGACGGCCCACGCTGCTTGACACGCCCGCGCCCGGCGCCGATATACTGTCGAGGCTGTTGGGTCGTTAGCTCAGTCGGTAGAGCAGCTGACTTTTAATCAGCGGGTCGTAGGTTCGAGCCCTACACGACCCACCAGGTTTCCGGCCCGTAGGACCAGGGCCCCTTCGACTAGCGGTTTAGGTCACCACCCTTTCAAGGTGGCGGCACGGGTTCGAATCCCGTAGGGGTCACCACGTGGGAGGCGCTTCCGAGCGCCTCCTTCTTCTTCGGAGATCTCCTCGGTGCACGACGGCCGCGGCGGGACGCGAATCCCGCCGCGGCGTTCGGTTCCGAGCCGGAGCGCCTAGGCGCGCTCCAGGGGCAGATCAGAGCGTCATGCGCCTCTCGGCGACACGTGCGCCGTGACCGCCGGGAGGATCCCTTCGTACTTCTCGACCTGCACCAGCATGGTGTGCCCGCAGTTGGCTTGCGCCAGCTTCGAGGTTCCGATGTCGATGCTGAGGACGTTGACGTCGCCGTGCTTGCACAGCGAGCCGACCACGCCGGGCTCGGCCGGGTCGTACCAGGCGCCCTCGCTGAGCGCCACCACGCCCTGCCGCACGCGGTCGGTCACCAGCAGACCCGCCAGCACCTGGCCACGCTCGCTGAACACCCGAACCACGTCGCCGTCGGCCAGGCCGCGCGCTTCGGCGTCGGCCGGGTGCATCCACATCGGCTCGCGGTCGTCGACGTTCAGCCACTGCTTGATCCAGGTGTTGTCCAGCTGCGAGTGCAGCCGGTCCCGCGGGTGCGGGGTGATGAGCTGCAGCGGGTACTGCGCCGCCTTGGCGCTGCCGGCCCACTCGACCGGCTCCATCCAGGTCGGGTGCGGCGGGCAATCGTCGTAGGCGAAGCCCTCGATGGTCCTCGAGTAGATCTCGATGCGCCCCGACGGCGTGCCCAGCATGTTGACGCCAGGGTCGGCGCGGAAGTCGGCGTAGCGCACGAAGGCGTTGCTGGCCTCCGGGATCGGCATCTCGACGTAGCCTTGATCCCAGAAGGTGTCGAAGTCGGGCAGCGTCACGCCGCCGCCAGCGGAGACGCCCTTGGCGACCTCGTAGAACTGGCGCAGCCAATCCATCTCGCTCTTGCCTTCGGTGAAGAGCTCGCCAGCACCCATGCGCTCGGCCAGCGCGGCGTAGATGTCGAAGTCGTGGCGCGCCTCGAACACCGGCTCGACCGCTTGGTGGTTGGCCACCAGGTAGCGGCCGGAGTAATCACCCACGCTGTCGAGGTCGTTGCGCTCCATGTAGGTCGTCGCCGGCAGGACGATGTCGGCGAACTTCGCCGTGGCCGTCCACCAGGAGTCGTTCACGACGATGGTCTCGGGCTTGCGGAACGCCTGGATCATCTTGTTGCGGTCCTGGTGGTGGTGGAACGGGTTGCCGCCGGCCCAGAGCACCATGTGGATGTCGGGGTAGACGATCTCGCGCCCGTTGAACTGGATCTTCCCGCCGGGCTCGAGCAGCATGTCGGACACGCGGGCCACCGGGATGGCCTTCGACACGCCTTCTGGCCACATGCCTTCGGGGCCGCTCACGCTGCCGCCGATGCCGCGCAGGCCGTTGGGCACCGAGGCCGGCGTGCCACCGTTGCTGTAGTGGTAGCTGAGGCCGAAGCCGCCGCCCGGCAGACCGATCTGCCCGATCATCGAAGCCAACGTGACCAGCATCCAGTGGCGCTGCTCGCCGTGATGCTGCCGCTGCATGCCCCAGCCCGCCATCAGCATCGTGCGCTTGCTGGTGAACTTGCGCGCCAGCGTGCGCATGGTGTCGGCGGGCACGCCGGTGATCTCGGCGGCCCACTCGGGCGTCTTCGGCGTGCCGTCGCTCTCACCCGTCAGGTAGGCGAGGAAGCGGTCGAACCCGAAGGTGTACTTGTCGAGGAACGCCTGGTCGTGCAGCCCCTCGCTGTACATCGCATGTGCGATGCCGAGCATCAACGCCACGTCGGTGTTGGGCCGCACCTGGATCGTCTCGGCGCCCAGGTACCGCGCCGAGTCGGTGACCAGCGGGTTGATGGAGATGATCTCGGTGCCCTTCTCCTTGAGCTGCCCGAACCCCACGTGGCTGCCGTGATCCGGTGGCGCGTAGCCGATCTGGTTGGTGGTCATCGGGTCGGCGCTCCACAGCACTGCCAACTCGGTGTTCTCCACCACCACGGGCCACGCGGTCGGCTGCTCGTACACCTCGAGACGACCGAGCACGTGCGGCATGATCACTTGCGCCGCGCCGGTGCTGTAGTCGCCGATGCTGGAGACGAAGCCACCGGTGGCGTTCAGGAAGCGGTACAGCAAGGTAGGCGCGGAGTGCAGCGCACCGCTGCTGGCCCAACCGTAGCTGCCGCCGTAGACGGCCGAAGGCCCGTACGTGTCCCGGACTCGCTTGAGTTCGGCCGCTACCATGTCGAGTGCTTCGTCCCACGGGACGCGCACCCAGGTGTCGCCACCGCGCAGGCTGGTGTCGCTGGCGTGCCCGTCCTTGAGGTAGCCGGCACGCACCATCGGCGCCTTGACGCGGTTGTTCGAGTAGAGGCGATCGGGCAGCGCTTGGAGCAGGGGCGACGGTACCGGGTCGCCTTCGAACGGCAGCACGTACTTCACGCGGCCGCCCTCGACGAACGACCAGAACACGCCGAAGTGCGACGTATTGAGGTACTTCTCCGTCAGGACCGGGATGCCGCGCGGCGCGTTGGCGAACACCCGCGGCGCGAGTCCCGCCGCGGCGGCGGTAAGGCCCATGCCCTTCAGCACGGTGCGGCGAGCCACCGGTCCTGTCAGCCAGTTCTTGTTGCGTTTCATGGTTCCTCCGCGCGGGAGCACATGCATCGGCGTGATGGGTCCCGCTCCCAGCGGCGTCTGCGACGGCACGAAGACCTTGGCGGTCGATCGTGCGTAGCCAGCCGGGACACACGCCGGTAAGCCCCCTTCGCACGCGGCAGGCCGTCTCGTTGCCGAGGCGACCCTGGCGAGCCGACCATCTGCTCGCGGCCCGGACCTCCCCGAGGGAGGAAGCGGGCTCGGGGTCTTCGCTGCCAGCCTCGCCTGCCGTAGGAGGCTTCACAAGAGGCGTTTGTCCCCCGGCCGGGCCCCGGGCAGGCACCCGGTGCGCGGCATGGCATAATGCCGACGCATCCCTGCTGCGTGGGCGATTAGCTCAGCGGGAGAGCGGCCGCCTTACAAGCGGTAGGTCGGCGGTTCGAATCCGTCATCGCCCACCACGTCCTGTTCGCTCGAGGCGCACGTTGTCGGCCTCGTTCAGGTTGCCGCGGCGCCCACGCTTGGTCGGGTCTCGCGGCGTCGTACCGAGATCACCTATGCCGCCCGTGCCGGGGCAACGCCGCCGGCCGAGCCGTCGCGAAGGCGTAGCATGGCCGACGGACGTCGTCGAACATGCCGAACGAGCCCATGACACGCCAGCTCTCGACCAGGAACGTTCGCGCTCTGCCCGCGGGAATCTGGGTGCTTGGCTTCACCAGTCTGCTGATGGACGTCTCGTCCGAGATGATCCACAGCCTGCTGCCGTTGTTCCTAGTAACGTCCCTCGGAGCTGGCGCCTTGACGGTGGGCGCGATCGAAGGGATGGCCGAGGCAACGGCCTTGATCGTCAAAGTGTTCTCTGGCACCATCAGCGATTACCTCGGTCGGCGCAAGGGGCTGGCGCTGCTCGGGTACGCGCTCGGTGCGCTCACCAAGCCGTTGTTCGCGCTGGCTCAGGGGTCGAGCATGGTGCTAGCGGCGAGGTTGATCGACCGCGTTGGGAAGGGCGTGCGTGGTGCGCCCCGAGACGCACTGGTGGCCGACATCACGCCACCCGATCGTCGCGGCGCGGCGTTCGGGCTTCGCCAAGCGCTGGACACCGTCGGCGCGTTCCTCGGACCGCTGCTTGCGGTGCTGCTGATGCTCGCGTGGGCGAACGACTTCCGGCGTGTGTTCTGGGTCGCGGTGGTCCCTGGCGTCATGGCGGTGACCGTGCTTGCGATCGGCCTGCGCGAACCGAAGCGCGCCGCTACGGAGCGGCGCGAGAACCCGATCCGGCGGACCAACCTACGGCGCCTTGCGCCGGCCTACTGGTGGGTGGTCGGTGTCGGTGGGGCGTTCACGCTTGCACGGTTCAGCGAGGCGTTCCTAGTGCTTCGTGCGGAGCAGTCGGGCGTGCCACTGGCGTTCGTGCCGCTGGTGATGGTCGCCATGAACGCGGTCTACGCCTTGAGCGCCTACCCGTTCGGACGACTGTCCGACCGCCTGCCACGCAGTCGCCTGCTGGCCGTCGGCTTGGCCGTGCTGGTAGCAGCCGACCTGGTGCTGGCGTCGAACGCCCATTGGGCGGTGGTGCTGGCCGGGGTGGCGCTCTGGGGCCTGCACCTCGGGATCACGCAGGGTCTCCTCGCCGCGCTCGTTGCCGACACGGCGCCTGCCGACCTTCGCGGAACCGCCTTCGGCTTCTTCAACCTCGTAGCTGGCGTGGCGATGCTGTTCGCCAGCCTGATCGCTGGCGTGCTATGGGACCGACTCGGCGCGCCCGCGACCTTCCTGACCGGAGCTGCGTTCGGCGCCATCGCGCTTGCCGTGCTGGCAGCGAAGCCCAAGACCCTGGCGAACGCCACATGAACCTCGCCGTCCGCGCCGCCCGGCGAACGCCGTGGCTTCCGCCTGGCCGAGATGGACGTGCCTAGGACGTCCATGAAGATCACGACGCTATCGCCTAGCTTCGGAGTCCGCGGTTCGACGCGGGCCAGGTGGGCGATCTCGCCGATCGGCGCGGTCACGCGGTCCCCTCTCACGGTGCGATCGCGAGCAGGGATGGGAGCGTCGCGCCGGCCACCAAGCCATCCGCGTCGTTGGCGGACGATCACCGCCGGGTGCGCTGTGCGTACGCCGGGCGTCACGCTTGCTGACGCGTCGAACCGACCTTCGGCTGGTGTGAGGCCGAGGACGCGAAGCCGATGACGCGAAGCCGATGACGGTTCGTGCGCTACCCTGCGTGCAGATGGCAGCCCCCGTCTTCCAGGACGGCCTCTTCACCCGCTCGCGATGGATCGAGCGCACGGTGCAGGGTGTCACCGTGCGCGCCGAACTCGAGCCGCTCGGCGACGGCAACGTACGTCTCCTGCGCTACGAACGCCGGCGGCCGGGCGACCGGGCCTTCGAGCGCCGACCGGCCGAGGAGGGCCGCGTGACGCCCTTGCGGACGGTCGCGCCCGGCATGTGCTACGAGGAGCTGTTCGGGTCGCGTTAGGTGGTCCGGGTCATCCGACCCAACTCACTTATGATACACGGTGTATCATAACGGCGATGGACCAAGCTGCCGACCGGCAACAGGGCACCCCACCCGAGAAGACCGCACCCGCGCCTCGCCCGCGCGAGAACGGCCGACCGAGCCTCGCTGCCCTGGTCGACCTGACCGGGTCCACCGCCGTGGTCACCGGCGCCGCATCGGGCATCGGCCAGGCGATCGCCTTCCGCCTAGCCGAAGCCGGCGCCAAGCTGGTGTTGGTGGACATGGCGCAGGAACGGCTGGCGAGGGTCGCTACGCAGCTGGCCGCCCTCGGTCGCGGCGCCGAAGCGCACACCGTCGACCTGAGCGACAGAACCGCCATCGAAGCGCTCTGGCGCGCGCTCGCCGACGCGCCGCCGGACATCCTGGTGAACAACGCCGGCATCTTCCCCGGCCGCGCGTTCCGGCGCCTGGACCACGCGTTCTACCGCCGCATGTTGGCCGTGAACCTCGACGCCGTGGTGTGGATGTGCCAGGGCATGCTCGACGCGCGTGGTCGGCGTGGCGGCACCATCGTGAACATCGCGTCCATCGAGGCGGTCCTGCCGTTCAAGGACGACATGGCCGCCTACAGCGTGAGCAAAGCCGGCGTCATCGCACTCACCCGCGCGCTAGCGCGCGAGCACGCGCGCCACGGGTTCCGCGTCAACTGCGTGGTCCCGGGCGGCATCGTCACGCCCGGCACGAAGCGTGTGGCGCTCGACGTCCTACGCTTCCGCCCGGGTCTGCTCAAGGTGGGCTACGACTTCCAGCAACGCCTTCCGGCCGGCCGCCCCGGTCGCCCGGACGAGGTGGCGAGGGCGGTGTTGTTCCTGGCGTCCCCCTTGGCAAGCTACGTGCATGGAACGGTGCTGCCGGTGGACGGCGGGTTCTTGTCGACCTGAGCGACCGTGCGTCGCGCACGGCCGGCAGCGCAACGGCAGCGGCGCTAGGGCAGTAGTGCTACGGCAGCAGCGCTACAGCAGCGCCGCGATCGTCTCCGCCGCCCGACGCGCCCCACCGCCTCCGACCGCCCGGTAGAAGGCAGGTTCGGTCAGGAGCCGACCGAGCCGCGTTGCCAGCGTCTCGGGCAGCGCTTCGGCGTACGTCACGCGCGCCCAGGGCGGCACGCCGTAGCGCTCGAGGCGGTGCGCCACGTGCCGGTTCTGTTCGAAGTGGTGCGTCAACGGGAAGTACAGGAACGGCGTGCCCGTGGCCACCAACTCCATCGTCGTCGACAGCCCGCCCTGGACCATGGCGGCGTCGGCCGCGGCCAGCATCTCGAAGAGGTCGTGTACGTACCCCAGGTACTCGACGCCGCTCACCTGCGGTAGGCGTCCTGGCTCGATGCGCGGCCCGCACACGACCACCAGGCGAAGGTTCGGCACCACCTCGCGCATGGCCGGGTACGACGTCACGATGCGGTGCAGGAGCGACGCGCCCACGCTGGTTCCCCCCACGGCGGCCACCACCACGCGCTCGCCCTCCTGGAAGCCGAAGCGCGCCCGGAGTGCACGGCGTTCGCCCAGGTCGGCGGGGTCAAAGTAGCGGATGTACCCGTTCAGGTCGTAGTGCTCCGGCACCCATGCGCCGATGGCCGGCAGGTCGGGGCCGAAGCGATCCGGGACGATGTCGCCACGGTCGCCGATGTAGATGGCGGCGTCGCGTACGCGGCCGAAGCGCTCGACCTGATGGATCATCTCGGCGTTGTAGTCGGCGGTGACCCGCGCCTGACGTCCACGCTCCCCGCCGACCATCGGCAGGTACCCCACGAAGTCCGTCAGCCACGCGAACGGCGCGGTCTTGAGTTCCGGGTTCTCGTGCAGGTGGTAATCGACCTCCCAGGCCTCGTCGCCGATCCACAGGTCGTACTGCTCCTCGCTGGCCACGTCGTGGAAGACGTGGAAGTTCGCCAGCAGGATCTCGTCCATGTCGCGGATCGCTTCGAAGACGTCGAGCTCGTGTTCGGCCCCCATCCACGACTCGATGTGCGGCGACTCGCCCGCTAGGTGGCTGCTCGCCGGGTGGATCCGTTCGCCGTTGGCCTCCAGCACGCGCGTGACGGGGTGCTGCGCCAACCAGTCGATCTCGAGCCCGGGAACCAACGCGCGCAGCTCCTTGGCGATGGCCACGTCGCGCTGCGCGTGCCCGAGGCCGATGGGGCTGCTCACGAAGAGGGCGCGCTTGGTGCCGCGAGCGCGCGCCCGGCGCCACGTCCGCGCCGGGAGCGGGCCCGTTGGTGTCGTTCGCGCCGCTTCGCGCTCGAGGTACGCACGCAGGAGGAGGTTCACCTTCGCCGGGTCGCGCAGGTGCGGCGCGTGGCCGCCGCCATCGATGACGGTCAGCTCGGCATGCGGCAACGCAGCCTGGAGTGCGTGGCTGTTCGAGAGCGGTGCGACGCGGTCGTCGCTGCCGTGGACGATCAGCACCGGGCAGGCGACCTTCGGCCACACCTCGCGCATCTTCGGCGTCAGCCCTTCTACGACCGTGCGGATCAGCGTCTCGGGCGTGGTGCCACCGCTCCAGTCGACGATGTCGTCGATGCCCTTGGTCGAGTGCGGTTCGCTGAACACCTGCTCGGCGAACCAACCGGTGAAGTCCCGGTAGTCGTCGCGCCAATGCACGGCGTTGTACTTGTTCCAGCCTTCGCGATCGGGCGGAGCGGCGAGGAACGCCTCCAGCGGCAACCGCACCAGGCCGTGGAGGTAGACCGACGGGCCGATCAGCACCATGCGCTCGACCCGCTTCGGATGCTCGACGGCAACGTGCGTCGCCCATCTGCCTCCGGCCGAGAAGGCAACCAGCACGGCCCGATCCACCCCGGCGTCGTCCATCACGGCCACGGTGTCGCGGGCGAAGTCCTCGGCGGCGTAGCCGTGGTCCGGTCTGTCCGACGCGCCGTTCCCGCGGCCGTCGAACGTCACCACGCGGACGCCGTGCCGTGCGAAGTAGGGCACCTGCATCTTCCACACGCGGCTGTGCACCAGCGACCAGGTCGGGACCATCACCAGCGTGCGGCCGGCGTCTGCCGGACCGTAGACCTCGTAGAAGCTCCGTACGCCGTCGTGCGGGTTGGTCGCGTAGCCGCGGTGGGTCGGCTCGATCGCTTGCATCCGATGCCTCCTTCTCGTGGACCAGGTGCCGTCAGCGAGCCCGTTCGGCGGCTCGCGGCGTGGCGCCGAGCGACGCCTCGCGTTGCTCGAGCCACGCCCCGATGCGCTGCAGGACCGCTTCGTAGGGCATCGCCGGCTCCTCCAGGCCGATCAGGTGGAGCTGCTCCATGCCGTACCAGAAGGCGCAGAACGCCGCCACGACCTCGCGAGCGGGAAGGTCGACGCCCAACTCCGGCAGGTAGCGCTCGGCGACCTCCGTCAGCAGCTCGCCCCACGCCGAGACGCGCCTTCGGCCACGCTCCGCCAGCGCCGGATCGGCGAAGCCCTGGGCCTGCAGCTCGTGATGGACGCGTACGAACCCGTCCTGCAGGTCCGACCGGTAGTACTCGAGCGCGCGTCGCCACTTGACGCTGAGCGGCTCGTTCGGATGCTCGTACATCGCCTGCTGCCGGGCGAAGCGCTGGCGCTCGAGGTCGTCGTAGAGCGCCAACAGCAGACCCTTCTTGCCCCCGAAGTAGTAGTTGACGAGGGCTAGGTTCGTGCCCGCCTCTTCGGCCACGTTGCGCGCGGTGAGACCCTGATAGCCGTCGCGCGCGAGGATGCGGAACGCGGCTTCGAGGATGACGTCGCTCGTGGCGCTGCGGGCGCCCGCGCCCGTGGAAGCCCGCGTGGTCGTGGGAGTCGACTCGCTCATGGTGCGACGGGTCCTCTCGCCCGGTTCGTCCGCGGTCTCTGGGTGGGTCGCTCGACGCCGACCAGTTCGACGCCGTCGCGACGCTGCTCCGCGAACGAAACAACCGTATGAAACGTGCGTTTAATGTAGGGGCTCGGCGCAGGGATGTCAAGGGGGCGCTCGGTTGCCCCATCCGTCCCGTCTCGGTCGCGACGCGTCCCTCCGTCACACGCTAGGGTGAACGGGGAGGAACCGACCATGGGCGACGTCGATCACCACCAAGCCCAGTACGACACCACCGGCCGACCGGGCACCTTCCGGGTAGCGGACGTGATCGAGGAGGCGCGCGCGCTCATCGCGGGCACCAAGACCGTCTTCTTGTCGATGGCAGCGTTCTCGCTCGCGGCGTTCCTCGTCGCGATCGCCATCGCGGCAAGCAGCGCGATCTCCTGGACGACCATCGTCCTGCTCGGTGTGGCCCTGTACTTCGTCTCGGCGATGGTGCAAGCCGGGATGGTCACGGCGGGCCTGCATCGCGCCTCGGGTAGGCCGGTCAGCTTCGACCTGCTCTTCCGGCACACCGACAAGTGGGGCCGGATCCTCGTGCTCGCGCTCCTTGGTAGCCTGTTCAACGGTGCCGCCGGCTTCGTGCTGAACGTCGGGGCCGGCGTGGTGGCCACCTTCGTGACGGTGCTCTTGTCGTTCGCCATGGCGTTCGTGGTCGATCGCAACGCCGGCGTCGTGGACGCTCTCACCGGCGGCTGGCGCATCGTCGCGGCCAACGCGTCGGACGCGCTGTTGTTCATGCTGCTTGCGTTCGTGCTCGGCATCCTCGGTGCGATCACGCTGGGCATCGCCTACCTGTGGATCGTGCCGTTCCTCAACATCGCCGTCGGGCTCATCTACGCCCGCACGGTGGGCATCGTCGCAGCGTGACGACCCTCGAGGAAGCCGGCGGTCAAGGCTCCCCCAGCACCTCCGCCAGCCGTTCCAGCGCCTGCTCGGTGCCGTGCGGCTGCCCGTGTTGCCAGTAGTGCTCCAGCGACGCCCGGTCCGGATGTAGCGTTCGGATGGTCAGTACCGTCTCTCCGGCCACCCTGGCGAACGACACGGTCATCCGCAGGTCCTCGTGGTCGCGAGCCGCTCCTGCCGCGTGTCCCGCCTCGCCGCCGCCACCCGCGTCACGGATGCGCCACGTCATCACCAGACGCTCGGCCGGTACGACCTCGCGGTACTCGCCGGACACCTGGTATGCGACGCCGTCGGCGGCACGCTGCACCAGACGCCATGCGCCGCCCGGGCGCGGGTCGAGTTCGCACGCGACGTTCTGAACGCCGTGCGGACCCCACCAGCGGGCGAACGCCTCCGGCCTCACGAAGGCGTCGAACAGCTGCTGCGGCGTGGCGGCGAACGGGCGCATCACGACGAGTTCGCGCTCGGATGCGAACGCCACGGTCACCACGCGCCGCGGCGGCGCCACCCGGTCCGGTGCGATGCGCGCGAGATGCTGGGCCAGCCGCTGGAGCGTCTGCTGCCCGCCGGCGATGGCGCCGACGGCGGCTTCCTTCGCCGCGAGTACCTCCGCCGAAGGCCAGCGCTGGCGCAGGGTCACGAGCGTCTGGTCCCCGCGCGCCTCGAAGGAAAGCTCGGCCACGAACCTCGTGCGGACCTCGACGCCGCGCGCCTCGCCGTCGTCGTCATGGTCGTACACCAGCCGCTCCGGCGCGACGATCTCGCGGTAGACGATGCGGTTCGGGTAGTCGGTGCCGTCCGGGCCGTGCATCGTGAAGCGCCACTCCCCGCCGGGCCGGACGTCGGCCGTGTGGGTCGTGGTCGTGAACCCGTGCGGCCCCCACCACTGCGACTTGGCGTCGGTGTTCGTGTACGCCTCGTACACCAGCTCGCGCGGCGCGTCGAACAGACGCGCGATCACGAGTTCGCGGTCGTCCCGCGGCAACGCGGGGCGTGGGTCGCTGCCGGGCGCGGGGTGCGGCCGGCGATCCTGGTTGGGTGGGGTCTGCGTCATCGTTCGCCTCCTTCAGGTGCGGTGGTTCGCTCGGCGGCCATCGCTTCCACGTCAGGATCTCGGGCGGCCCCACGTCGATCCTTCACCGAAGCGAGGTACGCGTCCAGTCGGTCGAAGCTCTCGGTCCAGAACTTGCGGTAGTGCTCCAGCCAGTCGTCCACGCGCTGAAGCGCCTCGGGCTCCAGCCGGCAGGGGCGCCACTGCGCCTGCCGCGAACGGCTGATCAGGCGGGCCCCTTCCAGCACCTTCAGGTGACGACTGATGGCGGGCGCGCTGATGTCGAACGGCGCGGCGATCTCCTTCACCGTGGCCTCGCCCTGCGCCAATCGCTCGAGGATGGCGCGGCGGGTCGGATCGGCGAGCGCGGCGAAGGCAGCGTCGAGAAGGTCGGGGGGCGGCGTCGCCCCCAGCGTCGCGGACCCAGGCCGGGCCGAACTCGAGGCGGCGGGCGTCATGTCGCGCGCCGCAACGACAGCGGTCGGCCAGGAATACGTTTAACGCACCTGTTAATTAACATGTGCAGAAACTACGGCATCGGACCGGCCGTTGTCAACCCCGCTCGCGCGCCCAGGACGCGGCCGCCGCCTGCGAGCGGTAACGTGGCTGCATCACGCCCGCGAGGGGCGTCCTGTCACCCTGGTCGCACCGGGTTCCGGGCCCCGACCCGCGTCGTCCGGCGGGGGCCGCCGAACCTTGCCGCGCCGACAGCCGTGGCTAGCCGCGGCAACCGGCCGGGCATGGCACGTCGGGCCACGCTCGACGCAGACGGACGAGGGTCCTATGGGAGGAACCATGCCGATCGACGGAGCCAAGCCCTCCCCACTCTGGTGGGACGCCGTCCCCACCGAGCCCACCCGTCCGCCGCTGCCCGGCGACGCGAGCGCCGACGTCTGCATCGTCGGTGGCGGGTTCACTGGCCTGTGGACCGCCTACTACCTGAAGCGGATCGATCCTTCCCTGCGCGTGCTCGTCCTCGAGCGCGAGCACGTGGGCTTCGGCGCGTCGGGCCGCAACGGCGGCTGGTGCCACGGCGAGTACCCGTTGGGCCTCGCCACCCTGGCGCACCGCCACGGCGCCGAGGCGGCGATCCGGTACCAGCGCGCGGCGTTCGATGCCGTGCACGAGGTCGGGCGCGTGATCGCGCGCGAGGGCTTCGACGCCCACTACCAACGCGGCGGCCGGGTGCTCTTCGCACGTAGCGCGCTGCAGGCCGAGCGTGCCAGGGCCGACGTCGCCGAGCACCACGCCCTCGGCTTGACCGAGGACGACATGCGCTTCCTGGACAGGGACGAAGCAACCGCCATCGCGCGCATCGACGGCGTGACAGGGGCGAGCCTGACGCCGGTTGCCGCGGCCGTGCACCCGGCGCTGCTCGTGCACGGCCTGGCGGCCGCGGTCGAGCGACTCGGCGTCGCGATCCACGAAGGAACCAGCGTCACGTCCATCGGCCCGAAGCGGGTCGAGACCCTTCACCACGCGGACCGCGGATCGGTCCACGGGACCGTCCGCGCCGACGTCGTCCTCCGCGCCACCGAGGGCTACACGCGCGACTTCGAAGGGGAGCGCCGCACGCTCATCCCGCTGTACTCGCTCATGATCGCCACCGAGCCGTTACCCGACAGCGTATGGGACGAGATCGGCTTGGCCGCACGCGAGGTCTTCGCCGACTACGGCCACATGGTGATCTACGGTCAACGCACGCGCGATGGCCGTCTCGCCTTCGGCGGCCGCGGCGCTCCGTACCACTGGGGTTCCGGCATCCAGCCGAGTTTCGACCTCGACGACACCGTGCACGGCCACTTGGCGCGGTTGCTGGTCGAGCTGTTCCCGAGCGTGAAGGGACGCGCCGTCACGCACCGTTGGGGCGGCCCGCTCGGCGTGCCGCGGGACTGGCGCCCCACGGTGACGTTCGACCGCTCGACGGGGTTCGGCTTCGCCGGCGGCTACGTTGGCGACGGCGTGGCGCTCTCCAACCTGGCCGGTCACACGCTCGCGGAGTTGGTGCTGGAGCGCACCTCCGAACGCACCGACCTGCCCTGGGTGCAGCACCGTTGGCGGAAGTGGGAACCCGAACCGTTGCGGTACGTCGGAGTGAACGCCGGGCTGTGGCTCACGCGCTCGGCCGACCGCGAGGAGGCCCGAACCGGCAAGCCGAGCTTCCGCGCGAAGCTGGGCAACTGGATCCGCGGGAAACGCCACTGAACCGGCGACGCCGGCAGGATCAGCGCTTCGCCAACCACCCCATCGTCTTCTCGGCCAGCCGGTCGAGCGCCACCACCGACTGCTCGATGTGGTCCTCCTTGGTGTCCTCGATCTTGTTGTGCGAGATGCCATGCAGGCTCTGCACGAACAGCATCACCGTCGGCACGCCGGCGCGCGCCACCTCGGCGGCGTCGTGCAGCGGGCCGCTCGGCAGGCGGTGCGACGCCCCGGACGCTTCCTTCACGGCGTCGTCGGCCATGGCGATGAGCTCCGGGTGGAACGGCATCGGGTCGATGCTCCAGAGGTGGCTCCACGACACCTCGACGTCCCCTTCCTTGGCGAAGCGCTCGCTGGCTTCCTTGGCCTCGCGCAGCATCGCGGCCAGGGCGTCACCGTCCAGATGCCGCTGGTCGAGGGTGATGTCGCACTCGGCCACCACCGAGGTCACGATGCCGGGCCGGGTGACGCAACTGCCGATGGTGCACACGCCGCCGTGCCGGTCCGTGATGCGGTAGACCTCGGGGCTCATCCTGGCCGCCGCCAGGAAGGCGTCGCGGCGCCGGTTCATCGGGGTCGAACCCGAGTGCGCCGCCTGGCCGCGGAAGTGGATGCCGTGACGCTCGACCCCGAACGTGCCGAGCACGACCCCGAGCGGCAGGTCCAGGTCGAGCAGCACCGGTCCTTGCTCGATGTGCAGCTCGAGGTAGGCGCCGGCCTTGGCCAACTCGGCGTGGGCGTCGTTCATCCGGTCGAGCTCGACGCCGCACCGCTTCAGGGCGTCGGCCAGCAGCACGCCGTCCTTGTCCTTGCGGTGCCGCTCCTCGTCGGGCACCAGCGTGCCGCCCGCCGCGCTCGAGCCCATCAAGCTCCGGCCGAAGCGCGCGCCTTCTTCGTCGGCCCAGTCGACGAGCCGCACCGTCACCGGCGGCCTGCCGCGGTACTGCTCCTGGACGCGACGCATCACCTCGAGCCCTGCCAGCACGTTCAGGCAGCCGTCGAGCCAACCGCCGCCCGGCACCGAATCCATGTGCCCGCCGATGACCAACTCGACGTCCGACTCCCCGCGCAGCGTCGACCAGACGTTGCCGGCCGCGTCCATGTGCGTCTCGAGCCCGAGCGCGTCCAGCTTCGCGCGCAGCCACGCCCGCGCGTCGAGCCACACGTCGGTCCAGGCGACGCGCCATGCGCCGTTCTCGTCGGCGGTACGGGCACGTAGGTCCTTCAGTTCGGCGACGGTCCGTTTCGGGTCGAGCGGCACGGCGGACTCCTCTCGCGATGCGGCACGAACCCCGACGATCACCTTGCCGGACGTCGCGTGGCCGCCAACGTTGGGTGTGCGCCACTGTACCGCGCGCGGCGCCGCCGGGCCCGACGACGACGCCGGGGGACCGACCCCAAGGTCAGGGCGTCGCGTGTACCTCGACCCGGTTCCGTCCGGCGTTCTTGGCGGCGTACAGACGCCGATCGGCCAGCCGCACCAACTCGTGCGTGTCGGCCCCCACTTCCCCCAGCGACGCCACCCCGACGCTGACCGTGACGCGGAGGGCCCCGGCCGCCTCGCGCCACTCCTGCTCGGCGATCCGCACCCGTGCCTTCTCGGCGACGACGGCGGCGTCTTGCTTGGCGCAGCCAGGTAGTAGCAAGGCGAACTCCTCGCCTCCCCAGCGCGCCACCACGTCGCTGCGCCGCACCACCGCGCCGAGCAACCGCGCGACGCCGCGCAACACCGCGTCCCCCGCCAGATGCGAGTAGTCGTCGTTGACCGCCTTGAAGTTGTCGACGTCCACCAGCACGAGCGACAGCTCGGTGCCGTCCCGCGCGGCGCGGCGCGACTCCTCGTCGATCCTGCGGGTGAGGAAGCGGCGGTTGTGCGCGCCGGTCAACTCGTCGGTGGTGCTGAGCCGCTCCAGTTGCTCGGCCTGGTCGCGCAGGGCACGGTTGGCGTCGGCCAGCGCCTCGCGCGTCACCACGTGCAGCTCGTGATCGCTGGCGAGGCCCGACTCCAGCTCCACCAGCGACGCCCGCACCAGGAGCGCCCCCCGCGCCTGCTCCAAGCGCTCGCGCAGGTCGACGTACGCACGCAGGCGTTCGTAGGCCTCCTCGTGGCGTTCGAGGTGACGCAGGACCTCCGCCAAGTGCTGCAACGGCGCCACCATGCCGGCGTCGGCGCCCTGCCGCTGGTACGCCTGAAGCGCCGTCTCGAGCGCGTCGCGCGCCTCCGCGTGGCGAAGGCGCTCGTGCAAGAAGCGGCCCCACGCCACGTGCACGTCGGCTTCGAACGCCGACGCCACGCCCCCAGCGAACACCGCGAGCGCTTCGCGGAACGCGTCTTCTGCGCCGGCGTCGTCGCCGGCCGCCGCCAGCACCTCGCCCAGCTTGCCGAGCGTGGCGCCGCGGTACGCCTGCTGCCCGAGCGCGGCGAAGGCCGCCAACGCGTCCTGCAACGCTTCCAGCGCCAGGCGATGCTGCCCCTGCGCGGCCAGTGCGCGCCCTTCGTTGGAGCGCGCGATGGCCGCCCCGAACGCGTCTCCGTTGGCGCGGTGGTCGTGATGCGCGCGCCGGAAGCAGGCCAGCGCCTCGTCGGTACGCTCCAGCTCCAGGTAGACGTTGCCGAGGTTGTTCGTCAACGACGGCGCGACCGGCAGGTCGGCGTCGTCGAGGATGCGCACCCCGGCGCGCAGGTGATGCAGCGCGCGCTCGACCATCCCGCGCGCGCCGTAGACCGCCGCCATGTCGTTGTGCGCGCGCGCCGCCAAGCGCGTGAGTTGGTGCTCGAGCGCAACGCGGAGGGCCGCCGCCCCGCTGCGCAGCGCGGCCTCGACGTCGTCCTGCAAGAAGGCGGCGCGCAGGGCCAGAAGGTGCGCCTCGACCCTCTTCTCGCCCGCCCAGGCGGGCGCCTCGGCTTCGTCGCCCAGGTCGAAGTCGGCCAGCGCCGCCACCGCCGCCGCTCGCGCCGCGGCCGCGTCGTCGCGCGCCATGTCACGCGCGGCCTGCTCGAGCGACGCGAGCCCACGCTGCCACGGATCGGTAGGCGTGGCGTTCGGTTCGCGCGTGGCGTCGCTCACCGGATCACGCGCCTACGCATGCGCCACACGGCCAGCGTCGACATCGCCAACCCCAACGCCAGCAGGTAGACGACGTCGATCCAGAGCGCCTCGCCTTGGCCGTTCACGATGCCGCGCAGCAGGTGCACCGAGCGGTACAGCGGCGTGGCCTCCGCCACCGTGACGAGCGCGGCGGGGAAGCGCTCCTCGACCGGGAAGAAGATGCCGGAGAACAGGAACGACGGCGTGATGAACAGCGTGAAGTAGTACGAGAACACGTCGATGATGTCGATGACGCTGGTGAACGCCAGGCCGATGGCGGCGAAGCAGAACCCCACCAGCGCCAACGACGGCACGGCCGCCAGCAACCGCCACGTCACCGGCGAATCGAAGAAGAGCGTGATGAGCAGGAAGATCCCGCCGTAGATCACCGACCGCGTCACGGCCCACAGCAGCTCGCCCACCGCGGCGTCTTCCATGTTCACCCGGGTGGTCACGACGGCGTCGTAGTAGCGCCCGAAGTGCAGTTTCACGAACACGTTGTAGGTGGTCTCGAACGACGCGCCGTTCATCGCCGACGCCGCCACCAGTCCGGGCGCGATGTAGGCCAGGTAGCCCTGACCGAACTCGCCGCCGGTGGTGACGTAGTACCCCAAGCCGACCCCCATCCCCAGCAGGTAGAACACCGGCTCGAAGAAGTTCGGGAGCAGGCCGTAGAACCAGCGATCCCGGTAGACCCACAGGTTGCGCTGCCACACCCGCAGCGCGCTCACGAAGTCGACCGGGAAGCGGCCGGCCGTGCCCGCGGCTCGCCCCGCCCCGACGCTCATCGCGCGTACCGTCCTGCGACCTGCTCGCTCATCGCGTCACTCCCTCAGCGTCCGGCCGGTGAGCTTCAAGAACACGTCCTCGAGGTTCGCCGGCCGCACGAAGGCTCGTTCGAGGCGTACGCCCTGGTCGCGCAAGGCGGCCATCACAGCGTCCGGGTCGTGCACGAAGATGCTCACCCGGTCGCCTGCGCGCACGAGTTCGGCACCGAACCGCGCCGCCACCCGAGCGTATGCTCCCTCCGCCGGCGCGGCGCGTTGGCTCGGCGTCACCGCGGCCTGGTCGTCGCCCCGAGCAGCGACCGAGGGTACCCCGGGTGCCTCCTCGGTGCCGCGCGCCTCCACCACGTACGGCGGCAGGTGCTCGCGGATCAGCGCACGTGGCGCTCCCTCGGCGATGATCCTGCCGTGGTCCATGATGACCAGGCGATCGCAGAGCCGCTCGGCTTCGTCCATGTAGTGCGTGCTCATCACCAGCGTGATGCCGCGGGCCCGCAACTCGTCGAGCTTGTTCCACAGGTTCAAGCGCACGTGCGGGTCGAGGCCGGTGGTGGGTTCGTCGAGGATCACCACCTCCGGGTCGTTCAGCAGCCCGCGCGCCAACGTCAGGCGCCGCTTCATCCCCCCGGAGAGCTGCATCACGCTCGCCTTGCGCTTCTCGTTCAGCTCGGCGAATGCCAGCAGGTCGTCGGCGCGCCGGCGCGCGTCCGCCCCGCGGATGCCGTTGAACCGCGCGTAGATCAGCAGGTTGTCGATCACGCGCAGGTCCTCGTCGAGGTTGTCCATCTGCGGCACGACGCCGAGGCGCCGCTTGATGTCCTTGGCGCGTTGCCCCGAAGGAAGGCCGAAGACGTGCAGGCTGCCGGCGCTCGGCGGGGTGACCTGGTAGATCATGCGCATGGTCGTCGACTTGCCCGCCCCGTTGGGCCCGAGCATGCCGAAGAACTCCCCTCGCCGCACCTCGAAGCTCACGCCGTCGACAGCGCGAACGTCGCCGTAGACCTTCACCAGGTCGTGCACCTCGATGACGGGATCGCCGTCCCCGCCGGGCGCTGTCGACGCGAATGGTGGTTGCAACGGGCGCTCCCTCCGGCGGCCGCCGGGCCGCGCGTGGCGCACATTCTACCGGCTCGCGCCGAACGCGCCGAGCGCCTCGCTCAGCAAGGCGGACGGGTCGGCGTGGATCCCCAGCCGCCGGAACGACGTCGCCAACGACCGCGCGTCGCGCTCCAGCAACGCCAGCGCACTTCGGCCTGCGCGCAACTCCAGCATCTGCGGCACGTCGATGAGCACGACGCGGCCTCGGTGCCAGAGCAGGTTGTAGGTCGAGAAGTCGCCGTGCACCAGTCCGAGCTCGGCCAAGCGCACCAGGATCCGCGCGCTCTGCTGGAACGCGCCGGCCGCGTCGTCCCGGTCCAAACGCACGTCGGACAAGCGGGGGGCCGGCTCGTCGCCGTCCCCCACGAACTCCATCAACACGACGCTGCCCGCCTCGCCGTAGACGCTCGGCTCCGGCCCGAGCGCCGGTCTCGGCACCGGTAGGCCGGCATCCCACAGGCGCCACAAGGACGCGTACTCGCGGGCCACCCAGATGGCTTGCTGGGCGCGCCTGCCGGCGCGGGTGCGGCGCTGCATCGCCTTGGCGGTGCGCGCGTCGGCGATGTGGAAGCCGTTCCAGTAGACGGCGTCGTCCCGGAACGCGCGGGTCTCGATGTCGGCGTAGATCTTCGCGGCCAAGCGTGTGCCTTCGCGCGCCACTAAGTAGACGGTCGCCTCTTTGCCGCCCTTGACCTCGCCCAGGAGCGTGTCGAAGTAGCCGCGCTCGTGGAGCGCTTGCAGGTCCGGGTCGGCGAAGGCGGTGGTGTTGGTGCCGCCCGCGGCGGCGTCGAGCCTGAGCTCGTGGATGCTGCGTTTGCGGCGCGGCTTGCGGCGCGTGGTGCGGCGGCGGGCGCCGCGTTCGGGTTCGAACGGGTCTGCGTCGTGCCAACGATCGTCGTCGTACGAGGACAAATCGGTCCCTCCGGGGATGGCGAAGCGTGTAGGGAGCGTGCCTAGCCCATGCTCCCCCGCAGCGCAACCGGTTCCGAGAGGTGCCGTCGTCGGCGTCGTCGGTCTGGGTCGGTCAGGCGGGTGCGGGAGGGTGCGGCGGGCGGCACGCAGCGAACCGTGCATGCTTGGACAGGACCAGCGTGTCGTTCGTCATACGCACCACCGCCTTCCCGTGCTCGAGGTACTCGCCCGCGGCGCGCGCCGATGCGGCGCCGGCACGTCGGATCGACGTTCGCGAGCGAGCCCGAGTATGGTCGCTCGCGAACGCCGTTGTCAAGCAGGGGTTGCCTGTCCGCGGCTCAGCGGAACTCGGCACCTAAGTTCTTCGCCACGGCCAGGGCGAACGCCAGCGCGCGGCGCGTGTCGGGGTCGTTGGCGGCCCGCAGCGCGGCGAACACGCCGCCGACCGGTGGCACCTTGACGTCCGGGTACTGGCTCTGCCCGGCCTTCAGCGCGCGCGCCAGCGTCTGGAGCGCGTCCAGCACGAACGGGTCGAGCAGCATCTCGCCCACCACCGCGAGCTTCTTGACGAGTCCGGTGACCATCTCGTCCGCCAGGCCGCTCTGCACCAGGGCCAACGTGCTGGTGGCGCCGCGCAGCACCTCCAGCACTTGCGGGTCGGTGAGCCTCTCGAAGGTCGCGATCACGTCCGGGCGCCGCATGCGCTCGAGCAGGTCGAGGACCTGGGGGTCGAGGGCCACCTCGGCGAGCGTCGCGACGCGCCGGACCATGCCCTTGACCATCTCGTCGGTCATGCCCGCCATGGCCAAACGCACCGGTCCGCCGAGTTCCGCAACGAGGCCGTCGGGCTGGGCGTCCAAGCGTTCCTCGATGCGCGTGAGCCGCTGCAGGATGGCGTCGAGTTTCGCCTCGACGGTCACGGGCGCCGCGTCCGCCGCATCGGGGGCGCGAGCGTCGACACGCTCGTCGGTCATACGCCCACCCCCCTCAGAACACGCCCTTGGCGGTGAGCCAGTAGGCGTTGTTGTACGCGAGCTTCATCCAGTGGATCATCTTGGTGGGCGCCATCAACGACGGCGGACGGCGATAGTCGAACTCGAGGAAGGTCGCGCAATCCAGGCCGGTCTCGATGAAGCAGATGGTCTTGCCTTCGTAGCGCGCCACCGGGGCTTCGCCGTGCACCGCGGCCGCCACGTTCTTCGCGACCACGCCCGCCTGGTAGTGCGCCACCGAACCGGCTTTCGACACCGGGAGGTCGGTGGTGTCCCCCAGCGCCCAGATGCCTTCCTGACCCTTGACGGCCAGGCTCGCTCGGTCGGTGGATACCCAGCCGGCGAGGGTGAGGCCGGACGCCTCGAGGTAGGCGGCGCTGCGGTGCTCCGGGATGGCGATGAGCACGTCGAACGGGACCTCGGTGCCCTCCATGCTCGACAGGACCTTCTTCTCGGCGTCGACGCTCTCGGCGTTGAAGAAGGTCTCGAGCGTCACACCGCGTTGCTGCAGCAGCGGTGTCGCCCACGCCCCCACCTCGGGGATCGAGTGGCTACGGTTGATGGGGTAGGTGTAGGTCAGCTCGACGTCCTGGCGCACGCCGCGGCGGCGCAGCCAGTCCTCCAGCATGAAGGTGATCTCCAGCGGCGCGACCGGACACATGTGGGGCACGCCGATCACCGACACCACCACGCGGCCCTTCGACAGGGCCTCCAACTTGGCGTGCAGCTTCTGTGCCGAGGCCTCGTCGTAGAACCAGTCTCCGGCTTCCGCCAGACCCGGCGTGGCCTTCGGGTCGAGTCGCGTTCCGGTGGCGATGATCAACTGGTCGTACGGGTACGCCTTGCCCTTGTCGGTGAGGACCTGGCGCTGGGCCGTGTCGACGCGCTCGACGCGCTCGACGCGGACCTCGATCATGGGGCTGACCAGGTCCCGCACCGGCCGCCGGATGTGCTCCGGCGATTCCAACCCCAAGGTGAGGTACAGGAACCCCGGCTTGTAGACCTGGTCGGGCTTGTCGGTCAGCAACGTCACGGTGACGGCTCCACGCCGGATCTCCGTGCCGAGCTGCTCGGCGAGATGGTTGGCGGTGATGGTGCCTCCCGGCCCACCACCGAGGATGACGATCTTGTGCATCACGCCTCCCTGGGCGTCCTACGCGCCCCCGGTGCGCGACGCGGCCGTCTCGGGGGTCGCGACGCCCACGTCGCGGACGCCGCCGATGGGGCAGCTACTTGGTCTTGCGCACCACGAAGCGGGTGTACTCGCCCCTGTCGTCGGTCTCGACCAACTCGTAGCCGATCTTCTGCACCCACTCGGGGATGTCCTTGTTCGAGCCCGGGTCGCTGGACAGCACCGCCACGACCTCGCCGACGGCCGATGCCTTGATGCCTCGGATCAGTTCCATGAGTGGGCCGGGGCATGCACTGCCGCGTGCGTCGATCTCTTGCCGGATGGTGACTTCCGCCATGATGTCCCTTCGTCCTCTCCGGCCGCCCGGCGCGCCGGGCAGCCGGCCTACGCGTGCGTCAGAAGACCAGCACCTCGGCCCCGTCCGAGTCGGCGATGAACCCGGCGACGCCCTTCTCGCCGTCGACGATGTCCTCGAGGTCCTCGAGCCGCATGCCGAACAGGTCCTTCGTCATGCTGCAGGCGTACACCTTGACCTCGCCGAGCTCCTTGGCGGTGCGGAGCGTCTGCATCCACGGCGCGACGCCGTGCTTCCGCATCGCCTCGCCCATCATGGGGCCGAACTCGGCGTACTCGGCCGGCAGCTTCATCTGGGTCGGGTCCTGCCAAGCGCCCTTCTTGAACGCCATCAAGCCCCAGAACGTCACGAACAGCGTGACGTCCTTGCCCATGGCCACGGCGCCCGACACGATCGTCGCCATCGCGAGCAGCTTGTCGACAGTGCCGTTCATGACGATGATGTTGTACTTCTGGGTCATCTCGGATCCTCCGATGGCGCCTGAGCGGGCCGGCCCGGATGTCGGCCGGAGTTCACCGTGGGCGGCACCGGCACCATACCCCCGAGGGGTGTCGCTCCAGAATGGACAAATGCCCTCGCGGGCTGACGCATCGCCGCAGTTCCCGGCGCAGGTGTCCTGGCCCACCACGACGCCAGCCAACCCGGGTAGCATCGGGTTCGTCGCTTGGCGCTGCGCCGCGGCGCAGCGTGGACGCCCGCACTCGGCGCCACGCCCTGGCAGCGCCGGGCCCGGGAGGATCCATGAGACGCTTCACCCTCACCTTCACCCTCTTGTTGGCGAGTCTGCTGGCTCTACCCCTGGCGGCTGCGCAGGCACGCCTCACCACCGCGCTGGGCGCCAACCCCCCCACGCTCGACCCGCAGAAGACCTTCAACGGCTTCTCGTTCGCCATCACCAACCAGGTCTACGAGACCCTCTTCCGCGTCACCACCGAAGGCGACATCGAGGGCCTCCTCGCCGCCGGCTGGGACTTCGTCGAGCCGACCCGGCTGCGGGTCACGCTGCGGGACGGCGTGACGTTCCAGGACGGCACCGCGCTCGACGCGGAAGCCGTGCGCGCCTCGCTCCTGCGTCTGCTCGATCCCGCCACCGGCGCTCCCGGCCGGTTCGTCGTCTCCGCCATCACCGCCGTCGAGGTCGTCGACGCGCGCACCCTCGACATCGTCACGGCGGAGCCGTTCGCGCCGCTGCTGGCTCACCTCGCGCACCCGGTGACGGCCGTGGTGCCGGTGGCCTACGGCGACGACCTGGCGCGCTCCCCCGTCGGGACCGGCCCGTACCGCTTCGTCTCCTGGGAACAGAGCAACGAGGTCGTGCTGCAAGCAAACCAGGCGTACTGGGGCGGCGCCCCGGCCATCGCGGAGGTGGTGTACCGCATCATCCCCGAGGTCGCCACGCAGCTCGTCGAGTTGCGCTCGGGAGGCATCGACATCCTCTTCAACATCCCGCCGGACAACTTCGCCGCCTTGCAGGACGACCCGAACCTCGTCACCGACTCGTTCTTGGGCTGGGGCAGCGTGCACCTCGGGTTCAACACCGCCAACCCCAAGCTGCACGACGTCCGGGTGCGCCAGGCCATCGCCTACGCCATCGACGAGCAGCTGATCATCGACGAGTTCCTGCGCGGCATGGCCGTAGCGGGCGTGGTGCCGATCCCGCCGACGGTGCGGTTCGCCGCCTCCGATCTGGCCGATCCGTACCCGTACGACCCGGATGCGGCCCGCGCCTTGCTGACGCAGGCCGGGGTGGAAGGCCTGACGCTCACGCTCGACACCTTCCAGAACCCCGACTTGGAAGCCGTGGCCCAGGTGGTCCAGGCGATGCTCGCAGACGTCGGCATCGACCTGACCATCCGCGTCCAGGAGTACGCCGCGTACGCCGAGCAGATCGGCCGGGACGACACCGAGCTGTATGCCACCAGCTGGGGCACCGTGACGCTCGACGCCGACTACACGCTGTTCGCGTTCTTCCATAGCTCCGAGATCCCGACGAACAACGTCTCGCGCTACCAGGTAGCGGAGATCGACGCGCTGCTCGAGCAGGCCCGCGCCACGCCCGACGACGAGGTCCGCGCCGCCGCCTACCGCGACGTGCAGCAGGCCGTGCTGGCCGACGTCCCGATGCTGACGCTCTACTACCCGTTGTCGACGGTCGCCAAGCGCACCGCGTTGCAGGGCGAGGTGGTGCGCTTCTCGTTCATCAACCTCGACCTGCGTCACGCCACCCTGGCGGAGTAGGAACGAACGCCTAGCGTCGACCGGGGCGGCCACCGCGGCCGCCCCGGCGCGCTGGGTCGCCGTACCGCCCTTCCCGTGACGCGCTACATCGTCCGCCGCTTGCTCGGCCTCGCCCCGGTGCTGCTCGGGGTCGCTTTGCTGGTGTTCGCCATGCTGTGGATCGCCCCCGGCGACCCGGTCCTGGCGCTGGTGGGCGAGTCGGCCCAGGGCATGAGCCGCGAGGCGCTGGAGGAACTGCGCACTGCCTACGGGCTCGATCGCGGCTTCGTCCCGCAGTTCGTCGACTACCTCGCACGGTTGGCGCGCGGCGACCTCGGCACCTCGATCCGCACCGGCCAAGCGGTGCTGACGGAGGTCGGGATGCGCTTCCCCGCCACGGCGCTTCTGGCGGCCAGCGCCATGGCGGTGGCGGTGACGCTGGGCATGACGCTCGGGGTGCTCGCCGCCATCCACCGCCGCACCTGGGTCGATCACGTCGCCGTGGTGCTCGCGCTGCTGGGCGTGTCGGTGCCGGTCTTCTGGTCGGGTCTGGTGCTGATGCTGGTGTTCGCGCTGAACCTGGGGTGGCTGCCGGCATCCGGCTACGGCGGCTGGCGCCACCTGTTGATGCCGGCCTTCGCGGTCGGCTTCTCGTCGTCGGCGTTCATCGCCCGCATCACGCGCGCCAGCATGATCGAGACGCTGCGCCAGGACTACGTGCGCACCGCGCACGCCAAGGGGTTGGCGCCCCGCGTGGTGCATCGTCATGCGCTGCGCAACGCCCTCCTGCCGGTGGTGACGGTGGTCGGGCTGCAGTTCGGCGGCTTGCTGGGCGGTGCCGTCCTGACCGAGACGGTGTTCGCCTGGCCGGGCGTGGGGCGCATGCTGGTCGACGCCATCCGCGCGCGCGACCTGCCGCTGGTGCAGGGCACGGTCCTGGTCATCGCCACCCTGTTCATCCTGGTGAACCTGCTGGTCGACGTCTCCTACGCCGCGCTCAACCCGAAGGTGCGCTATGACTGAGCGCACCCTGCCCGCGTCCCGCGCGGTGCCCGCGAGCGGCCCGCTCGCCGCGCTGTGGCGCGCGCCCGCCGTGCGTCGGTTCCGTCGCAACCGGGCGGCGGTCACGGGGCTGGTGCTGGTGCTGCTGTTGGTGGCACTGGCCGTCGCCGCTCCGTTCCTGGCGCCGTTCGCGCCCGACGCCCAGAACCTGCGCGCGCGCTTGCGGCCGCCGTCGGGCGCGCACTGGTTCGGCACCGACGAGTTCGGCCGTGATCTCCTCTCCCGCGTGCTGTTCGGCGCGCGCATCAGCCTGCTCACCGGCCTGGTGCCGGTGATCGGTGGGGCTGCGGTCGGTACCCTCGTCGGCTTGTTGGCGGGGTACTACGGCGGTCGCCTCGACGCGCTGTTGATGCGCACCATGGACGTGCTGCTGGCGTTCCCGTCGTTGCTGCTGGCGCTGGCGGTGGTGGGGGCCTTGGGTCCCGGCTTGACCAACGCCGTCATCGCCGTGGCGGTGGTGGGCGTGCCGCAGTACGCCCGCATCGTGCGCAGCGTGGTGATCGGCACCCGCGAGGAGGAGTTCGTGCATGCCGCGCGTTCGCTCGGCGCGCGCGACGGCCGCCTGTTGATCCGTCACGTCTTCCCGACCACGTTGGGGCCGCTCACGGTGCAGGCCACGCTCGGCATCGGCTTCGCCATCCTCAGCATGGCGGGGTTGTCGTTCCTGGGCCTCGGGGTGCAACCGCCGACCGCCGATTGGGGCGAGATGCTCGCCCGCGGGCGCCGCTTCCTGCCCGACGCGTCGTGGCTGCTGCTGTTCCCCGGCGCCGCCATCTCCCTCACGGTGCTGGCGTTCAACCTGCTCGGCGACGGCCTGCGCGACGCGCTCGATCCGCGCGACTGAGGCGCCTGCCGCGCGGACGCGCCGAAGCACCGGCGCGCCGTGGCGCGTGGGCGTCGTGCGTCGCCACTAGTCGGCCGGCGGCGCCGTTGTACCCTTTGCGCCATGATCCCGGTCTTCGACGGACACAACGACACGCTGCTCAAGCACGCCGAGAGCCCCGAACGCGACTTCTTCGCGCACCACGACGACGGCCACCTCGACTACGTGCGCGCCCGCGAAGCGGGCTTCGCCGGCGGGTTCTTCGCCGTCTTCGCGCCGTCGCCGGAGGCGCCCGAACTCGACCGCCTGGTCAGGCGCCCGGACGGCACCACCGAGTCTGCCCCCACCGGCGCGCTCGACCCCGCCGACGCCGCCCGTCACGTGCACCGCATGGTGGCCCAGTTCCTCCGCTGGGCGCGCGACCCGGAGGGGCGCTTCCAACACGTCACCACGGCCGCCGACCTCGAGCGCGCCATCGACGAAGGGCGCATGGCCGGCATCCTGCACTTCGAGGGTGCGGAGGCGATCGGCCCGGACCTAGCGGCGCTCGACGTCTACCACGCCGTGGGGCTGCGCTCGCTCGGTCCGGTCTGGAGCCGACCGAACCTGTTCGGGCACGGCGTGCCGTTCGTCTTCCCGGCGACGCCCGACCTCGGCCCCGGCCTCACGGCGCACGGCCGCGCTCTGGTGCGCCGTTGCAACGAGCTCGGCATCATGCTCGACCTGTCGCACATCACCGAACGTGGCTTCTGGGACGTCGCAGGCCTCAGCACGGCCCCCTTGGTCGCCACGCACTCCAACGCCCACGCCGTGTGCCCGCACCCTCGCAACCTGACCGACGCGCAACTCGACGCCGTGCGGCAATCCGACGGGATGGTGGGGCTGAACTTCGCGGTGCGGTTCCTAGCGCCCGACGGTAGCGGCGAGACGGGCCTGCCGCTCGAGACGATGGTGCGGCACGTCGATCATCTGGTCGACAAGCTCGGGATCGAACGCGTGGGCTTCGGCTCCGACTTCGACGGCGCCGGCATCCCGGACGCCATCGGCGACGTGCGGGGCGTGCAGAGGCTGCTGGATGCGCTGGCGGATGCAGGCTACGACGAAGTGTCGCTGCGTAAGCTCGCCTACCAGAACTGGGTGCGGGTGCTGCGCGCCACCTGGGGGGCGTAGGGCGCGGCGCCATCGGCGGCGCCCCCTAGCTCGGCACGGCCGCTGGCGCGCCGCG
>CAZACZ010000007.1:45497-59670 GCA_964483695.1 uncultured bacterium | reverse complement strand
GTCGGGGCCCGCGTGGGACCGTCCCGCCGCGGGCACGGCGTGCTCGCTGGCGTGCGCCGCAGCTACCCCGGCCGGCACGACTTGCGCGTCGGTCGCGGCCGCCTGCGCCGCCGCCTGCTCGACCGGCTGGTCGGCCTCGGCCTTCGACGAGGTCGACAGCACCTGGAACTCGCGCGAGCCGTCTCGGTACACCGTGATCCCCTTGCAGCCGGTGGCGAACGCCAAGGCGTAGGCGTCGTAGACGTCTTGCACGCTGGCGTGGTTGGGCAGGTTGATGGTCTTGGAGATCGAGTTGGCGACCTTCTTGCCGCCGTCGAAGGCGCGCTGCACCACACCTTGCATCTTCACGTGGTCGGCCGGCGAGATGTCGTGCGCGCAGCGCAGCACGTCACGCACGGCGGCCGGGATGAACTCGAGCCCCTGCACCGAGCCGTGGTTCGCCTGCACCTCGCGCACCACCTTGTCCCAGTCCCAGGCGCCGTCGTCGGCGTAGTCGGGGTGCGGCGCGTGCCGATCGAGGAGCTCCTGGAACAACGGGTGGATGAGGGCGTGGTACTCGGTCCCGATCTTGCGGTACACGAACGGTGCGAACACCGGCTCGACGCCCGACGACACGCCCATCAGCATCGACGTGGTGCCCGTCGGGGCCACCGTCAGGACCGCGATGTTGCGGCGCGGCGTGCTCAGGTCGCTGTCGCTGGCCAGCGGGAAGGCGCCGCGCTCCTTGGCAAGATCCTCGGAGGCCTCGGTGGCGGCGTCGCGGAGCGCCGAGATCATGGCGTCCACGGCGGCGCGACCCTCCTCGCTGTCGTAGCCGTAGCCCATGCGGATCAGGGCGTCGGCCAAGCCCATGACGCCGAGGCCGAGGCGCCGGAGCTTCATGCTCATATCGCGGTTGTCCTCGAGCGCGAAGCGGTTCACGTCGAGCACGTTGTCGAGGAAGCGCACGCAGGTCTTCGCGTCGGTCGTGAAGGCGTCGAAGTCGAAGCCTTGCAGCCCTACGCCGGCCCGGTGCACGTACGCCGCGAGGTTCATGGCGCCCAAGTCGCACGGCTCGCCCGGGTAGAGCGGGATCTCGCCGCACGGGTTGGTGGAGAGGATGTCGCCCATGCTGGCGCGCATGGGGTTGTGCTCGTTGATGCGGTCGATGTAGATGAGACCGGGCTCGCCGGTGGCCCACGCGTGGCGCGCGATCTCTTGCAGCACGCCGCCGCGGGCGTCTTGCTGCGACGCCTGCATGAAGCCGTCGGTCACCAGGACGGAGATGTTGAAGGTGCTGATGTCGCCCTCGGACTGCTCGCGCTCGAGGTCCTTGGCGGTGATGAAGTCGTGCACGTCCGGGTGCGTGATGCTGAGCGTGGCCATTCCGGCGCCGCGGCGCGTGCCGCCCTGGCGGATGGCGCGCAGCGTGGGCGCGAAGATGTAGCGCAGCGTGGCGATGGGGCCCGCGTACGCAGCGCCGCCCAGGCCGGCCCACACGGCGAAGTTGTCGTACACCTCGACCGCGAAGCTGGACGGCCCGCTCGAGGTGCCGCCCGAGCCCGCCACCGGCGTGCCTTCCGCGCGCAGGTTCGACAGGTCGACCAGCACGTCCTCCCCGGCCAGCAGACCGCGCACCATGTCGCCGCCCGCGAGCCAGATGTCGTCGACCGAGTCGGCGACGGCGCGCACGATGCCGCCGGACGGCACCTCGTTGCGTTCGACGAACTGCGCCGCGCGGTAGCCGCGGGTGACCAACTCGCCACGCACCAGGTCGAGGAAGGTGCCGGTGCGTACCTTGTCGTAGTCGGGGTGAGCGGGATCGATGGTGAGGTAGAGCCGACCGACGCGGCCGTCGAACGCCCGCTTGGGGGCGATGGGATCGAGGTTGAGGCCGTTGCCGCCGCCCACCTTGGTGACCAGCGCCAACTTGGTGGCGAGGTGCAGCACCCAGGCGTCGCTCCCGGGCGCCTCGGGCCGTCCGTCCTGCACGAAGCAGTTCAGCACGTTGCCGTGGCTGGTGGCGGCGCCAGCCAACACCCTGCCGCCGGGGCAGAAGCGTTGCCCCATCATCAGGTCGTAGAAGCGCTGCGCAACCTGCTCGCGCTGCGCAGGCGCCTCGGGTCCGGCCACCCAGGTAGCGACCCGCCAGAACATGTCCTGCAGCGTGGCGTCGCCTGCCTGGAAGTACTGCCTGCGGGCGATGGCGACCGCGTGATCCTGGAAGGCGACTGCGCCATCGGAGCCGGTCGGTGCTGCTGGGTTCGCCACGGTCTTCCTCCCCGTCGGTGCGCCGGCAAGGGCGCGGTGGATCTTCCCCCCTGGTTCGTGAGTGCGCTGCCCTGGCCGCCCGTCACGGTGCGTTGTCCGGAGGGGGCACGCCTTCTCCCAGGTACAAGATGTTGTGCTGCCGATTCTAGCAGGTACGAGATGCGGTAGGTCGGCGAGTGGTGTCCTTCACAACTCGGGCGTTCGCGCGACGAGCAGGGTCACGCCTCCCAAGCGCATCGGTACGGCAGCGAGCCTACCACCTGCGAGCGGCCCCTTCAAGCGCGCCCGGCACCACCCCTGGGGCGGTGCCGGAACGCGTATACCACATCTTGTACGTCGACTCGCGCAACGCGCGGCGCTTCGCGGCGCGCCCGTGCACGGCGGCACCGCGGTTCAGTGCCGGAAGTGCCGCTCCCCCGTCATCACCATCGCTACCCCGAGCTCGTCGGCGGCCGCGACGATGCGATCGTCGGCGACCGAACCGCCCGGCTGCACCACCACCGCCACGCCCGCCGCCGCCGCCGCGTCCACGCCGTCCCGGAACGGGAAGAAAGCGTCCGACGCGCACACGCCACCGGCGGCCCGGCCCGCGGCCTTGCGCGCGGCGATCTCGACGGCGTCGACGCGGCTCTGCTGGCCGGCGCCGATGCCCACCGCGGATCCGCCGGCCACCAGCACGATGGCGTTGGACGACGTCGCGGCGCAGACGATCTGCGCCACCTCGACGTCACGCCACTGCGCCTCGGTGGGCTGACGCTGCGTGACCACCTTCCACCCGGCTCGGTCCAACGAGACACGGTCGGGCTGTTGCACGAGGAAGCCGCCGTCGAGCCGGCGCCACTCGTGCGCCACCGCCCCCGGGGCCGGCGCCTCCAGCACGCGCATGTTCTTGCGCTTGCGGGCGAACAGAGCCAGCGCCTCGGGTGCGTACCCATGCGCCACCAGCACATCCGCCTTCGGGTTGGCGACGATGGCCTCGGCCAACGCCGCGTCCACTGCGCCCGGGAGCGCCACCACGCCGCCGAACGCCGACTTCGGGTCCGCGTCGAACGCCTTGGCGTACGCCTCGGCCAGATCTGCACCCCGCGCCGCGCCGCACGGGTTGGCGTGCTTCACGATGACGCAAGAACGCCCCTCGCCCAGCGCATGCGCCAAACGCCAGGCAGCTTCCGCGTCGAACAGGTTCAGGTAGGAGAGGGCCATGCCCGAGTGCAGGACGGCGTCGTCCCAGAACCCGCGCGCCCCGACCTCGCGGTAACGCGCTCCGAGTTGGTGCGGGTTCTCGCCGTAACGCAAGACCTCGACGCGCTCGAGTGCGGCGCCGAGGTACTGCGGCAAGGCCTCCCCCGCCTGCATCCACGCCACGATGGCGGTGTCGTAGGCGGCGGTGTGCGCGAACGCCTTGATGGCCAGCGCGCGCCGTCGCTCGAGCGTCAAGCCGCTATCCAGCGCGTGCAGGACGTCGTCGTAATCGGCAGGATCGACCACCACCACCACGGCAGGATGGTTCTTGGCCGCGGCACGCACCATGGTGGGACCGCCGATGTCGATCTGTTCCAGCGCCTCGTCCCAGCTCACGCCGGGATCGGCGACGGTCTCGCGGAACGGGTAGAGGTTGACCGCTACCACGTCGATCAGGCCGATGCCGTGGGCCTCCGCCTCGGCCAACTGCGCCGCCTCGCGCTTGGCAAGGATGGCGCCGTGCACCGCGGGGTGCAGCGTCTTGACGCGTCCACCGAGGATCTCCGGGAAGCCGGTGACGTCGGCCACCGACGTGGCCGGCACGCCAGCTTCGTGCAGCGTCTTCAGCGTCCCGCCGGTCGACACGACCTCGAAACCGAGGCCAACCAGACCGCGCGCGAACGCGACCACGCCGCGCTTGTCCGAGACGCTGACGAGCGCGCGACGCGTACGACCGGCGCTCGCGCCGCTGCCGCTCGCTCCTGGTGCCGTCATACGCGCCTCAGTTCCCGGAGGCCGGCTCGGACCCGGCGTCGCTGCCGCCCACGCCGTCGCTCTGCCCGGCGTCGCCCTCCGGCGTGGCGGCGCCGCTCTCGTCTTGGGTCGACGGCTCCGCTGCCGCGTCGGTGGCGCCCCCGGACGGCTCGGTGGCGGCGTCCTGCGGCGCCGGCGTGACCCCGAACGGGTTCGCCGCGTCGGGTGTCGTCAGATCGGTCACTTCGATCGAGCCACGCAGGTCCTCGAGCCACGCGGCGCGGACCTGCTGGCGCTCCTGCGCCAGGACCGCTGCCACCACCTGCGAGCGGACGTCCTCGAGAGGACGCAGCCGCTCCGGCGTGCGCTCCGCCATCAACACCACGTAGACGTCACGCGTCTGGGGCTGCTCGAGCGCGGCGCCGTCGCCGGCGGCGTCGACGGCGGCGGCATCGGCGGCGGCGGCCGCGTCAGCACCGGCCGGAGCGTCGGCCTGCGCGGCGTCGGCCGACGTTGCGTCGCCCGATGCTGCGTCGGCCGCCGGCTGCGGCAGCTCTTCTTGCACCACCAACACGTCGCCGACCTCGAAGTCGCCTTCTGGCAGCGCTTCCCATGCGTCGGTCTGGAACACGGCGGTGTCGAATGCCGTGTCGAGCTCGCCCTGCTGGACGCGCCCGAACTCCTCCACCTCGGCGCCGCCGGAGGCAGCCGCCTCGGCCGCATCGGCGCCACCCAGCAACGCCTCGCGGAAGGCGCTAGCGGCGGTGCTGTCGGCGAAGCGGTAGGCCGTTACCTGCGCCTCGGCCGGTACCGTGAACGACACCTGGTTGTCCTGGTAGTACTGGGCGATCTCCTCGTCGTCGGCGGTCACGTCGCGCGCGACGTAGTTCAGCGCCGCCTGGGCCACCGCGGAGCGCGGCCCGACCAGGTCGACGCCGAGGGTCCGGGCGCCCTGGTACGCCAACTCGGTGTCGATCAGCTGGCTCAAGACCGCGGGCTTGAACAGCCCGACGATCAGGTCGGCGGTCTGAGGCGACAACGCCTGTTGGATCTGCGGGTTGGTGTAGGTCGCGCGGTCGAGCTCCGACGCGGTGATGGTCTCGTCGCCCACCTTGGCGACGGCCGGGTCGTCGAACGACAGCACGCTCGTGTCCGGGAACGAGATGGTCGCCTCGTCACGCAGGCGCTCCAGCTCGGTCTCGACCACGCCGGACCGCTTGGCGTCGAGCGCGTCGCTGCGCACGCGCTCGGCGACGTCCTCGAACGCCAGCGTGTCGGCGGGAAGGTACGTCTCGACCTCGATCAGGTAGTAACGCTGGTTGGACTCGATCACTTCGGTCAGGCCGCGGCCGCGCAACGCGAAGGCGGCGTTCGCCACCGTCGTCGGCAAGGCAGGACGACCGACCGGGCGTGGGGTGGTCTCCCCTTCTGCGCTACCCAGCGCGCCCTGGCGGTCGGCCAACTCGAGGCTGTGTGCGGCGGCGAGGTCGGCGAACGAGGCGCCGTCCAAGACCTGCTGCCGCAGGCTCTCTGCCAGCGCCGCGTCGTCCACCACGATCTGACGCGCCTCGATGCGCTCCTCGGACTGGTACGAAGACGGGTGCGAGAGGTAGTACGCCTCGGCTTCGGCGTCGCTGACCGTGACGCCCTCGGTGAGGCGCTCCTCCCACGCCTGGACGCGCAGCTGCTCGCGCAAGTAGTCGCGGAAGGCCTGGTCGGTGAACCCTGCGCCACCGATCAACTGGAGGTAGGCCTGATCGTTGGACCGGCCGTCGACGCCGCGCGCCGCCCGGAAGTCGTTCACGGCCTTGCTGACGTCGCCCCCCGACACGTTCATGCGCGCCGCCGCCTGCGTCAGGACCTTCTGGCGCACCAGCTCGTCGACCAGCAGCCGCTGCAGGTCGTCGGCCACCGGGCCCTCCGTGACGGTCGTGAACAGCGCGTTCTGACGCAACCGAAGGACGTCGGCCTCGTAGACGTTCTCGCCGTTGACGACGAGCTGCGGCGTACCTTGTGCGTTCGTGGCGCCGCTGCCGAACAGGCCCAAGCTCGGCGTGAAGGTCAGCACCATGCCGACCAGCAGGCCGATGGAGATGGCCCAGAGGATGATGGTGTTGGTTCGGCGGTTCCACTTCATTGACGGTCCGTCCTCCCGGAGCTTCTGTGGATGCGTTCGTCCGCGCCGCCTCGGCACCTCGTGGGGCGCGCCCTACGAGGCGGCATGCATGGCACGTCAGGATTCCCCTGCGAACGATGAACTTCTTGAGAACGCCGGGGGCGTCGCCGGGTCGGCGACGCCGCGCACGATGACGTCATCGCCGCGAAGCACGCCCCGGAGTGTACCAGACGGGGCGCTCCCTCGGGCCTTCGGCGTTTGCCTGCCCCCACGGCCGGTGCTATATTGCCTTTCGCCCCGTCCCAGGCGGTCGGCATGCGCGCCCGTAGCTCAGTCGGATAGAGCGTTCGCCTCCGGAGCGAAAGGTCACAGGTTCGAATCCTGTCGGGCGCACCACTTCCCCGTGCTCCAGCAGTTGCATCCCAGGCCTCAGCGGAACCATCGTCCCGGCGTGAACGGTGCACCGACCAGGCGCCCGACGGCCGCGGCGACGGCGCCGTCCAGGCCCTGCGCCAACTCGGCCAGGGTGGCGCGCGCGGGCACGTCGGGGACGATCCCATCGTCCATCGAGCCGCCGTCCTCGCGCCGCAGGTTCGCCACCGCCACCAACACGCTGCTGCCGTCGGCCAGCCGGAACCCCTGCACCACCTCGACGTTCCCGCTGGTGGGCTCACCCACCACGAACGCGCGCCCCGAGGCCTGCAGCACGTTGGCAGCGACCTCCGCGGCAGAGCCCGTCTGACCGTCCACCAGCACCGCAAGCGGCGCGCGGATGGCGACCGCCTGGTCGAGGTCGATGCGCCGCACCAGCTGCCCCGAGGGCTCGGTCAGGCTGGCCACGAGCCCACCGCCGGGGAGCCGCGCGACCGACCCCGTCCACGCCACGTCGCCGCGGCTCGTCGCGACGCCCCAATCGCCGTCGACGAACGCCCCGAGCACCACGCCAAGCTCCGCCACGCTGCCACCGAGGTTGCCGCGCAAGTCCAGCACGTACGCCGACGCGCCGTCCGCCGCCAACCCGGCAAGCAGGGAGTGCACGCGGGCGCCGGTGCCCGAAAGGGCGAACGACGGGAGGTAGAGGTAGCCCACACCGTTCTCGAGCATCGCGGCGTACGGGGTGAGCTCGAGCGCGGCTTGGTCGAGCGAAGCCGGTACCAGAAGGCGCGCCGCCTCCTGGCGTGCCCCGCGCCGGACCTCGAGCAGCGCCTCCTCGCGCGCGAGCGCCTCGTCCATCGCCTGGCGCGCGCCGGCGACGTTGATGCTCGTCAGGTCGACGCCGTTCACGCCTTCGATCACGTCGCCCCGAAGCATGCCGGCCGCGTCCGCCGGCGAACCCGGCAGCACGCGCTCGACCACCAGGCCGACACCGGTCAGGTAGCGGGTCTGCAGACCGAAGCCGGGCGCGGCCTCGGGGTCGGCCGGCGGCTCGCCTTCGGTCTGGGTGGACAGGCTGGCGTGCTCCGGCGCCGACAAGCCCAACCACCGCGAGTGGCCGTCGCCGACCGCCGCCACCATGCGGCGCATCAGCGCATCGAACACCGGGCGCGCCGCAGCCGACAGCACCGCCCGCCGGTGATCCTGCGCCCAGGCGTCCCAGTTCATCCAGCCCGGGTCCCAGTAGCGGTCGCGGAAGAGGTCGACCACGCCGTCGAACACCTTCGCTCGTTGGCTCTCCTCGACGTCCGCCGGCGCGGCCAGTGCGGCCGCGTCGACGGGAGCCGTGGCGGGCGCCGGCTGCGCGACGGCAACGCACGCCAGCATCGCCACCGCGATCCACGGGAAGGTACGCGCCCACCGCCGGCTCATGCCGCCATGATGCCGCGCCGCGGTCCGGCGTGCACGGATTTGCCCGACGCGCGCCGCGAATCGGTGCCGGACACCGCGTCGGCAACGACGACGGCACCGACCCGGGCGGCGCCCCCAGCGCCGAAGGTTCACCAGACCGGCAGGTCCGGGTGCTGGGCCCGGGACCAGGGAACCTCCAGGACCACCCCCTCGCCGCCGAAGAGCTCGAGAACGCGCCCTTCGACGGCCAGCCGCACCGCGTCGACGTCCGACGGCTGCGTCAGCGTGTAGTAGAGCTGGTACAGCCGCCCCATCATGGACGCGCTGCCGCCGCCGCGCTCGTAGGCGGCGTTCAGGTCGACGGTGACGACCCCGTCGTCGAGGCGCACGTCCAGCACCACGACGTCGCCCGGTACCGCGCTGCCGAGACCGCGCGCCGCCTCGTCCGCGGTGGGCCCGCGGGCAAGCTCCGCCACCTGGCGCTCGACGCGGGTGCGCGCGTCGCTCCCGCCCAGTCGGCGGTGGGCGGCCTCGAGCGTGAACGTCGTGCCGCGATCGCGGACGAAGTAGACGATGGTGTCCGGGATGCCTTGCAGCGTGCGCACCGTGATGACGGCCACCAGCGCCAGCAGCAACAGCAGCGCCAGCGCCACGACCCGCAGCACCACGGTGCGCACGCCTCAGCTCCGCCGGATCGGGAGGTAGCGCGGCTCCCACATCGCGGCCGTGACGGCCTCGGAGACGTCCCCCTCGACCGGCCGACGCGCCACGCCGTCCGCCATCGCCTGCTGCGCCACCGCCGCGGCCACGTGACGACTGGCGCGCCGCAGGGTCGCGATGCTGGGGTAGACCGCACCGGCCAACAGCCGCGCCGGATCGGTGTACTCCGCCAGCGCTTCCGCCGCCGCGGTCAGCATCCCGGGCGTGACGCGGCGCGCCCCGGTGAGCATGACGCCGAGCCCGAGCCCCGGGAAGATGAAGGCGTTGTTGCCCTGCCCCACGGGGTGCCGCTTGCCGTGGAACTGCACCTCGGCGAACGGGCTGCCGGTGGCCACGATGGCGCGCCCGTCGGTCCACGCGTAGATGTCCTCCGGGACCGCCTCGCTGTTCACCGTCGGGTTCGACAAGGGGAACACGATCGGGGTCGGGGTGTTGGCATCGACCGCGGCCACCACGTCCCGATCGAACGCCCCGCGCTGCCCGGAAAGGCCGATCAGCACCGTGACGCCGGCGTTGCGTACGGTCTCCAGCATGGTGGGGATCTCGCCGGCGAAGCTCCAGCCGCTCACGCGACCGGTTGGCTGCGCCATCTCGCGCTTGTACGGCTCCATCCCGGCGCGACCCTGCAGCACCAAGCCGCGCGAGTCGACGATGAACACGCGCGCGTGCGCGTCCGGTTCGCTCAGGCCCTGCCGCACCAGCCCAGCGACGATCTGACGCGCCACGCCCACCCCGCCCGCTCCAGCTCCGTGGATCAGGAAGGTCTCGTCGGTGAGCGGGCGGCGCGTGATGCGGCTCGCCGCCAGGAGCCCGGCCAGCACCACGGCTCCGGTGCCCTGGATGTCGTCGTTGAACGACGGCAGCGCGTCCTGGTACCGCTCCAGCACGTCGAACGCCTTCTGCTTGCTGAAGTCCTCCCACTGCAGCACCGCGTCGGGGAAGCGCTTCTTGAAGGCGGTCACGAACCGCTCCATGAACTCGTCGTACGCCGGACCGACCAGCCGTTCGTGGCGCACGCCCAGGTAGAGCGGGTCGTCGAGCAAGTCCTTGCGGTTGGTGCCAACGTCGAGCTCGACCGGCAGCGTGGTGGCGGGGTCGATCCCGGCAGCGGCGGTGTAGAGCGAGAGCTTGCCGATGCAGATCGCCATGCCGCCGAAGCCTTGGTCGCCGATGCCGAGGATGCCCTCGGAGTCGGTGGCGACCACCAGCCGCACCTCGGGAACCGGCGCGTTGGCGAGGACCTCGTCGACCCGATCGATGTTCTCGGTGCTGACCACCAGACCGCGTGGGAAGCGGTAGATGAGGCTGAACTTCTGCACCGCCTCCGCCACCGTCGGGGTGTAGATGATCGGCAGCATCTCCTCGAGGTGCTGCTCGAGCAAGGCGTAGAACAACACCTCGTTGCGGTCCTGCAACACGCGCAAGTAGACGTGCTTGTCGAAGGGGGTGGCGAAGTGCGAGAAGTTGGCGTATGCACGCACCACCTGTTCCTCGAGCGAGGACACGTGCGGTGGCAGCAGCCCCTCGAGGCCGAGCTCGCGCCGCTCCTCCTGGGTGAACCCCGTGCTCTTGTTCAAGAGCGGCAAGCGCGTCAGCGGGAAGCCGGTCAGGTCGGTGGCCAGGTAGCGCTGGCCGGTGGCATCGGTGCGTCGCTCGTACTTGGTCATGCCTTGCTCCGTTCGTCGCGCTGGCCTGCGAACTCGACCGCAGGCGTCCTCGCGCGCGCCCGCGGGCCTGACCGCGGGCGAACAGCGTCCGCCGGCCTACTCCCGGGCCGGTGCGGGATGGTGCACGGTGCCGGCGCGAACCGCCGCCGACCACGCCTCCCTCACGGGACCTCCTCCTCGGTCGTGGGCACGTCCTCCTGCGCCTCGGGAACCTCGTCCGACTCGGGTGGCGCCTCCTCGGAAGGGGGCACCGCCTCGGTGGACGGCGGTTGGTCGGAAGGCGACGACCCCTCGCCTTCGCCGGCCAGCATGCGCGCTTCCTCGGCGAAGAAGGCGTAGTCTTCGTCGTCGGGCTGCAACTCCGACGCGCGGCCGTAGGCCGCCGCCGCGTCGGCGTAGCGCCCCTCCTGGAAGGCGATGCGTCCTAAGTACCCCCACGCCGCGGCGAACTCGGGCTGAGCTTCCACGGCGGCGCGGAACGCCTCCTCGGCCGCCACGGCGTCGCCGGCCTGGTAGGCGGCCAAGCCCTGCAGGAAGGCGCTGCCCGCCTCGGGCCCGAACGCAGCCTGCTGCAACGCCAACGCCAGGAACCAGCGGGCGCGTTCGTCGCTGGGATCGCGCTCCAGCGCACCCTGCCAGAAGCGCACGGCCGCCTCGGGTCGACCCGCTTCCTGGTGGCTGCGCGCCGCCCACACCCAGGCGTCGTAGAACTCCGGATTGGCCGCCACCGCCTCCTCGAAGGCGGCGGAGGCAGTGTCGAGGTCTCCCTCCTCGTAGGCGGTCTGGCCCCGGTAGTAGGCGTCGCCCGCCGCCACCCCCCACCGTTGCTCGGTCCGTGCCACCTCCAAGAACCACGCCGCACGGGCATCGTCGGGTCGCGCCTGCACCACCCGCTGCCAGTAGGTGGCCGCGACGCCGGGCCGACCCAGCTCCAGCGCGGCGCGTCCCGCCCACACCGCCGCTTCGGTGAAGTCCGCGTTGCTCTCGTACGCTTGGACGAACGCATCGAAGGCCGTCTCCAACGCCCCGTCCTCGTACGCCGCGATGCCGTCCTGGAAGTGGTCGCTCGCGACCGCGCCGAAGGCCAGGCGCTCCCGGGTGCGCTCCAGGTAGTAGGCGGCCGCCTCGTCGCTGGGATCGAGTTCGTTCAGGCGCTGCCAGTACGGCAGGGCGGTGGCGGCGTCACCGCGCTCGAACGCGATGCGACCGAGCCAGCGAAGCGCCTCGCGCTCGTCCGGCCGCTGCGCCAGCACGCGCCGGTAGTACGGCTCGGCGCCATCCAAGTCGCCCGCCTCGTAGCGGGCGAAGCCGAGTTGCGTCCCGACCTCGGCGAAGAGCGTGGCGTCGCTCGCCAGGACGATCGGGCCCCCGCCCGGTCCAGGGACCGCCACCGGCCCCTCACCCAACGTCCCGCCGGCGTCCAAGAACGCGATCCAAGCGGTCCACGAGCGGCTGTACCAGCCGGTGACGCCGTAGGCGCGCGCGCTCTGGCGCAAGGCGCGAAGGAGCGCCTCGCCGCCCGCGGCGCGCGCCGCCTCGACGGCCTCGTCGGTCCGTCGCAACGCCTCGCGCCACGCTTCCACGTCCGGGTGCGGTCGTTCGGGCACGGCGAACGCCATCAGCACGGCGTGCTCTGCCCGTTGGTAGGCGGCTTCCACCGCGTCGGCCGCCTGCGCGGCGGCGAACGGCCCAAGCGCCAGCGAAGCGGAGATCGTCCAGGCCAACGAGGCGCGGACGACGTACGCCCGCGTCAGCGCGAGCGTGCGGTGAGCCACACCACCTCCTGGCCCGATCGGATCAGGTACAGGAGGCGCGTGCCGTCGTCGCCGACGAAGACGATGCGCAGGTGCGTCTCGCCGGCGCCGACGCCGGAGACGATCCGTTCGCTTCGCTCCTGCTCGAAGTACCCCGCCACGGCGTAGGCCGTGGCGATCTGGTGCACGAACGCCGGCTGAAGGTTGGCTGCGATGCCGCGGGCGGTGTAGACCTCCCAGTCACGCCACGAGGCGTGGTCCGGCACGCGCGCCACGATGGCCTCGGCGCCGGCACCGACCGCCCGCAGGCTCCCGCTGGGGAAGCGCACGGCCGCGTCGAACTGCGCCGCGATGGCGGTGGACACCAGCACGTCGGCCAGGAGCTGCGCCTGGACCGGCGCCGCGCACCCCAGGACGACCGCGAGGACCACTGCCCGGCGCCGGCCACCGCTGAACTTTCCTCGTGCTGGACGGCGGTCATCGCTCGACATAGGGAGAGTCTACCACCGTCGGGAAGGGGCGTTCGCCCCCACACCCGGCCGTTCCTTGACCCGTTCCGGCGCCAGCCGCTACCCTTGACCTCGGCGCGCACGCCGGTGACGAGCGCATCCTATCGGCGCCGCTGCGGACCGATGGTCGGCGCGCCGGAAACGAGCCATACCCCCATGTTCCAGAGCCTAGGCGACCGACTCCAATCCGTGTTCGACGGCCTGCGCGGCCGCGGCCGACTGTCCGAAGCCGACGTCAAGACGGCGCTGCGCGAGGTGCGCGTCGCGCTGCTCGAGGCCGACGTGAACCTCGAAGTGGCCCGCGAGTTCACGCAGCGAGTGCAGGAGAAGGCCGTCGGTTCGGACGTGCTGATGTCGCTGCAGCCCGAACAGCGCGTCATCGCCATCGTCCACGACGAGTTGGTCGACGTCCTCGGCGGGAAGGCGGTCCAGCCGACGCTTCGCTCCGAGGGCAACGTCTGGCTGCTGATGGGCCTGCAGGGCGCCGGGAAGACCACCACGGCCGGCAAGTTGGCCTACAAGTACAAGGCGCAGGGTCGGCGCGTGCTGCTGGTGGCGGCCGACACCCAGCGGCCGGCGGCACGCGAGCAGCTGCGCACCTTGGGGCAGCAGATCGGCGTTCCGGTGTTCGAGGTGCTCGACGGCGAGTCGCCCAAGGCCATCGACGCGCGCTTGCGCGAGCACCTGCGCAAGGACTTCCGCGACCTGGTGATCGTCGACACCGCCGGTCGGTTGCAGATCGACGAAGCGCTCATGGACGAACTGGCCGAGCTCGGCGGGCTGCTGAAACCGAGCGAGCGGATCCTGGTGGTCGACGCCATGACCGGCCAGCAGTCGCTGCCGGTCGCCACCACCTTCGATCAGCGCGTCGGCGTCAGCGGCTTGATCATGACCAAGCTCGACGGCGACGCCCGCGGCGGGGCCGCGCTGTCGGCCAAGCACGTGACCGGCAAGCCGATCTACTTCGCCGGCATGAGCGAGAAGATCGACGGGCTCGAGCCGTTCCACCCGGACCGCGTCGCCGGCCGCATCCTCGGCATGGGCGACATGATGACGCTCATCGAGAAGGCGCGCGCGCTCGAGTCGGACGAAGACGAGCGCGAGATGAAGAACCTGGGCGACTTCACGCTCCAGGACATGCTGACGCAGATGCGCAAGCTCAAGCAGATGGGTTCGTTCGGCGACATCCTCAAGATGATCCCGGGGGCAGGCAAGCTCATGCCCGCCGGCGCCGACATCGACGAGCGCGAGATCGCGCGGGTCGAGGCGATCATCTCCAGCATGACCGAGAAGGAGCGTCACGCCCCGCGCATCCTGAACGCCAGCCGCCGCAAGCGCATCGCGCGCGGATCGGGCACGACGGTGCAGGACGTCAACCGCTTGATCAAGAACTACGAGGAGATGCGCAAGCTGATGAAGCGCATGGGCCGCAGGCAA
>CAZACZ010000007.1:0-45487 GCA_964483695.1 uncultured bacterium | reverse complement strand
CGCTTGGCCACGGGGCCGCCGACGCGGGGCTGGGCGCGCGGCGGGGGGCGCTGCGGCGGCCGCCGACGCCGCGGCGTCGGCGGGCACGATGGCGCGGGCGCTCGCGCTGCGGTGCGGTGCCCGGCCGTTTGTCTGCATGGCGCCGTGCGTGTACACTGGAGCGCTTTGTGACGTCGGCGGCCGAGCCGCGACGGTCTCGGCACGATTTCGACGGAGAACCACGGAGGAACGCACGTTATGGTCAAGATCCGCCTGATGCGCATGGGCTCGATGAAGAACCCGCACTACCGCCTGGTCGTGGTCGACGGCCGCGTCAAGCGCGGCGGCGATTACATCGAGCAGATCGGTTACTACGATCCTCGCAAGACCACCGAAGAGCACTTGCGCGTCGACGCCGAACGCGCCGCCCATTGGCTGTCGCAAGGCGCCCAGCCCACCGACACCGCCGCGCGCCTGCTCGAGGCCAAGGGCGTGGAGCTGCCCGGCAAGGCCAGGGCCAAGCGCCGCGCGCCGTACGTCAAGCGCCAGGAAGCCGCCGCCAAGTCGTAAGCCCCATCCCCCGATCCACCCCGGAGGCGTATGCCCCTCGACCTGGTCACGTTCATCCTGCAGAACTTGGTGGCCGACCCCGAGCGCCTCGAGGTCCATGCCGAGCGCACCGATCGCTCGCTGCACATCGAGGTGCGCTGCGCACCCGATGACACGGGCCGGATCATCGGGCGTGGCGGTCGCGTGATCAACGCCGTCCGCACGCTGGCGCGCGCGGCAGCCGACGGCCGTCAGCGCGTCGAGGTCCAGTTGCTCGAGTGAGCCGCGACCCGACCGCACGCACGCCGCCGGCCGGTTTCGTGCTGCTCGGTCGTATCGGGAAACCGTTCCAGCTCGTCGGAGGCATGCGGTTCCAGGCCGTCACCGAGGTCGCCAACGAGGCGGCCCTTGGGGCGGCCGAGCTGTTCGTGACCGGCATCGGCCTGGTCCGGGTACGGCAAGCGCGCGACGTGGCCGGCACGCCGGTGCTCTACCTCGAAGGGGTACGCGACCGCGAGGCGGCCCAAGCCGCCGTCCACGCCGAGGTCTGGGCCGACCCGCGTTCGCTCGCTCCCGACGTGCTGGAGGACCTGGCGGCGGCCGCCGCAGGCGACCCCCTTGCCGGCGTGGTGGTGCAGCTGGACGGCAGGCGCGTTGGGGAGGTAGCGGCGTCGTTCCTCGGCGGGGCCAACGACTTGGTCGAGGTGCTCCTGGACGCCGGAGGCAACGTCTTGCTGCCGCTGGCCGCGCCCTACGTCCGCTTGGAGGACGACGGCATCCATCTCGACGACCCCCCGGCCGGGTTGCTCGAGCCGCGTTGAATCCCGCTCCGGCCTCCGCCCCTGCCATGCGCTTCACCCTCTACACCCTCTTCCCCAACCTCGTCACGCCCTACTTGAGCGAGGCGATCCTCGGCCGCGCCGTGCGCGAAGGCATCGTCGACGTGGTGGTGCGCGACCTGCGGCGCTTCGCGGGCAACCGCACCGGCCGCGTCGACGACGCCCCGTACGGCGGCGGCGCCGGGATGGTCATCCGCGTCGACGTGGCGGCCGCGGCCTTGGACGAGGTCGCTGCCGACGATCCCCCGCCGGAGGAGACCATCCTGCTGAGCCCCGCGGGCGCGCCGCTCACGCAGGCCACCGTGCGCGCGCTGGCGGGGCGGCGCCACGTCGCGGTGATCGCCGGGCGCTACGAGGGCTTCGACGCGCGCGTGGAACGGATGGTGACGCACGAGGTGTCGATCGGCGACTTCGTGTTGATGGGCGGCGAGCTGCCGGCGTTGTGCCTGCTCGAGGCGGTGGTGCGGCTCCTGCCCGGCGCACTCGGCGATGCCGACAGCCACCGCCAGGAGTCGTTCAGCGAAGGCCTACTCGACTACCCGGAGTACACCAGGCCGGCGGCGTTCCGCGGCGCTGCCGTGCCCGACGTGCTGGTCTCCGGCCACCACGGCCGTGTCGAGGCGTGGCGCCGCACCATGGCGTTGGCGCGCACCTTCCGCCGCCGCCCCGACCTGCTGGCGACGGCCGACCTGAGCGACGCCGAGCGCGCCCTGGTCGAGCGCTGGCAACGCGGCGAGACGGAACCGCCCGACGAGGGCGAACCCACGCCGGGCGCTGAGGATCGGGTCTGAACGAACCGGCCGGCCGGGCCCGAGGCGGAGCCGGTCGACGGCGTTCCCTGGCGCTTACTGCCCCTGCACCCGCTCGATGACCATCGGGGTGATGTCGAGGTCGTCGTCGGCGTACACCACCAGGCGCAGGTTCGCCGCTTCGACGCGGTCCATCACGATGGTGTAGCCGTTCGCCGCCGCCAGATCGCGGATGGCGGAGTTCACCGCCTCGACCGCGGGGGCGGCGGCGGCGTTGATCTCGTCGCGGTAGCGGTTCTGCACCGCCACGATGGTCGTCTGCAACGTCTGGTAGCGCTCGCTCTCCTCGGGGGTGAGTTGCTCGCCGGCGGCGAGCTTGTCTTCGAGCGCGGTCAACCCCGCCGCGAGGTCCGCGACTTCGGTCTCGGCCTGCGCGCGAAGGTCCTCCACCGCCGCACCGGCCGGATGGGCGCGCAAGGCCGCCTGCGAGTCGACGAACACGACCCGCGTCTGGCGGTCCTGGGCACTGGGCGAGATCACGAGGAAAGCGACCAGGACGGCCGCGACGAGCCCGAACAGGGTGAGTCTTCTCATAGCGGAGGCAGTCTACCACCGCGATGATGAGAAGCCAGCCCGCGAGGTCCGTCCTGTGCGAAGTTCTTCCCCACACCCCCTAGCAGTGGCGCCTCGGTGAGCGCGCTCGTCGTCGCCTTCGCCGCGCTCCTCGGCGCGGTCGTCGGAAGCTTCGCCAACGTGGTGGTGTACCGCTTGCCGCGCGGCGAGTCGGTGGTGCATCCCGGCAGCCACTGCCCGAACTGCAACCGACGCCTCGGCGTGATCGACCTGGTGCCGGTGGTCTCGTACCTGTTCCTGGGCGGTCGTTGCCGCACCTGCAAGGCGCGCATCTCGCCGCGCTACCCGCTGGTCGAGGCCGCCATGGCGCTGCTGTTCGCCGCGATCGCGCTGCGCTGGCCGGCGCTCGAGGCAGGGGCGGCGATGCTGCCCCTGATGGCCGTGGCGGCGCTGCTGCTGATGGCCGCCATCATCGACATCGAACACTTCGTCCTGCCCGACGCCTTGACGCTGGTGGCGGTGGTCGTCGGGGTGGCTGGTGCGTTCCTGACGCGCGCCGCGCCCGACCTACCGACCCCGGCGGCGGCGCTCGCCGGGGCGCTCGCCGGCGGCGGCGTGTTGGTGCTGATCAACCGCATCGGCGCGTTGGTGCTGCGCCGCTTCGCCGACACCAAGGAGCGCCTCTGGCCTGTCGGCCTCGACCAGGTGAACCTCGCCGCCGTGGCGGGCGCCTTCGGCGGCGTCTGGGTCGGCGTCGCCGTGGGCGGCGCGAGCGTGCTGCTCAACCTGCTGACGCGCAAGCCCGTGCGTGTCCCCGAACCGCTGCTCTACGGCCTGTGGCTGGTGGGGTTGGTGCTGTCCAGCACCTCGTTCACCGTCGGCACCTTCGCGGCCGTCGCCGGCAGCGTGCTGGCCGCGGGCGCCTGGGCGCTCGTCGGCGCCGTGTACTGGTGGATCGCCGACCTCGTCGGCACCGAGCCGGTTCCCGACGAGAGCGACGAGGAGCCGGTCGCGATGGGCTTCGGCGACGTCAAGCTGGCGGCCGCCCTGGGCGCCGTGCTCGGGTGGGAGAAGCTGTTGGTGGCGATCTTCTTCGCCGTGTCGCTTGGCGCCATCGGCGGCGTCATCGGCCGCATGGCGGGAGGCTCGCGGCTGGTGCCGTTCGGCCCGTACCTGGTCGCCGGCGGCCTGATCGCCCTGTTCACCGGCGACGCGGTGATCGGCTGGTACCTCGGCTTGCTCGGCGCGGGCTGAGCGCGCGCCGAACCGCGGTTCCGGGCACACCGGTCGGCGCCACGAAGGCACGCGGGGCAAGTGCTACAGTAATCCGCATTCGCCGCGGCGCGGCCGGTCGGGACCGTCGGGCGCGCTCGCGCGGCGTCGCTTCCACGCCGAGAGGGGTCTTGATGGACGTGTTGCGAGTGCCCAGTCTGCATGGGCGCGATTACCTGTCGCTGGCCGATCTCACGCCCGAGGAGTTCCAGGGCCTGATCGACAGCGCCATCCAGATGAAGCAGGGCTGGAAGCGGGGCCAACGGCCGCCGCTGCTCGAGCACAAGACGTTGGCGATGATCTTCGAGAAGCAGTCGCTGCGCACGCGCTCGACGTTCGACATCGCGATGGCGCAACTCGGCGGGCACGCCGTGTTGCTGAGCCAGAACTACATCGGCTGGGGTGTGCGCGAGACGATCCGCGACGTGGCGCACAACCTCGAACGCTGGGTCGAGGGGATCATGGCGCGCACCTACGGCCATGGCACCCTGGTGGAACTGGCGGAGCACGCCGACGTGCCCGTCATCAACGGCCTCTCCGACAAGCTGCACCCGACGCAGTTGCTGGCCGACTACATCACCCTGCACGAGACCTTCGGGGGGCTTGCCGGCCTGCGCGTCACCTTCGTCGGCGACGGCAACAACGTATGCGCGTCGCACGTCAACGCCGCCGCCCTGGCCGGCAGCGAGCTCACCATCGCCTGCCCGGAGGGCTACGACCCGGACCCGGAGGTGCTGGCGGCGGCCCGCGCCCGCGGCGCCAAGATCGAGGTGGTGCGCGACCCGCGCGCCGCCGCCGAAGGAGCCGACGCGCTCTACACCGACGTGTGGATCTCGATGGGCATGGAAGAGGACGCCGAGCGCAGACGCGCCGCGTTCGCCGGCTACACCGTCACGCCGGCGTGGTTCGCGTCGTTGGCGCCCCGCGGCGTGTTCATGCACGACCTCCCCGCCCACTACGGCGAGGAGTGCACCGAGGACGCCGTGTACCACGAACGCAGCGTGGTGTTCGAGCAGGCCGAGAACCGCCTGCACGCCCACAAGGCCGTGCTGGTGCAGTTGATGGCCGACCTAGGAGCCGACTGACCATGGCCCTCCACGAGACGCCATCTGCGCCGCTGCGGGTCGGCATCCTCGGCGCCAGCGGCTACGGCGGTGCCGGCCTGCTCGAGCGCCTGGCGCGCCATCCGCACGTGCGCATCGCGGCCATCGCCTCGAGGCAGTACGAGGGCCAGCCGGTGGCGGCGTGCTGGCCCAACTTGGCAGGGCTGTTCGACGACTTGCGCTTCGAGGACACCGCCCAGGTGCTCGCGCGCAGCGAGGTGGTGTTCTGCGCCACCCCGCACGGCGCTACCGCGCCGGTCGTGAAGCAGGCCCTCGACGCCGGCTTGCGGGTCATCGACCTCTCGGCCGACTTCCGCCTGGACCCCGACGCCTACCGCGTCTGGTACGGCGCCGAGCATCCGCATCCGGAGCTCTTCGCCGAGGCGCGCTACGGCCTGGTGGAGTTGCACCGCGCCGAACTGCCGGGCGCCCGCCTGGTGGCCAGCCCCGGCTGCAACGCCACCGCGGCCTCGCTCGCGCTGGCACCCTTGGCGGCCTCCGGCGCGCTCGGCTCGACCGCCGTGGTGAACGTCGTGACCGGCGTGTCGGGGGCGGGCAGGGCGCCCAGCCAGGCGCTTCACTACACCGAAGTGAACGAGAACGCTCGCGCCTACAAGCCGGCGGGCACGCACCGGCACACCGCCGAGATCGAGGCGACCGTCGGGCGCGCCCGCGTGGGCGGCAAGCGGCTGGCGACGCACGAACCGTTCGAACCGTTCCCGGTGAGCTTCACGCCGCACCTGGTGCCGATGTCGCGCGGCATCCTAGCGACCTGCTCCACCCTCGGGCCGCGAGGCGAGCTGAACGACGACACGCTGCTGCAGGTCCTCGCGGACTACTACGCCGACGACCCGCTGGTGGTGGTGCAGGAGGACCTGCCGCAGACCAAGGCCGTCTTCGGCTCCGACCGCGCCGTGCTCAGCGGGCGGGTCGACGCCCGCACCGGGCACGTGGTGACGTTCTGCGCCATCGACAACCTTGGCAAGGGGGCCGCCGGGCAGGCGGTGCAAGGGTTCAACGTCGCCTTCGGCTTCGACGAGACCGCCGGGCTGACGCTGGGAGGGATCTGGCCGTGAGGGTGCCGGAAGGGTTCGAGATCGCGGGGCTGACGGCGGGCATCAAGGAGTCCGGGCGCCCCGACCTGGCCGTGATCTACGCGCCGTCGCCGGTGGCGTGGGCGCTGACGACGACCACCAACCTGGTGCAGGCGCCGTGCGTGACGCGCAACCGCTCGCGCTACGCCAGCGGCATGCCGGTACGCGCAGTGGTCGTGAACAGCGGGAACGCGAACTGCGCAACCGGCGAGCACGGCACCTGGGACAACGAGGAGTTCGCCGCCGCCGCCGCCGTCGCGCTGGGCATCGATCACGTCCATCAGGTGCTCACCGCCAGCACCGGCGTGATCGGCCGGCGCTTGCCGCTGGCACCGCTGATCGACGCCATGCAGGGCTTCCCGCAGGCCCTATCGGACGACGGGAGCGCCTTCGCCGAAGCGATCCTGACCACCGACACCGTCGCCAAGCAGGCGCGCGCCACGCTGCCGGGTGGCGCCACGGTGGTCGGCATCGCCAAGGGTTCCGGCATGATCCACCCCGACATGGCCACCCTGTTGGCGTTCGTGATGACCGACGCCGACGTGTCGCAAGAGACGCTCCGGCGCATGTGGCCGGGGGTGGTCCAGCGCAGCTTCAACCAACTCACGGTCGACGGCGACACCTCTACCAACGACATGGCGGTGGTGCTCGCCTCGGGCCGCAAGGCAGCCGACGCGACCGAGCTCGAGGCGGCGCTCACCACCGTCTGCGTCGCGTTGGCGAAGAAGGTCGCGCGCGACGGCGAGGGCGCCACCAAGCTCGTCACCGTTCGGGTGGTGGGCGCGCGCGACGACGCCGAGGCGCGCGCCGCAGCGCGCACCGTCGCCGGCAGCAACCTCACCAAGGCCGCCATCCACGGCGCCGACCCGAACTGGGGGCGCATCCTGGCCGCGGTGGGCCGCTCCGGCGCCGTCTGCGACCTGGCCAACGTGCGCGTCTCGGTGCAGGGCTTCGACCTATACCGCGGGGCGCCGCTGGCGTTCGACGAGCGCGAGGTAAGCGCCGCGCTGCGGCGCGAGGACGTGCGCATCGAGGTCGACTTGTCCGCGGGCAGCGCCACCGGCGAGGCGTGGGGGTGCGACCTGTCCGCCGACTACGTGCGCATCAACGCCGACTACACCACCTGAGCCGCCGCGCGACGCGCGCGGCCCGCGCAACCCACGCGGCAGCCGGTCACGGGCGACGCGCGGCCTGCCGTCCGTGACCGGCGGCGCGTTCAGCGCCGCCGGTTGGCGATGTGGATGGCGCGCCCGTGCGCGTGCTCGGCGGCTTCCATGACCGTCTCGGCGAGCGTCGGGTGGGGGTGCTGGGTGAGGGCGATGTCCTCCAGCGTGGCGCCCATCTCGATCGCCAGCGCCGCCTCCGCCACCAGGTCGCCCGCGCTCGGGCCCACCATGTGGAAGCCGAGGAGCAGGTCGGTGGCGGCGTCCCCGATGATCTTCACCATGCCGGCATCGATGCCGAGGCTGGCGGCACGACCCGAGGCCGACAGCGGGAAGCGGCCGACGCGCACCTCGTACCCGGCGTCCTTCGCCTCCTGCTCGGTCATGCCTACGCTGGCGAGTTCCGGAGAGGTGTAGATCACCGACGGCACGACCGTGTCGTAGGCGCTCGGCTGGCCCGCCGCGTGCTCGGCGGCGACGAGCGCCTCCTTCATCGCCTTGTGCGCCAGCAACGGCGCGCGCGCCACGTCCCCGATGGCGTAGACGTGCGGCAACTTGGTCTGCATGTGCTCGTTGACGACCGGCACGAAGCCGCGCGCGTCGACCTCCACCCCGATCTCCTCGAGGCCAAGCCCGCGCCCGTTCGGGCGGCGCCCGACGGCGACCAGGATGCGGTCCACCACGACCGTCTCCTGCTTCCCGTCGGCGCCCTCGAGCACCACCTCGGTGCCCTTCTTGCCGGCCTTCTGGCGCACCACCTTGGTGGAGGTGAGGATGCGGATGCCGCGCTTCTCGAGCGCCTTGGTGAGCTCCTTGGAGGCGTCGGCGTCGGCGGTCGGGGCGATGCGATCGAGCATCTCCACCACCGTCACCTCACTGCCGAGCGCCTGGTACACGTCGGCGAACTCCAGACCGATGGCGCCTCCGCCCACGACCAAGAAGCGCTTGGGCACGGCCTCGCCGATGACGAGGGCGCCCGTCGAGTCGACCACGCGGTCTCCGTCGAGCTCGAACCCGGGGATGGTGATGGGGCTCGAGCCGGTGGCGACGATGAACGCCTTGGCGCGATGGGTGGCGTCGCCGACCCGCACCGTGTTCGCGTCGACGAAGCGGCCCTCGCCCTCTAAGACGGTGATCTTGTTGCCCTTGAAGAGCGTGCTCACGCCGCTGGTCATCTTCTTCACCACGCTCTGCTTGAAGCGCTCGACGCCGGCGAGGTCGATGGTGGGTTCGCCGAAGTGGACGCCGAACGATTCGGCATGCCGCCCGTTGCGCACCTCGGCGGCGACGTGCAGCAGCGCCTTGGTGGGGATGCAGCCGATGTTCAGGCAGACGCCGCCGATGGCGGCCTTCTCGACGCACGCGACCTTCAACCCGAGCTGCGCGGCCCGCAGGGCGGCATGGTACCCGCCCGGTCCAGAGCCGATGACGATGAGGTCGAACTCCATGGAAAGCCTCCCAGCGTGGTTGGGGCGCCGCGACGACGAGACGGCGACGCCAAGCGGGCCACGGCCCCGTGCCGGGCGCCGCCGTGACGGTGCCGGCCCGGGGTCGTGGTGGGCCTTGGCCCAAGTCTACCCTCCGCCCCCGACGCCCCGACGTGGTAGGAAAGCGCTCGACATGCCCATCGCCTTCGAGCCTGCCGTCCAACGGCCGCTGCCCGACCTCGCGGCCGCCTTCAACGACGCCTTCCGAGGCTACGTGGGGGGCGAGATCACCTTCGATACCCTCTCGTTCGGCCACTTCCTGCACCGTCAGGGCGTCGACCTGGCGGCCAGCATCGTCGCCAGCGAAGGCGGCGGGCCCATCACGGCGCTCGCGCTGATGGGCCGGCGCGGCTGGACCAGCCGCCTGGCTGCCATGGGCGTGACCACGTCGGCGCAGGAACGCGGCGTCGGCAAGGCGCTGGTGGCGCGACTCGTGCACGAAGCGCGCCAGCGCGGCGATCGCTGCGTGGAGCTCGAGGTCATCCGCTCCAACCCTCGTGGGGTGCGCCTCTACCAGGGTGCCGGGTTCACGCCGGTCCAGGCGCTGCTCGGCTTCGACCTGCCCCCGCTCGACGTTCAGGCCAGCGGGAGCGGCGTCGCGCTTGCACCCGGCCCGGCCCCCGCCGTTGCCGCGCACGACCCCGACCTCGAGCAGGTCGATCCGCACGCCGTCACGTTGGCGGTGGCGCGCTTCGCCGACGACGACACCCCCTGGCAAGCCAGCGCCACGCTGCTATCGACGTTCGGCCCGCCGGTGCGCGGATTCCGCCTCGGGCCCGCTTGGGCGATGGTCACGCCGCCACGCGGCGGCAAGGCGGCGTTGCTGGCGCTGGTGGTGGCCGCCGACGCGCGCGGCCGCGGTCACGGCGCGCGGCTGCTGGCAGCGCTTCGCGCTCTCGAGCCTGGAGCGGCCCTGTCGGTGCCGCCGGTCTGTCCCGAGCGTCACGCGCCCTTCTTCGAGCGTGCCGGCGCCGCCGTCGCCGCGCTGTCGCAGTGGCAGATGCGGCTCGACCTCGGCGCGGCGCGCAGCGCATGACGCGGCGGGGCACCCGCGACCCGCGGCGGGCGGAGCGCGTCGCCCCTGCCGCGGCGGCACGATTGACAGGGACCCGGCGAATGCCTACCATGCCGCCATGTCCCGGACGCAGGTCCGACCCCGACCGGCCGAAGCGCCATGTGCCGCTCGCCGCGACCACGCGTTGCGGCTACGTGGTGTGGTGCGTCTCGCCCTAGCCCGGGGCGGCCCGCCCGGCTGACGTCCGTCGCCTTCGCCTGGCATGCTGCCCCGACCCAGCCGGTCGGGGTTTCTTCGTTCCCCCCGGCGTCGAGCGGTTCCCGAGCGCGCTCGGGAACCGCGACCTCGCGAACGTATACTGGAGCCCTCATGAGCGAACCCACCACCGTCCCCGGCAGCACCGGCCGCGAGGACCGCTACGCGCCGCAAGAGATCGAACCGAAGTGGCAACGCCGCTGGCAGGAGCAGGGGATCTACCTCGTCGACCTGCACGACGACACTCGGCCCAAGTACTACTTCTTGACGATGTACCCCTACCCGTCGGGCGACCTGCACGTCGGCCACTGGTACGCCGAGGCGCCCGCCGACGCCGCCGCGCGCTACAAGCGCATGCGCGGCTACAACGTGCTGTTCCCCATGGGCTTCGACGCCTTCGGGCTGCCGGCCGAGAACGCCGCCATCAAGGCCGCGCAGGCCGGCGACACCAGCGTCCACCCCGCCACGCTCACCTACCAGCGCATCGCGCGCATGGAGCAGCAGTACGCCCAGATGGGCGCGATGTTCGACTGGTCCAAGAAGGTCGTCACCTGCGACCCGGAGTACTACCGCTGGAACCAGTGGTTCTTCCTCAAGATGTTCGAGCGCGGCCTGGCGTACCGCAAGGAGTCGTTCGTCAACTGGGACCCGGTCGACCAGACGGTGCTCGCCAACGAACAGGTGGTCGACGGCCGTGGTGAGCGCTCGGGCGCGCTCATCGAGCGTCGCCTGATGCCGCAGTGGCATTACAAGATCACCGAGTACGCCGACGAGCTGCTGGACTTCGGCGGCCTCGATTGGCCCGAGCGCGTCAAGCTCATGCAGACCAACTGGATCGGCCGCTCCGAAGGCGCCGAGGTGGCGTTCCGCACCGAGCAAGGCGACGACATCGTGGTCTTCACCACCCGACCGGACACCCTCTGGGGCGCCACGTTCATGGTCTTGGCGCCCGAGCATCCGCTGGTGGCGAAGCTCACCACGCCGGATCGCAAGGCGGCCGTCGACGCGTACGTCGAGCAGGCGGCGCACATGACCGAGCTCGACCGGCAGGCCGAGACGAAGGAGAAGACCGGCGAGTTCCTGGGCAGCCACGCCGTCAACCCCGCGACCGGCCGGCGCATCCCGATCTGGATCGCCGACTACGTGCTGATGGGCTACGGCACCGGCGCCATCATGGCGGTGCCGTACGGCGACCAGCGCGACTTCGAGTTCGCCCGCGCCTTCGGGCTCGACATCGTGCCGGTGGTGCGCCCCGACGGCGTCGACGCCGTCGACGCCGCCACGCTCGAGAGAGCCTGGGACGGGCCGGGCACGATGGTGAACTCCGGTCCGCTCGACGGCCTGCGCCACAACGGCGACAAGGGTCGCGCCAGTCCCGCCATCGCCGCGGCCATCGACCACCTCGAGGCCATCGGCGCGGGCCGCGCGCAGGTCACGTACCGGCTGCGCGACTGGCTCATCAGCCGGCAGCGCTACTGGGGGACGCCCATCCCGGTGGTGTACTGCGAGCGCTGCGGCATCGTGGCCGAACGCGAGGAGAACCTGCCGGTGGTGCTGCCCGCCGACGTGGCGTTCATGCCGACCGGCGAGTCGCCGCTGAAGACGCACGAGGCGTTCCTGCGCACCACCTGCCCTTCGTGCGGCGGACCCGCCACGCGCGAGACCGACACCATGGACACCTTCCAGGACTCGTCCTGGTACTGGTTCCGGTACCTAAGCCCGCACGACGAGGAGCGTCCCTTCGACCCCGAGCTGGTGCAGCGCTGGACGCCGGTCGACACCTACACCGGCGGCATCGAGCACGCCATCTTGCACCTGATGTACGCGCGCTTCTTCACCAAGGTGCTGCGCGACTTGGGCCTCGTCGCCACCGGCGAGCCGTTCGTGCGCCTGCGCAACCAGGGGATGATCCTGGGCGAGGACAACGAGAAGATGTCGAAGTCGCGCGGCAACGTCGTCAACCCCGACGCGTTGGTGCGGCAGTACGGCGCGGACACGGTGCGCGCGTACCTGATGTTCATCGGCCCATGGGACCAGGGCTCGCCCTGGAGCTACAGCGGCATCGACGGCGTAGCGCGCTTCTTGAACCGCGTGTGGACCCTGGTGGTGGACGGGGCAGGCGGCGGCGACGCGCCGCGCGCCGAGGCCGACGAGACCGCCACCCGCGACCTGCGTCGCGCCGTGCATCACGCCATCAAGGAGGTCACCGACGACCTCGAGGGCTTCCGCTTCAACACCGCCGTGGCGGAACTGATGACGTTGCAGAACGCCATGACCAAGGCGCGCGCGGCGGGCATGGCCGGCACCCCCCCGTGGCAGGAGGCGGTCAGGGCCATGCTCCTGCTGCTGGCGCCGATCGCGCCGCACGTCGCCGAGGAGTTGTGGGAACGCAGCGGCGGCGACGGCTCGGTGCACCTGCAGCGCTGGCCCGAGCACGACCCGGCGGCGCTGGTGGAAGAGAGCGTGCAGATGGCGGTGCAGGTCAACGGCAAGGTGCGCGGCCAGATCCGGGCACCGCAGGGCGCCGAGCAGCAGGACATCCTGGCGCTGGCGCGCGCCGAGGAGAACGTGGCGCGCTACCTGTCGGTGGGCACCGTGGTGCGCGAGATCGTCGTCCCCGGCAAGCTCGTCAGCTTCGTGGTGAAGTAGCGGCCGCTTCGTCCCGGCGCTACTGCGGCGCCAGCAGCACCACCTCGCGCAGGGTGGCGAGGTCGACGGCGGGCCGCACCAGGAAGCTGCGGCGCAACTCGTTCGGGTCGGGGGGAAGGACCTCCTCCACCACCCCAAGCGGCACGCCCGCGGGGAACAGGCCGCCGTAGCTCGACGTCTCCACCACGTCACCCACCTCCACCGCGCCGTCGACGATGAAGCGGGTCACGCGCAGCAGGTCGCCGATGTCGCCGACGGCGATGCCCTGGCCGCCCTTGCCGCGCACCGTCACGCCAACGCGCGACTGCGGGTCGACCACCGTGCGCACCACCGAGCTGTCCTCCGCCACCTCGGTGACGATGCCCACCAGGCCAGCCGGCACCGTGACCGGCATGTTGCGCAACGCCCCGTCGCGGCGGCCGAAACCGACCAGCAGACGCGACAGGTCGGGGCCGATGCTGCCGCCGATGATCGGCGCGGACGCCACCGCGCCCGGCGACTGCGCCCGCCGCACCGCCAGCACCTCCTCGAGGCGCTGGACCTCGAGTTCGAGCGCCCGATTCTGCGTCTCGACCTCGGTGAGCCGGGTGGTGAGTTCGGCCACCTCCGCCCGCAGGTTGCGCCGGTCGACGGCGCTCTCCAGCGTCAGCCGCACGCTGGTCCCGGTACGCACGAGCACGTCGTGGGGGAGCGCCACCGCCGCGGTGAGCTCGGCGGGGACGCGCCCCACGAACGCCGTGACCATGAAGGTGACGAGGCCCAGGACCACGAAGGCGTACCAGGCGCGCAGCAGGCTAGACAAGCTCGACCCCCATGCCGCGCGCGGCTTCGATGACGGCCGCCACGCTCATCCCCACGACGTTGGCGTAGCAGCCGCAGACGCGCGCCACCAACCCGGCGCCGCGACCTTGGATGGCGTACCCGCCGGCCTTGTCGAACCCTTCCCCGGTGGCGACGTAGCGCGCGATCTCGCCCTCGTCCAGCTCGCGGAAGGTGACCTCGGTGCGCACCGTGACCCCGTGCGTGCGCCCCGCGAGCGCCAGCGCATGCCCGGTGAACACCACGTGGGTGCGGCCCGAGAGGCGCCGGAGGAACGCCCGGTTCTCGTCGGCGTCCTGCGGCTTGCCGAGGTTCTCCCCGCGGTCGACCACGGTGGTGTCGGCGGCGATCACCAGCGCCTGCGGCCGGACGCGCGCGACCTTCGCCGCCTTGTCCAGGCTCAGGCGCGCCACCATCGCCGCCGGGTCTTCGCCCGGAAGCGGCGTCTCGTCGACGTCGGCGGCCAGTGTCTCGAAGGAGACGCCGAGGCCCGTTAGCAGTTCGGCGCGGCGAGGAGAGGCGCTGGCCAGGACGACGTCGATCACGGCGCCAGTCTACCCGGGCGGGCGCGCGTCGGCGGACGACGGTACACTGGCCACCTACTCGGGGCTTCGCTCGGGACCGCGGAGCGCCAGGGAGGCATCATGCACGATCGGGAATCGCTCAAGCGCGAGGCGGCGTTGGCCGCCCTCGCCCTGGTGAAGGACGACATGCTGCTTGGGCTCGGTACCGGCAGCACCGCGAAGCACTTCGTCGAGGGGCTGGCGGAGCGGCTTCGTGACGGTCGCCTGCGCGGGGTGCGGTGCGTGCCGACCTCGCGCCCCACCGAGGAGCAGGCGAGGGCGCTCGGCATCCCCCTCGTCGACCTGCCGGAGGGCGGCGTCGACCTGGCCGTCGACGGTATGGACGAGGTGACCGACGCACTCGACGTGATCAAGGGGCTGGGCGGGGCGCTGACGCGGGAGAAGATCGTCGAGGCCAGCGCGACGCGATTCGTGCTGATCGGCGACGCCGGCAAGCGCGTGCGCTACCTCGGCGAGACGGCGCCCGTCCCGGTGGAGGTGGTGCCGTTCGGCCATCGACGCACCATCGAGGTCCTGCGCCACCTCGGCGCCGAGCCGAGCGTGCGGCTGGCCGGCGGCGCGCCGTTCGTGAGCGACAACGGCAACCTGGTGGTCGACTGCCGCTTCGCGGGTCCGTTCGACGCCCCTGCCCTCGGCCGCGCCATCCACGCCTTGCCCGGCGTGGTCGAACACGGCCTGTTCCTCGGCATGGCCGAGCGCGCGTACGTGGCCGGGGACGATGGCGTGAGCGTCATGACCAGGGCCGGTGAAGCCGCCGCCCCGGCGGGAGCGGCACCATGATCGTCTCGGTGGGCATCGACATCATCGAGCTCGACCGCGTGCGCAGCGTGCTCGACCGCCATCGCGAACGCTTCCTGCAGCGCTGCTTCCACCCCGACGAGCTCGCTGACGTGGCGGACCGCGTCGACCCCGTGCCGGGCCTGGCGGCCCGGCTCGCGGCCAAGGAGGCGTTCCAGAAGTGCTGGCACGCGCCGTTCGGGTGGCGCGAGGTGTGGGTGGTGAAGGAGGGGCCGCGGCCGGTGCTGCGCCTGGCCCCGTCGCTGGCCGAGGCCTGCGACCACGAGGGCCTGGTGGCGCACCTGTCCATCACGCACGGACGCGATCAGGCCGCGGCGGTGGTGGTACTGGAACAGCGCGAAGCGGCGCCGGCGCCGGTCGCCGAGCAGAGCGCGCAGGCGCATCTGGAGGCGACGGCACCGGAACCGACGACGGACGCGTGACCCGTCGGGAACCTTGCGCGGCGTCGCGTCGGCGGCGCCGGTGCGTACCGGCGCCGCCGACGCGGTTCAGAACGCTTGCGCGAGCTCGTCGAGCGCGTCCGGGTCGAGCAGCGTGATGTTGCGGTAGCCGGTGGCGATGAGCCCTTCGAGGCGCAGCTCGGTGACGATCTTCGACACGCTCTCGCGGGTGCTGGCGGTGCCCTCGGCCAGCAGCTCGTGGGTAGCAGCGACGATGGTGCGCCCTTCGTGGTCGATGCGCGCCAACGGCGTGGCGGCCAAGGTCAGCAGGTAGCGCGCCACGCGCGAGCGCAGGTCGCCGGTCTGCAGGTGGTACTCGTACTCGATCAAGCGGCGCATCTGGTCGGACAGCGAGCGCGTGATGTGAAGCAGGTCGTTGGGCGCGATGCGCTCGGGGTCGATGGCTTCGATGCGCGTGGGCGTGAGGGCCTCGGCGATCTCTTCGCGCGTGCCGTTCATGAACGCTTCCTCGCCGAAGTAGTCGCCCGGCATGACGTGGCGGACGGTCAGCGTGCGCCCTTCCGGCGTCATGCGGGTGATGCGCACCAGGCCGTCGCGCACCCGGAACACCGAGCTGGCGGGGTCGCCCGACAGGTAGAGGGTCTGGCGCCGACGGTAGTCGATGGTAGGAACGGTCGGGTCCTGGTGCGGGCGGATCGTCTCGAGGGTCGCGGGGATCTTGCTCATGGCGTTGCCTCCTTGGGGCTCGCCGAGCCGCCATGCGCGGCGCTCGGGGTCGAGGTGGGGTTGGACGCGAGGCTCGAACCGTGCAGCAGGTCTTGGAACCGCTCCACGGCGAGCGCCACGTCGGCGGCGAGGTAGTGCCCACCCATCGCCGCGGCGCGGCCCGGGTCGGCGTCGAAGGCACGCCCGCCGAAGACCAGCAGCGGCGCGGCACCAAGAAGACGTTCGCGTTCGCCCAGCAGGCGCTCGTACGCGCCGGTGGTCGAGGCGGAGACCATCACGCAGCGCGGCCGCAGGGTGGCCGCCATCGCGGCCAAGTCGGCCACCGGCGTGTCGGCGCCGACGTAGTAGACGCGGTGCCCGGAGCGGCGCAGCAGCACCGCCAACATCAGCGGTCCGAGTTCGTGCTGATCGCCGGGGGCGCAGGCCACCACCACCTCTTCGCCACGCGCCTCCACGGCGGCCAGCCGCAGCAGGCTGCGCAGACGGTTCTGCACGAAGTTCGACGCGAAGTGCTCGGTGGTGGTGGGGATGCGCCCGCCGTGCCACAGCTCGCCGATGTCGACCAGGGCCGGCCCGACCACCTCGCTGAGCACGCGCTCGACGCTGTGCGCCGCGAGGGCGTCGCTGAAGACGCGCTCGGCGCCGCGCTCGTCGAGGCGGATGGCGGCGTCCACCAGGCGCCGGCGGAACAGCAGGGGCGCTTGGGTGGCGAGGTCGATGCCGCCCGCCTGCTGCGGGCCCGTCGCGGCCTGCGCGGCCGACTCCGCGCGCGCCAGTTCGGTGGCGCGCGACGCCGGCACGCCGTCGTCGATGTGGCGCTTGATGGTGGCGATCAACGCCAGGTCGGCGTCGCTGTACAGGCGGTAGCCGGAGCCGGAGCGGTCGGGCTGGGGCGTGCCGTAGCGCCGCTCCCACTGCCGCAAGGTGGCCGCGGCCACCCCCGTGCGCTCGCTGACCTCCTGGACGGTGTACTTCCCCTCGAGGCGCGAGCGGTCTACCGTCTCGCCCGCCACGGGCGCGTCCTTGGCCGCGTCCGAACCTCGGACACGCGCGGCGCCTGGACCCGCGGGACCGGTGGTCCGGAGGGCGGCGGGTGCGTGCGTCGGATGGTTCTGGGATCGACGATCGGACATGTGGCTTCCTTCGTGCTGCAGAGGTTCGGTGACCAGGAGGGTCGACCGGTTTCGCCCGCGGGTGGGCTGCGCTGCTTCCGAGCGGCGCCGTGACGAGCCTGGCGGTTCGCCTCGGCACGAGCCTTGCGGCGGGCTTGGTGTACAAGCTCTGTCGAAGGCTGACGTCAGGTTACGACAAACCTTGGACGGTGTCAACTGCCGCTCGCACGAGCCGGGGCCCCCGCCGCCACGCCCCCGCCTGGATGGCCGTAGGCGCGTCCCGCACGCGTACGAGCGCACTCGCGTCGGCGCGACTACGGTGGGTACGGCCCGTTCGAGCACTCGAGATGCACGCGTCCAGGTCTTACCTTGGTTCAATGTTCGTCGAATCTTGGACCACCTGCGGCCGAGCGGGCGCCGGCCGCAGGTAGCCCTCCGCAGAAGGGAACGCCGACGGAGACGACAGGGTGGCAGCGCCAAGGTGGCACCGCAGAGGTTGCACCGCAGAGGTGACAACGCCAAGGCGGCAACCACAAGGCGGCAACGATTGGGCGGCAACGATTGGGCGCGAACGATTCGGCGGGAACGATTAGGCACGAACGACTAGGCGCGAACGACAAGGTGACGCGGCCGACGACGCGATACCATGCCGGTCATGCCGTCCACCGGACCCAACCCGACGCGATCGACCCGACCCGGCCGAGCCACGCCGCGCCGCGTCACCGCCTACACCGACGGCTCGTGCGACACCGCCAGCGGGCATGGCGGCTGGGCCTACCTGCTCGACCACCAGGGCGCCCAGCGACGCGCGTCGGGGTACGAGCCCGGCACGACCAACAACCGCATGGAACTGACCGCCGCCGTGCGCGCCTTGGAGGCGCTGAAGGAGCCGTGCGCGGTCGTCATCGTGACCGACAGCGAGTACCTCAAGCGAGCCTTCACCGACGGCTGGCTCGAGCGCTGGCAGCGCAACGGCTGGCGCACGGCGTCGCGGCAACCGGTGAAGAACCAGGACCTGTGGGAGGAACTGCTGGCGCTGGAGCAGGTGCACGACGTGCGCTGGTCGTGGACGCGCGGCCACTCCGGTCATCCGGAGAACGAAGAGGTCGACCGCATGGCGTTGGCGGCACGCAAGAGCCGCGGTCGAAGCGACCCCGGACGCTGATGCGCGCGTCGCAGGTCAGCGCGCGAGGCGCCGCAGCAACGCTCGCAACGCCCGTAGCCCCGACGCCAGCGAGGCCGGATCGATCCACTCCTCGAGCCGGTGCGCGTCGCCGCCGCGGTAGACGCCGAACGCGATGGCAGGCAAGCCGGCGGCGGCGGCCGCGTTGGCGTCGGTGCTGCCGGCAGCCAAGCGGGCGACCTCACCGACCTCCTCCAGCGCGGCCTCGGCCGCGGCCACCAGCCGCCGGTTGTCCGTCTCCCCCAGCGGCCGGTCGCCGACCAACACCACGTCGACGGTGCAATCCTGCTCCTTGGCCGCCTCCTCGATGCGCCGCCGCGCCGCCTCGTCCAGCAGGTCGAGGGCGCCACGCTCCACGCTGCGCAGGTCGAGGTTGAACCCCGCCTCCTCCGCGATGGCGTTGATGCTGGTGCCGCCCCAGATCTGCCCTACGTTCATGCTCGAGCGCGGCCGGCTCGGCACGTTCATCCTTAGCAGCCGCGCGATCGCCTCGCCGGCGGCGTGCACCGCACTGGGCGACGGGTAGTCGCCCCAGGCGTGCCCGCCGCGTCCTCGGAAGCGCGCCTCGAACCGACGCGACCCGACCGGACGGTCGGTGATCACCCCGAGGTGCCCGTCCACCGCGACGAAGAGGTCGTGGTCGGCACCTCGCCGCGCCACCAGTTCGCGCGCGCCACGCAGGTCCCCGAGGCCCTCTTCTCCGACGGTGCCGGCGACCGTCAGGCGCGGGCGCTCGCTCTCGGCCGGTAGGCGTTGCAGCAAGCGCGTGACGACCGCCAGGCTGGCGGCGTTGTCGCCGATGCCCGGGGCGCGCCAGCGCGCCTCGCCCCGGCGCACCCGCACGTCGACGTCGGGGCCGAACACGCTGTCGAGGTGCGCCGCCAGCAGCACCCGCGGTCCTCGACCGCCGGGCACGGTGGCCACGACGTTCCCCACCTCGTCGAGCTCGGGGTCGAGCCCCGCGGCGCGCCACGCCCCCGCCAGCAACGCCGCGCGCTGGCCTTCGTGGAAGGTGGGCGACGGCGTCTCGGCGAACGCCACCAGCAGAGAGCGCAGCTCGGCGTCGTCACCGTCCTGCGCTCTGCTGCTGGCGCGCTCGGGCGCCGGTACCTCGCGTCCGCTCAAGCGTCGCTGTCCTGCAGTGTGGCGATGCCTTCCCGCAAGGCGTACAGCGCGGCCTGCGTGCGGTTGTTCAGGCGCAGCTTCGAGAAGATCTCCGACAGGCGGTTGCGCACCGTCTTCTCGCTCACCCCGAGCGAGGAGGCGATCTCGTGGTTCGAGGCGCCCTGCGCCAGCAGCCGAAGGATGTCCTCCTCGCGCTCGGTCAGCTCGCTCAGCTTGTGCTCGGGATGGCTCGGCAGCTCGCCGACCTTGCGGAACTCGTCGAGGATCGACGCCGCCATCTCGGCGTTGAGGAGCGTCTCGCCGGCGGCTACGCGGCGGATGGCGTCGGCCAAGTCGTTGGCGCCGGCATCCTTGAGCATGTAGCCGCGCGCGCCCACCTTGATGGCCTCGAACACGTAGCGGTCCTGGCGGTACATGGTCAGGATGATGACCTTCGACTCGGGACGCTCCGCCAAGATCGCTTTGGTGGCGGCCACGCCGTCGAGCTCCGGCATCTGGATGTCCATCAGGATGACGTCGGGCTTGGTCTCGAGAGCGTAGCGCACGGCCTCGCGACCGGTGGAGGCCTCGCCGATGACGCGGAAGTCGTCTTCGGTCTCGAGGATGCTGCGCAACCCCTGACGGAACATGGCATGGTCGTCACACACGAGCAACCGGGTCATGGCCACCACTGTAGCGCACGACGGCGGGCCACCGGGCGCGCCTTCGCAACCGACGCCGTGGTAGCGTGGCGCTCGCAGCTGCCGGGCACGTGGCGCTGCCGCACCGCCCGCATCCTCACCGCCTTACAGGGCCGGGTGCGGGCTGCGGCCGCGGCGGGCGCCCGGCAGTTGCGAACGGGGAGGCCGAAGGCGGCCTCGGCACGTTGGCGGTCCGGGCGCACGGAGATCGGTCGCGCCGGCGTCGCTGCCAGCCGAACTGCCGGACGACCGCGATGCAGGTGCCGCCCACGACCGTGGGCCGCCGGACGGGTCGACGCCCCCCGCGTGAGGAGGCTCCATGGCACACCCCAAGGGTGTCCTGATCGAACAGGTCCAGAAGCTGGGCCTTCCCCGTCCCGAGTTCCGCACCGAGCGCACCGGCCCCGAACACGAGCCGCAGTTCGCGTCCGAGGCCGTCATCGACGGCGAGGTCCTGGGCAGCGGCCATGGCGGTTCCAAGCGCGTCGCCGAGCGGCGGGCGGCCGAAGCCGCCTTGGCCGCGCTCGACAAGCGCGCCGAGGGCCCGGCGCCGACCACCAAGGACGGGCCCGGCGCCCCGAAGTCGCGGAAGCGGCGCACGGGCAAGGCCGCGCAGCAGCCCGAGGCGGAAGCCGCCACCGCCGCACGCCCCACGCCGTCGCCGGACGAAGCGATCCACCACCCCGTAGTGGACGAGGTCGAAGCCGCCGAGGAGCCGTTCGCGGGCCCATGGCCGATGTTCGACGACCTCCTCGCGTCGGTGCTGCAGGTCGCCGAGCGCCGCGTGAGCTCCGAGCTACGCGGCGAAGCGGCCCTGGTGGCGGTGCGCGACTTCAGCTTGCGCCTCTACAAGGAGCTGTTGTCCGACCTGGGCGAGGTGGTCGAGGAAGAGGAAGCGGACGAAGACGAGGACGAGGACGAGGACTGACGGGCCGCCGGCCGGGGCACCCACCGACCGCCGCGTCAGGCCCGTCCTGCCTTGGCGAAGCGCTCGATGCGCTTGAGCTCCTGGGTGGCCTTCTCGCGCACCAGCATCTCGCGCAACGTGTCCGAACCGGCGAACTCGCCGACGCCGAACAACTCGATCAGGTCGACCATCTTCGCCCCGAACGCGCGCAACGGCGTGGCGGTGTCGAGCCCGTGGTCGGCGCCGTCACCCGCGTGCTGCAAGCGTAGGAAGTCGGCGTCGAGGCCCGACACGCGTTCGTTCACCTCGACCACGACGTCGCCATGGTCGGTGGTGACGAGGTAACGGCGGGCTCCGTTCGACATGGCGCGCAGCGTAGCACGCTCGGGGACGCTGCTCCGGTGTGACAAACTGGTCGGACGATGCACGAGCTCCTTCTCGCACGGCCCGGCCTCGCCATCGCCGCCATCATCGCGCTCGGCGCGGCCTCGCAGTGGGTCGCGTGGCGACTGCGCGTGCCTGCCATCCTTCCGCTGCTCGCCACCGGGTTCCTCGTCGGCCCTGCGCTCGGCTGGCTACGGCCCTCCGAGCTGTTCCCCGAGTCGTTGTTCTTCCCCGTCGTCTCGCTCGCGGTCGGCCTCATCCTGTTCGAAGGCGGCTTGACGCTGCGCTTCTCGCAACTGGGCGAGATCCGCCGGATCGTCTTCAGCCTCGTCACCGTCGGCGCCCTGGTGACATGGCTCGGCGGCGCGGCGGCGGCGTTCTTCGTCCGCGGCCTGACGCCTCAGCTGTCGCTGCTGTTCGGTGCGCTGATCATCGTCACCGGCCCCACCGTCATCGGTCCGCTGCTGCGCATCGTGCGGCCCAACGCGCGCGTCGCCAACGTCCTCAAGTGGGAAGGCATCGTCATCGACGCGGTCGGAGCGATGGTGGCGGTGCTGGTGTTCGAAGCGATCCTGCTCGAGGGCCGCGAGGAGACCCTCGCCACCGTCGTGCTGCTGCTGGGTCGCTTCCTGCTGGTCGGCAGCGTGGTCGGCGCGGTCGGAGGCGCGGCCCTCGCCTGGCTGCTACGCCGCCGCGCCGTGCCCGACTACCTGATCAACGTCACCTCGGTCGCGTTCGTGTTCACCACCTTCGCCGTCGCCAACGCCCTGTCGGCCGAGGCGGGGCTGTTGGCCACGGTCGTCATGGGCGTGCTGGTGGCGAACGTGGGGGTCCCGAACATCGAGGCGTTGCTGACCTTCAAGGAGGACCTCACCGTCCTCTTCGTCAGCATGCTGTTCATCGTGCTGGCCGCCAACATCGAACTGAGCGCGTTCCTCTCGGCGGTGTCGGTCCCTAGCCTGGCGCTGCTCGCCATCGTCATCCTGGTGCTCCGTCCGCTCGACGTGTTCCTGAGCAGCACGCGCTCCGCCCTCGGTTGGCGGGAGAAGGCGTTCATCGCATGGGTCGGGCCGCGCGGCATCGTGGCGGCGTCGGTCACGTCGCTGTTCGCCTCGAAGCTGCAGGCCGCCGGGTTCGCCGGCGCCGACGAGCTGGTGCCGCTGGTGTTCATCGTCATCGTCGGCACGGTGCTGCTCGCCAGCCTCACCGCCAAACCGCTCGGGGTGCGCCTGGGCGTGGCCGACCCCGACCCGCAGGGCTTCCTGGTGCTGGGCGCGCATCCGGTCGCCCGGGAGATCGCCAGGGGCCTGCAGAAGGCCGGCGTGAACGTGTTGCTGGCCGACACCAACTGGTCGAACGTGGCCGCCGCCCGCCTCGACGGCCTACCGACGTACTTCGGTAGCCTGCTGTCCGATCGATCCGACGACGAGGTCCGCCTCGGGGGCATCGGACGACTGCTGGCGCTGACCTCCAACGACGAGGCGAACGCGCTCACGGCGCTGAAGTACGCCCGTGAGTTCGGCTCGAACAACGTCTACCAGCTGGCGCCGAGCCGCGAGAGCACCCGCAGCCAGCTCGGCGGCGAGCGGCGCGGCCGGTGGCTCGGCGGCAAGGACCTCACCTTCCGCCGGCTCGAGGCGCTGTTCGCCACCGGGGCCACCCTGAAGGCCACCGAGCTGACGGAGCGGTTCGACCTGGACGACTTCCGCCAGCACTTCGGCGACGAAGCGCTGCCGCTGTTCGCCGTCGGGGGTCGCGGCATCCAAGTCCTGAGCGAGGAGAGCACCGTCCCCGACGCCGGCGCGACCCTCCTGGCCCTGGTGCCGGGCTTGGGCACCGGCGATGCGACGAGCCCGAAGGACGACGGGACGGTCGCGCCTGCCACCGCCACTACCGTCGTCCCGACGCCCGCCGACGAAGGGGCGTGAGCGACCGGCGGCTACTCGCTGGCTTCGTCGAGGAACTGCTGCAGCCGCTCCGGGTTGACGGTGATCGGCGAGCGCCGCCGCCGCACGGCGCCGTACTCCAGCAGCCGGGCCAGGCAGTGGCTCACCGTCTCGCGCGTGGCGCCGATCATCTTGGCGAGGTCCTGCTGCGTGAGGTTCAGGTCGATCACGGTGCCGCGGTCGCCGTCCACCCCGAAGTCGTTCGCCAGGCGCAGGAGCAGGTTCGCCAGCCGTCCGGGGGCATCGAACGCGCCCACCTCCGCTTGCCACTGTTGCGCTTGCCACAGGCGCGTGCTCATGACCTGGATGAACTTCATGGCGATCTTCGGTTGCTGCTGCAGCAAGCGTTGGAACTCCGCCTCCGGCATGACGATCAGCGTGGTGTCGACCACCGCCTCGGCCTGGTTCGGCCGCCGCTCGCTTGGGAGCAGCAGGAGCTCGCCGAAGATGTCGTACTTGCCGAGCAGGCCGAGGATCATCTCCTTGCCGTTGGGGAAGTACATCGAGATCTTCACCATGCCGTCGCGCACGAAGTACAGCGCGTCGGCGGGGTCTTCCATGTGGTAGATGATCTCCCCTGCCGCGAACCGCTTGTACGGCGTGATGCGCGACATCTGCTCGATCTCGTCGGGCGTGAGGTCCTCGAAGAGTTGCGTGTTCTTCAGGTGCCAGACGAGGCTCGGGTACTGGTTCATCTCGGCCATGCTATCCCACCCTCCAACGGTCCCTCATGCGTCGTCGGTAGCCCCGACCGGCTCCACGAACTCCGTCCTTCCCGTCCCCAGCGCGCCCCATTCGTCGACGCTGGTCGTCTCCCGCACCGGCGCCAGGCCCCGTAGGTACCCCGCCCGAGCGATCATGTAGCCCGACAGCGGCGCCGTGACCAAGTAGAAGCCGGCGATGAGCAGCACGCGCGCCGCGGCGCCCTCAGCGGAGAACGCGATGGCGGATCCCCCGAAGATCCCGATGCCCCCCAGCGTAACGAGTTTCGTCGAGGCATGCAGGCGGGTGTAGAAATCGGGGAAGCGGAAGATGCCGATGGCGGCCAACAGCAGGAACAGGCAGCCGATCAACACCATCACCTCGGCGACGACGTTGCCGCGCAGCGCCGTCTCCTCGCCCGAGACGCTTTGCCCGGCCGCCGCCGCCGCGGTGAGCGCGCCCAGCAGCGCCACCGGCAGTCGGACGGCCACCGTCCGAAGCCGTGCCGTCACTTCATCACCCGCCCGTGAAGCAGGTAGAGCGCCAGCGCCACCGTGCTCAGGAAACCCAGCACGGACAGCACCAGCGCCGCGTCGAGGAAGTCGCTGAAACCGGTCCGCAGCGCCACCACCACGACCAGCACGGCGAGGTTCACGCCCAGGAAGTCGAAGCCGGTGATGCGGTCCCCCAACGTCGGCCCGCGCACGATGCGGGCCAGCGCCAGCACGATGGCGACGCCGAGGCACCCGAGGGCGATGTCGATCACCATGGCGGGCCTCCGCCCTCGCATGCGCCCGCACTCATGACAAGAACCCCATGATCAGCGTCTCCATCCGGACCACCCCGGCGCGCGCGCCAGCCGGGTCGGCCGAGGCGATGGCGTGGGCGTACAGCGTACGACGATCCTCGGACACCCCCATCGCGACGGTTCCCGGAAGCAGCGTGATGGTGGCGGCCAGCAGGTTGATCGCCACCTCCGAACGCAGCCGGAGCGGCACGGCGATGACGTGCGGGTGGAAGCGCGGCCGCGGGTGCAGCGCCAGGCGCGCCACCAGCAGGTTGGCCACCACCAGCTCGGCGAAGAACCACACGACGAAGCGCACGAACGCGCCGAGGCGCCGAGGGAAGCTCATGCGGTTGTCGCGATCCACCGCCAGCAGCAGCACCAGACCGATGACCGATCCAACCACCAGGGTGCCGATCGTGAGCTCGCCCGACAGCGCGCTCCACAGCAGCGCGATGGCGATGACGGCAAGGACCTCCGCCACCTGCTACTCCCCTCCCAGGCGCGGCGCCGGTGCAGGCGCCAGCACCGCTCGAACGTACGCCTCGTTGCCCGCTAGCTGTCCCGCAACACGCTCGGACACCCCGTACAGCGGACCGCCGAAGACCGCCAGCGCGATCACCGCCGCCACCGCAACGCCCGTCACGGCGCTGACGGTCTTCGGCGTCGCGACGCGGTGCACCGCGTCGGCGTCGCCCCAGAAGAACGTCTCCCAGATCTGCAGCACGCCGTAGAGCAGCACGAAGCTCGCCGCCACGGCCGCCGCCACCACCACCACGCGCAGCGCCCCGCCGGATGCGAGCAGTGCCTGCACCAGCCCGAACTTGCCGAGGAAGCCGCTGGTCGGCGGCATCCCGACCAGCGTGAGCCCGGCAGCGAAGTACCCGGCACCGAGCCACGGGTAGGCGCCGAGGTGACCGGAGACGCGGTACCACGGCCCGGCGATCCGCTCGGCCACGCCCGCCAGCGCGAACAGCGTGAACATCACCGACACCGACGTCATCAGGTAGAACACGCCGGCCGCGAGCCCCTGCTCGCTGCCGACGAACAGCGCCGCCACCAGGTAACCGATCGAGGCGACGTTGGCGAACGCCATCGAGTGGCGCCAGCGTTGGCGCGACAGGAGCCCGAGCGCGCCGACCACCATGGTGGCGGTGGCGAGCACCAACAGCACCGTGCGCAACCCCTCCTCGGCCGGGAACATCAGGGTGAAGGCGCGCACCAGCGAGTAGACGCCCACCTTGGTCAGCACCGCGGCGAAGTACGCGCCGATGGCCGTGGGAGGGGTGGGGTAGGCGTTGGGGAGCCAGAAGCCGAGCGGGAACAGCGCCGCCTTCACCACGAACACCAGGCCCAGCATGCCGGCCAACACGGTGAGGCGGACGTCCGGTCCGTACGCCGCGACGCGCTCGGCGATGTCGGCCATGTTCAGCGTGCCCACGAGGCCGTAGGTCATGCCGGCCGCGCTGACGAAGACGGCCGACGCCACCAGGTTGATCACCACGTACTTGAAGCCCTCGCGCAACTGCGGCAGTTCGTTCCCGAGCAGCAGCAGGCCGTACGAGGCGATGAGCATCACCTCGAACGCCACGAACAGGTTGAAGAGGTCGCCGGTGAGCAGGCTCATGTGCACGCCCATGAACAGGAACTGCAGCAGCGCCTGCGCCCCCATCGCCTCCCGCGCGCGGTCGAGCAGGCCCCGAAAGGTAGCCGCACGACCCGACCGCGGCGGCGGCGCCTGCAAGCTGGAGGCCAGGTAGAGGACCGTGAGCACGCCGAAGAAGGCGCTCAAGACGAGCATCAGCGCGGCGAAGCCGTCCGCGGCCAAGGTGATGCCGAACGGAGCGGCCCAGTCGGCCATCTGCAGCGTGAGCACCTCGCCGCCGAGCGCGCGGACGGCGATGGCCACGCTCGCCGCCAACGTCACCAGCGACGCCGCCGTGGCCACCGCGGTGCGGGCTGCGCGGTTCGACACCGCCAGCAGCAGCGCGCCGGCGAACAGCGGGACCAGGATGGGTAGCGAGAGGAGGTTCATCCGCGCCCGCCGTCCTGCGGTCCGTGGTCGGCGGCCCCGGTGGCGCCGTCCGCGTCACCCACCTCCGGGGAGACCGACGGATGCTCCGGGTCGGCGCGGCCGTAGCGCGGCAGCACCGGGTCCGGGGCCTCGGACAGTTCCTGCACGTGATCGGTCCCGGTGACCTGGTACGCGCGCAACGACAGCACCAGCAGCAGCGCGGTGGTGCCGAAGCCGATCACGATGGCGGTGAGGATCAGCGCTTGCGGCAGCGGGTCGTTGTACGGCCCGGCGACGTCGAGCAGGGGCGGCGCGTCCTGGGCGAACCCGGCGCCCGCCAGCAGGATGCCGAGGTTGACGCCGTAGGCGATCATCGACAGGCCGAGGATGACGCGGATGAGCGCGCGCGACAGCACCAGGAACACGCCGGCGCCGACGAGCACGGCCACCAGCGCGGGCAGCAACAGCTCCATCAGGCGCCCCTCTCCGTGTCGCGCGACGCCTTGCCGGACGCGGCCCGGCCGGCGCCCGCCCGATCGCCTGCGGTGTCGGCCGTCCCGGACTCGGCCAGCAGCTCGATGATCGTGACGGTCACGCCGATGACCACCAGGAACACCCCGACGTCGAAGAGCGCCGCCGTGGCCCACTCGACCTCGCCTAGGAGCGGAAGGTGAAGGTACCCGTAGGCGCTGGTGAGGAACGGCCTTCCCACGATCATCGGCGCGGCGCCGGTGGCGAACGCCACCAGCAACCCGATCGGCACCAAGGTCGCCGGCCGCACCGCCAGCAACCGATGTTCGCGCGCCATGCGCATCAGCAGCGCGGCCACCGCCACGATCAGGCCCGCGATGAAGCCGCCGCCGGGAGCGTTGTGGCCCCGCAGCAGCATGTGGAAGCCGAACGCCAGCACCGCGAAGGTGACCGGCACCGCGAAGCCGCGGAGGAAGATCTCAGGCGTTCGCATCGTCGCTCCCTGCGCCGGACGCGCGCCCGGCCGCGCCCTCCTCGGCCGCTCGGCGCACCCGCGAGCCGATGGTGAGCAGCGCGATCACCGAGACCGCCACCACCGCCAGCACGGTGATCTCCCCCATCGTGTCGTAGCCGCGGAAGTCGACCAGGATGACGTTCACGACGTTGTAGCCGCCGCCGATGGTCTTGGAGTGCTCGAGGAAGAAGTCGCGGATCCTCGGCGCGATGGGCGTCTGCACCGCCACCAACAAGCCGAACACGGTCGCGCCGACCCCCGCGGCCAACAACGCGTCGAGCGCCGCCTGCGTCGGCGGGCGCACGTAGCGCCTCAGCGGCGGCAGGTAGTGGAACACGCTCAGGAACAGGATCACCGTGACGGTCTCGATCAGCAGTTGGGTGAGCGCGAGGTCGGGAGCGCGCAGCAGCACGAAGATCAGCGACGAGCCGAAGCCGGACAGACCCATGAACACCAGCGCCGTGAGCCGCTGGCGCGCCACCAGCACCCCGCCGATGCCGGTGAGCATCAGCAGCGCCACCAGCCCGAGCTCGAGGTCGACGGGGCTGAGGGTGCGCGGCACGAAGCGGTAGGCGGAGATGGCCCCCACCGCCGCCACGCCGGCGAACACCACCCGCAGCTGCCAGGCGAACGGCGCCCCTTGCGTGCGGTGCGTGACGCGCTCGGCGACGCGCTCGAGCAGCCCCGACATGGCGTAGTAGATGGTGTTGGCGTTCCAGCGCGGCGTGAGCGCCTCCTGCAGGCGCACGAACGGCTGCAGCGCCACCACCAGCGCCGCGCCGGCGAACCACGTCAGCACCGACCACGCCAGCGCCAACGACAGCCCGTGCCACAGCTTCAGCGTGGCCGCTTCGACCCCGAACCCGGCCACCCCGAGGGCCACCACCTCGGTGGCCACGGTGTGCTGCGGCATCACCAGGCCGAACGCCACCACCGCCGCCACCAGCGGAACCACGGGCCCGACCAACGCCGGCCCGGGTGGGTGCAGGTGCGGGTTCTCGGCGCGGTACGGTCCGAAGAAGACGCGCAGGAACCGCACCGAGTAGGCGAAGGTCATGATGCTGCCCACCACCGCGATGGCCATCGGCAACGCCCCGGCATGCAGCATCGCCTCGTAGAACAGCTCCTTGGAGAGGAAGCCGCCCCACGGCGGCAGACCCGCCATGCTGAGCGCGCCGATCACGGCCATCGCCGCGGTGAACGGCATCTTGCGGCCGAGCCCGGAGAGCTTGGTGAGGTCGCGGCTGCCGGCCTCGTGGTCGACGATGCCGACCACCAAGAACAGCGCCGCCTTGAACGCCGCGTGGTTGACCAGGTGCGCCGTGGCCGCGAAGCTCTCGCCTGCGCCGTAGAGCGCCGTCAGCAGCCCCAGCTGCGACACCGTGGAGTACGCCAGCAGTGCCTTGAGGTCGGTCTGGCGCAGCGCCAGCCAACTGCCCCACACCAGCGTCGCCAGCCCGACGTACATGGTGAACGTGGCGAAGTCGGTGCCGGCGAACAGGAAGCCGAACTTGGCGATCACCACCACGCCGGCCTTCACCATGGTCGCCGAGTGCAGGAACGCCGAGACGGGCGTGGGTGCCTCCATGGCGGTCGGGAGCCACAGGTGGAACGGAAGCTGGGCCGACTTGGTGAACGCCGCCAGCAAGGTGAGCGCTACCGCCGGCACGAAGTACGGGCTGGCGCGCAGCGCCTCGACGTCGAGACCGGAGAGGGTGACGGAGTTCCCGCCGAGGCCGAGCAGCACCATCGCCACCAGCAAGGCCAGGCCGCCGAAGCCGGTGATCAGCATCGCCTTCACCGCGCCGTCGCGCGAGGCCGCGCGCGTGTCCCAGAAGCCGATCAGCAGGAACGAACTGATGGAGGTGAGTTCCCAGAAGGCGAACGTGGCGGCCAGGTTGTCGCTCAGGACCAGCCCGATCATGGCGCCGCCGAACACCAGCAGTGCGGCGTAGAAGCGGCCGTGGCGCTCGTTGGCGCGCAGGTAGGCGGCGGCGTAGAGCGTCACGAGCACACCGATGATGCCCACCAGCACGGCGAACAACAACGAGAAGCCGTCGCCGCGGAAGGCGATGTCGAGCCCGATGGCGCCGACCCAGGTGACGGTCGTCGACGGCACCGCGCCGGCCGTCACCGCCGGTGCCCCCAACGCGAGCAGGACGGCAGGGACGAACGCCGGCCAGAGCAGGTAGCCGGTGCGAGCGCCCAGCCTCGGCCCGGCCAGCGGCGCCACCAGCGCGCCCAGGAACGGCACCAGCACGGCCCACGGCAGCAGCTGCGCTACGCCCGTCGCGGGGTCGCTCATTCGTCTCCGTTCGCCTCGCCCGCGCCGCCTTCGTCGCTCGGCATCGCCGCGAGGGCGTCGGACAAGCGCATCCAGCGGAGGTACGCCTCCACGTCGCCGTAGTCGCCGAGCTTGAGGCCGTCGACGAACACCGTCGGCGTGCCGGTCAGCATCAGCTCGCGGCTGGCCACCTGGTACGCGGCCTCGACCGCGTCGCCGTGACGCCCCATGCGCAGGCACGAGGCGAGGGCGTCATGCGGGAGCTCGAGTTCGGTCGCCATGGCCACGAAGGTGTCGACCGGGTCGGCCACCGACGACCACCGGTCCTGCTGCGCGAAGAGCGCGTCATGGAACGTCCAGAAGGCGTCCTCGCCAGCCTCCTCCGCCACGCACTCCGACGCCTCGGCCGCGACCGCGGCGTTCGGATGGATGCTCTTGAGCGGGAAGTGGTGAAGCTCGAAGCGCACGTCGCCGCGCGCCAGCAGAACGTCGCGGATGCCGGGGAGGATCTCGAGCGCGTACCGCGCGCAGAACGGGCACTGGAAGTCGGAGAACTCGCGCACCACGTAACGGGCGTCCGCCGGTCCGACGGAGTGCACGGCGCTGGGGAAGCGCGCGGGATCGACGCGCTGCGCCTCGAAGCGCATCGAGACCGTGCCTGGGTCCGTCCCGGCGACGTCGACGAACATCACGTACTCCATCACCTCGATCGGCACCTCGCCGCGGCCGGCGAGGTCGGCGCCGTTGGTGCGGAAGAAGTCGGCGACCGGGCCGGCGATGCCTTCGCCGTACCCGCTGGCCGCTCCGATCAGGGCGCCGAGGAACCGCACGTTGGCGTCGCTCAACGCGCCGTCGCCGCGCACCGCGACGCTCACGTCGTCGACGGCGTCGACCTCGAATCGGAACCCGGCCGCCGCCACGAACCCGTCGCCCTCCGGCGTGGGCGCGTACGCCTCGAGCCGTGCCAGCAGCGCGGCCGGCGCGTCTCCGAGCTGCGCCGACGCCAACGGGAGGAGCGCCAGCAGCGTCGCGGCGGCCGCCGCGACGATCCGTCGGGACGCGGCAAGGTGCCCTAGAAGCGTCACGTCAACGCCGCCCTGCGCGCGTCCGTGACGATGGTCAGTTCGTTCACGTCGACCTCCAGCAATGCCGATACGTCTCCCCCGCCGCCGAACACCACGCCGCCCTCCGGCACGGTCGTGGCGTCGATCCAGGTCGGGAACGCCTGGCGATGCCCGAACGGCGGCATGGCACCCACGCGGTAGCCGGTGATGGCCAGGGCCTGATCTGCCGTCGCGAACCGAAGCCGCCGCCTGGACACGCCGAGTGCGCGCGCCAACGCCGGGTACGCGATCCGCGACTCGCCCGCGGCGATGACCACCATCGGCGCGCCCTCCACCAAGAACACCAGGCTCTTCACGATCCGCTCCGGCGTCACCCCCAGCGCCTGCGCCGCCGCCGCGACCGTGGGCGTCGGCACGTCCAGACGATGCAGGCGGGCGGCGAGGCCGTTCGTGCGGCAGAACGCCTCGACATCGGATGAGGTCCGCGGGGCCGCGGACGGATCCACGCCCAACGTCGTCGAGGCGGCGTCGAACGCGGTCCCGGGCACGTCGTTCAGTCTAGCCGCTGCGTTGGACACGTCACAAGCCGGTGCTCAGACGCTACCGCCGAGGCGGTAGATGGCGCCGAACTTGCGCCGCAGGTAGGCGACGTACGGGCCGGCGTCGAGCTCGCGCCCGGTCGCCCTGCGCATCAGTTCGCTCGGTTGGTAGCGCGCCCCATGCCGATGCACGTGCTCGTGCAGCCAGGCCGCCAGGCGTTCGAAGCGCCCGGAGCGGATGTCGTCCTCGAGCGACGGCGTGGCGGCCGTCGCGGCGTCGTAGAGCTGCACGCTCATCAGGTTGCCGAGCGTGTAGGTCGGGAAGTAGCCGAACATGCCGGCCGACCAGTGGATGTCCTGCAGGCATCCGAGCGCATCGTCGGGCGGTGTCACGCCGAGGTCGTCGCGGTACCGGTCGTTCCAGGCGAGCGGCAGGTCGGTCACCGACAACGAGCCCTCCAGCAGCGCCAGCTCGAGCTCGAAGCGGATCAGGATGTGCAGGTTGTAGGTCACCTCGTCGGCCTCGACGCGCACGAGGCTCGGCTCGACGCGGTTCACGGCGGCGTAGAACGCGGCCGGAGGCACGCCGCCGAGAGCCGCGGGGAAGTGCTGCTGCAGCCGTGGGTAGGCCCACTCCCAGAACGCGCTGCCGCGGCCCACCAGGTTCTCCCACAGGCGCGACTGCGACTCGTGGAACCCGAAGCTGGCGGCTTCGGCCAGCGGGGTGCGGGCGTAGGCCGGGTCGAACCCCTGCTCGTACATGGCGTGCCCCGACTCGTGCAGCGTGCCGAACAGCGCCGTGGCGAGGTAGTGGCGCTTGTACCGCGTGGTGATACGCACGTCGCCCGGCCCGAGGGAGATGGCGAACGGGTGGACGGTCCGGTCGAGGCGCCCGCGAGCGAAGTCGTAGCCGAAGGCGCGCACGGTATCCACCGCGAAGCGCTCCTGCGCGGCCTCGTCGAACTCCTGGCGGAGCACGTCGTCGCTCACCGTGACGCCTGCGTCGCGGATCTCCGCGAGCAGCGCCACCACGTCGCGCCGGAGCGGGTCGAACACGCGGCGCAGGTCATCCACGGTGGTGTCCGGCTCGTACTCGTCCAGCAGCGCGTCGTAGACGTGCCGCTCGAAGCCGATGGCGTGCGCCACCTCGCGCTTGAGCTCGAGCACGCGCGCGAGCTCCGGGGCGAACGAGGCGAAGTCGTCGTCCTCGCGCGCACGGGCCCACACCGTGCGAGCGCGCGCGACGGTGAGCGCCAGCGCCTCGACCAGGCTGGCCGGCAGCTTGACGGCCCGGTCGATGACGCGCCGCGCCTGCCGCACCATGGCGGCCTCGGGGCTTCCGGGTTCGAGTCCGGCCGCCTCCAACTGCGCCACCACGTCGAGCAGCGCGGGGTCGACGAGGCGCTCGTGCATCAAGGCCGACAGCGTCGCCAGCTGCTGCCCACGGCCGGCGGCGCCGCCCTCGGGCATGTAGGTGTTCTGGTCCCAGCCCAGCACCGAACTGATGCGACTCAGGTCGTCGAGGATCCCGACCATGCGCTGGAACCGCTGGAAGACCTCCGCGGTGTCGGCCATGTTGCTCCTTCCGCGCCCGTCGGGCAGCCCATCTACTGTACCGCGCACCCCACGCACGCCGTCAGGAACGGCCCCGACGGCGTGGTATCGTCAGCGGGATGATCGAGGTTCCCGACGCCGTTCGCGAACTGGTCGCACGGGAGAGAGGGGTCCTCACCGATCTCCAGGTCCTGCTGGCTCGCCTCGACGCCGACGACGCCCACGTCGACGACGTCCGCACCGCGCTTCGCGACCTCGACGGGCTGTTCCTGCTGGTGGTGGCCGGCGAGTTCAACGCCGGCAAGTCGTCGCTGCTCAACGCCCTCGTCGGCGACCGCGTGATGCCGGAGGGGGTCACCCCCACCACCGACCGCATCACCGTCGTCACCCACGGCGAGGTGCCGGGCGAGCAGGAAGAGGGTGCCTTCCTGACGCGCCGCACCCACCCGGCGCCGCTGCTGCGCGACGTCGCGCTGGTCGACACGCCCGGCACCAACGCCATCATCCAGCGCCACCAGGAGCTCACCGAGCGCTTCGTGCCCCGAGCCGACCTGGTGCTGTTCGTGACCAGCGCCGACCGGCCCTTCACCCAGAGCGAGCGCTCGTTCCTCGAGCTGATCGCCTCCTGGGGCAAGAAGGTGCTGATGGTCGTGAACAAGATCGACATCCTAGAGAGCGAGCCGGAACGCACGAAGGTGATCGAGTACGTCCGCGACCACGCCCGCGAGACGCTCGGCGTGACGCCGCAGGTGTTCGGCGTGAGCGCCAAGCGCGCCTTCCAGGCGCGCATCGCCGGCGACGAAGCGGGGCTGGCGGCCAGCGGCCTGACGGCGCTCGAGGACGCCGTCCGGGCCCGCCTCGGGAGCGAACGGCTGCGGCTGAAGCTCTCCTCGCCGCTCGGCGTGGCCCACCGCACGGCGACCACCTACCGCGAGGTGCTGCGGACCCGCCTCGGCTTGCTCGGCGACGACGCCGCCACGTTGGAGGAGATCGAGCGTCAACGGCGCCAGTTCGACAAGGACATGCAGCGCGAGTACGAGGGCCACCTGCTGCGCATCCAGGAGGTGCTGCGCGACGTCGAGCGGCGCGGCGAGGCGTTCTTCGACGACACCATCCGGCTGCGCCGCCTGGCCAAGCTGGTGAACACCGAACGGGTGCGCGCCGAGTTCGAGGCGACGGTGCTGAAGGGCGCCGACCGCGACATCGAGGCGGCGCTCGCCGAGCTGGTGGATTGGTTCATCCAACGCAACCTGCAGCTGTGGGAAGACGTCATGAGCTACGTCAACGAGCGTCGCGCGTCCGAGCGCGATCGCGTCATCGGCGAGGTCGGCGGTCGCTTCCAGTACGACCGTCAGGCACTGGTGCGCGCCTTGCGCGAACGCTCCGACGCCACCATGGGAACCTACGACGCCGAGGCCGAGGGCGCGCAGCTGGCCGACCGCCTGCAGGGTGCGGTGGTGCGCACCGGGCTGCTCGAGGTCGGTGGGCTGGGCCTCAGCGCCGCGGTGTTGGCGTTCATCTCGGGCGCAGCGTTCGACGTCACCGGCATCGCGCTCGGCCTCACGGTGATGGGGGTCGGCTTCCTGGTGCTGCCGCGGCAGCGCGCCAGGGCGAAGCGCGAGCTGCGCGCGAAGATGGAGGAGCTTCGCGGCGGCCTGCAGGAGGGCTTGACCAAGCAGTTCGAGGCGGAGTTGGGGCGCTCGCAAGCCAAGCTCACCGGCGCCATCGCGCCCTACACGCGCTTCGTGCGCGCCGAGCTGGACCGCCTCGGGGAGCTCGACGGCGAGCTGTCGGAGACGCAAGGGCACGTCGACGCGCTGCGGCGCGAGGTCGACGCGCTGTCCTGATGCCGCGCGCCGGCGCTCGGTGCTAGACTCCCGGCCATGTCCGACGCACGACGCTTGCGCATCGCCTACCAGGGCGTCTCCGGCGCCTTCAGCGAGGAAGCCGCCTTGGCCTTCGCGCCCGGCGCGGAGGCGGTGGGGTACCCCAGCTTCGAGGAGGCGTTCCAGGCCACCGTCCGGGGCGAGTGCACGCACGCCTGCCTTCCGGTGGAGAACAGCCTCGCCGGCTCCATCAACCAGACCTACGACCTGCTCACCGATTCGGTGCTGAACGTGGTGGCCGAGCAGATCGTCCGGGTGCGCCACAACTTGCTGGTGAAGCGCGGCACCCGGCTCGAGGACGTGCGGCGGGTGTACAGCCACCCGCAGGCGCTCCAGCAGTGCCAGCGGTTCATCCGCGAGCACCACTTCGAAGCCGTGACCGACTTCGACACCGCCGGCGCGGCCAAGCTCTTGGCCGAGAACGGCGGCGATGGCCGCGCGGCCATCGCCAGTCGACGCGCCGCCGAGACCTACGGCCTGGAGATCGCCGCGGAGCACATCGAGGACTTCCCCTTCAACTACACGCGCTTCTTCGTGCTGGGCACCGAGGACGTCCCTCGCACGCAGGGCCGCACCAAGTCGAGCATGGTGCTGGCGACGCGCCACCGACCTGGCGACCTGGTGGCATGCCTCGAGGAGTTCCCACGCCACGGCATCAACATGACCAAGCTCGAGTCGCGGCCGCGGCGCGACAAGCCGTGGAGCTACCACTTCTACATCGACATCGAGGGCCACATCGACGATCCCGACGTGGCAGCCGCCATCACCGCGCTGATGCGCAAGGCGGCGTTCGTGAAGTTCCTGGGCAGCTACCCGGCGGGCGAGACGCTCGAGGTCGATTGAGGTGGCCGCGCACGCGTCCCCGGACGCCGCCGGCGAGGCGCGCGACGAGATCCGCCTCGACGACGCGCTGAAGCTGATGGGCATCGCCTCCACCGGCGGGCACGCCAAGCACCTGGTGCAGACGGGCGCCGTGCGCGTCAACGGGGCCGTCGAGACGCACCGGAAGCGCAAGCTCCACGAGGGCGACGTCGTCGAGGTGGCGGGCGAGCAGGTCGTGGTCGCGTTCGAAGCGGACGACGCGCCCTAGGTTCGGGCCGGCGTTCACGGCCGCGGCAGCGCCTCGACCGCGACGCTCCACAGCCCGGCGATCGGCACCGCCTCGCCCGGGTACCACAGGGTGCGCGACCGGAACCGTCCCGCCCACGGCGACCGCAACGCCTCCGTCCATCCGTGGGCGACGTCGACCCACCACACCTCGCGCACGCCCGCCGCGGCGTAGCTACCCAGACGCGCGTCGTCCCCTGCGTGGCACGCCGCCTCCGCCACCAGGAGCAGCGAGGACGCGTCGAACGACCCGCCCAGGCCGGACCCCGTCGGCGGGCGCCGCTGCCGCGGCGGCGCGACCAAGGCCAGCTCGGGACGGAGCACGTCGGCCGGTCCGAGCCGCACCAACGGCGCGCGCTCCAGCGCGATGGGGACGCCGACGCCGGGCGCGGCGCGCGGCGCCCGCGCCACCACCCGTGCCAGACGGCGCTCCAGGCGCGCGAGCACGTCGGCGCAGGCAGGCTCGGCGGGTGGCCGCGACACGACGACGCCGGCACGCAGCTCGCCCCGAGGCCCGACGTGGAGGTTCCCGCCATGGACGTCCGCCAAGAAGCGCGCCGCGGTGAGCGGACCGTCGGCGCGGAGCGAGGCGGTGGGGTGGCGCGGGCGGCTCACGCTCACGAGCGTGCCGCGGACGGAGCCTCGGCGCCCGCGGGCGCCGGGAGTGCGCCGAGCGGCCTTCGGCACGCGCCGCCCCGGACCGGAGCCCACGAGCGAGCGTGCTACACTCCGCACCTGGGCCCCGGGGGGCCTCGCCACCGACATGCCCAGACGCACCGACATCCACAAGATCCTGATCCTCGGTTCCGGCCCGATCGTCATCGGCCAGGCGGCCGAGTTCGACTACTCCGGCACGCAAGCCTGCAAGGCGCTCCGCGGTGCCGGATTCGAGGTCGTGCTGGTCAACTCCAACCCCGCCACGATCATGACCGACCCCGACGTGGCCGACCGCACCTACGTCGAGCCGCTCACCCCCGAGTTCGTCGAGAAGGTCATCGCGCGCGAACGCCCCGACGCCCTGCTCCCCACGCTGGGCGGCCAGACGGCGCTGAACCTCGCCTCGAAGCTCTTCGAGGACGGTGTGCTGGCACGCCACGGCGTCGAGCTGATCGGCGCCAACTACGACGCCATCCAGAAGGGCGAGGACCGCAAGCGCTTCCAGGAGGCGATGGCGAAGATCGGCATCAAGACACCGGCAGGCAAGATGGTCGGCAGCCTGGACGAGGCGCTCGCGTTCGTGCAGGAGATCGGCTACCCGGCCATCATCCGGCCCAGCTTCACGCTCGGCGGCACCGGCGGCGGCATCGCCCACGACGAGGCCGAGTTCCGTGCCATCGTGCGCCAGGGTCTGCACGACTCCCCGGTCCACACCGTGCTGGTCGAGCAATCGGTGCTGGGCTGGAAGGAGTACGAGCTCGAGGTGATGCGCGACCACAACGACACGGTCGTGATCATCTGCTCGATCGAGAACCTCGATCCGATGGGCGTGCACACCGGCGACAGCATCACGGTGGCGCCGGCGCAGACGCTGTCCGACAAGGAGTACCAGCGCCTGCGCGACTACGCCATCGCCATCATCCGCGAGATCGGCGTCGACACCGGCGGCTCCAACATCCAGTTCGCCGTCGACCCGAAGCACGGCGACATCATCGTCATCGAGATGAACCCGCGCGTGTCGCGCTCCTCGGCGCTGGCCTCGAAAGCGACCGGCTACCCCATCGCCAAGATCGCCGCGCTCCTGGCCGTCGGCTACCACCTCGACGAGTTGCCGAACGACATCACCAAGGAGACGAAGGCGGCGTTCGAGCCGACCATCGACTACGTCGTCACCAAGATCCCGCGCTTCGCCTTCGAGAAGTTCCCCGGCACGTCCGACGAGCTCGGCACCCAGATGCGCTCGGTCGGCGAGGTGATGGCGATCGGCCGCACCTTCAAAGAGTCGCTGATGAAGGCGCTGCGCTCGCTGGAGCTCGACGTGCGCAGCGAGACCGCCAGCTTGAGCGTCGAAGCCTTGGACGAGCGCCTCTACCCCAACCCCAGGCGGCTGGCGGCGGTGATGGAACTGCTGCGCCGCGGGCGGTCGGTGCAGACGCTCTTCGAGCGCACCGCCATCGACCCGTGGTTCTTGTCGCAGCTGCGCGAGATCGCGTTGGCCGAGCGCGAGATCGCCGAACTCGGCGAGCCCGAGACCTGGTCGTGGGAGACGTGGCGCGAGATCAAGCGCCTCGGCTTCGCCGACCAGGACGTCGCCCGCTTGCGGGGGCGTTCGGCGGCGGAGATGCGCGCGTTGCGCCGCGCCCACCACGGCGCGCCGGTCTTCAAGACGGTCGACACCTGCGCCGCCGAGTTCGAGGCGTACACGCCGTACTTCTACTCGACGTACGAGTGGGAGGACGAAGCCGCCCCCTCGCCGCGCGACAAGGTGATCATCCTCGGGTCCGGGCCCAACCGCATCGGGCAAGGGGTGGAGTTCGACTACGCCACCGTGCACGCCGTCTGGGCGCTGCGCGACGCGGGCTACGAGACCATCATGATCAACTCCAACCCGGAGACGGTCAGCACCGACTACGACACCGCCGATCGCCTCTACTTCGAGCCGCTCACCTTCGAGGACGTCGTGAACGTCGTCGACCACGAGCGCCCCGACGGCGTCATCGTGCAGTTGGGGGGCCAGACGCCGCTGAAGCTGGCGCGCGCCCTGACCGATGCAGGCGTGCCGATCTGGGGCACGCCGGCCGCATCGATCCACGCCGCCGAGGACCGCGACGCGTTCCATGCGCTCTGCGAGCGGTTGGGCATCCCGCAGCCGGAGGGCGGTGTGGCCTCCCGGCCCGAGGACGCAGCGGCGCTGGCGCGACGCATCGGCTACCCCGTCATGGTCCGCCCCAGCTACGTCCTCGGCGGTCGCGCGATGAAGGTGGTGCGTTCCGACGACGAGCTGGACGCCTACCTACGCGAGGTGTACGCCGAGCTCGAGGGGACGCCCACCATCCTGGTCGACGACTTCGTCGAAGGCGCGCTGGAGGTGGACGTCGACGCCATCAGCGACGGCACCGTCACGGTGGTGGCCGGCATCATGGAGCACGTCGAGCTGGCCGGCATCCACTCCGGTGACAGCGCCTGCATCGTGCCGCCGGTGCACATCACCGCGGCCGCCCAGGAGCGCATCCGCGCGTACACCGTGAAGCTCGCCGAGGCCATCGGCGTGCGCGGCTTGATCAACGTGCAGTACCTCGTGAGGGGCGACGACGTGATCGTCGTCGAGGCCAACCCGCGCGCCAGCCGCACCATCCCGTACCTGTCCAAGGCCATCGGCCACCCGCTGGCGAAGTACGCCGCCCTGGTCGCCGCCGGGCGAACGCTCGCCGACCTGGGGTTCACCGAAGCCCCTACGCCACGCATGTACAGCGTCAAGGAAGCCGTGCTGCCGTTCCTGAAGTTCCGCAAGGTGCTACCGGTGCTCGGCCCGGAGATGCGCTCCACGGGCGAGAGCATGGGGATCGACGCCGACCCGTACATGGCGTACTACAAGGCGGCGGTGGCGGCGGGAGCGCGGCTGCCGGAAGCAGGCAGCGGCGCCACGGTCCGCTTGATCGGCGAGGGGCTTCGCGCCCTCGAGCCGCGGCTCCTCGAGCTCGGGTTCGTCACCGTGTGGGGCGACGACGGCGCCGACGACACCGACGACGCCATGCTCTTCGACGTGGAGCACGGCCCGGCACTGCGCCGCGCCCTGGAGAACGGCGTCCCGTACTGCACCACGCTCGAAGCGGCGCGCTGGACGGTGGAAGCCATCGCCGCTCGCGCGAAGGCCGATCCGACGGTGCACGCCCTGCAGGACCTCGTCACCGCGCCGGCCGCCGGCGCCCCCCGCGCTAGGAACGACGCCGCGACCGCCTAGGCGTCCGCGGCGCCAGTCTGTTCGGCCTGTGTGTCCTCGGCCGGGGCGTCGGCGTCGGTCAGCAGGTCGGGTTCGCCCAACCCGGTGAGCCGCTCGCGCTGGCGCGACGGTAGCCGCTCGCGCAACGACGAGGCGTAGTCGGACAGGCCCTGCAGGGCGTCGGAGACGCGTTGGCGCAGGAGGAACTCGCCCTGGTCGACGCGCGCCACGAGTTGGAACGGTGCGTCGGCCAGGCGCTCCAGGATGCGCAACGTCTGCTCGCGGGGCATGCCGGCGTCGCTGGCCAACTCCTCCAGCAGGAAGACGGTCGGCGCCCGCATCTCCGCTAGGCGCACGAACACCTCGGACAGCGCGCCGCGCTCGGCCACGCGTTCGGCCACCGCTTGCTCGAAGCGCGCCAGGCCGTGTTCGAACAGACCGTCGCGCTCGAAGTGCGACTCGAGGTCGGCGGGGCTGATGGCGACCGTGCGACGCAGCGCCCGCACGCGCTCGAGCCCCTCCCAGGACCACAACGTGGCGCGCGCCAGCTCGGCAGGGCCCCCGAGGCGCAGCAGGTCTCGGTGATCGCCGAAGACCGCTAGGTAACGCATGCTGGAGGAGCGCCTCCGAGCCAGCAGCGCCGCCCAGTCGAGGCGCTCGCCGCTCGGCAGGACCTGCGCCAACACCGCGTACCCACGCCGGCCCATCTCGGCATGCAGGTGCACCACGCCTCGCCCGACGGGCTCGAGGCGGAAGCCGATCGGCGTCAACGCGGCGCGCAGGCGCGTCACCCGCTCGCTGGCGGCGAACGCGGCGTCGTCTTCCTCGTCGTCTGCGCCGAGACGGCTGGGGCGTGCCGTCGCTGGCGGCACCCGCCGCTCCGTCACGCTGCCGTGCAGCGCCGACGCGGCGCCGGAACGGCCCGCGGGGTGGCCCGCGGGGTGGCTCACACCGCGCCCGGCGTCTTCGCCGGAGGCGCCCCACAGACCCGCCTGCACCCCGGCGCGCGTGGCAGCGTCGCCGGCTGCGCCTCCTACCCCGGCCGCGCCGTGCAGCGCGCGGGCAGCCCCATCGTCGCTACCAGCCGCCTCGCTGCTCGTACCAGCGCCGCCGACGGCGCCTACGCCCCCCGCCTGCCCACCGGCGCGCGCCTCGGCGATCACGGCGGCCAGTTCCTCCTGCGCCTCCGCAGCGTTCGCCGCCGCGGTCGACACGTCCGCGCCGACGCGCGCACCGACCTGCGCCAGGCGTGCGGCTGGTTGCCAGCGGCCCTCGCGTTGGGCGAACCGCCCATCGGCACGCAGCGCCGCCTCGACGTCGGCGTCCTCCGGCAGGTCCGGGAACAAGGCGCGGATCTCGGCTGGCGTCACCGGCACGGCGGCTTCGTGCAGTTCGTCCAGCACGACCTCGAGCGCCTCGGGGACGCCGCCGTCCGCAACTCGGCTGCGCAGCACGGGCGTGATGGCGTAGCGACCGTCGTCCAGACGGCGGATCAGCAGCTCGTCGTTGACGTCCAGTCGATGCGCGCGGAACAGCTCGCCCAGCCCCGCCACCGACCGGGGACCGCGCACCTCGAGGACGTACTCGGTGTCGCGCTCGGTGTCGACCGCGACGACCTCCCCTTCGTCGGGGAAGAGGCCCAACATCGTGCGCGGCAGGGTCAACGCCCCGCCGCGCAGGCACACGCGGGTCAACGGGTAACGGTACTCGTGGGCCATGCCGTTCCTCTCTCGGGCGGCGTGTCGCCGCGAACGGGTACGGGCGATGGAGTCGCGCTTGGGGGGTCGGGAAGACCGTGCGGGCGCTCGTCGTCTGCCCAACTCTATCAGAGACGCCCGGGCTCCCCGAGGCGGATGAAGGGGCCGCTGGAGGGCGCCCGCCACGGGCGAGCGCGAGCCGCGTTCCGGATCAGCCGCCTTTGCCGAAGACCAGGACCTTGCGCTTCTTGCCCTTGCGCGGTGCGGGCGTGGGGGTGGCCGGCGTGGGGGTGGCCGGCGTGGCGGGACGGCCCTTCGCCGGCGTGGGCTCGGACACCGGCGCGGGCGGCTTCGCCTGCGCGGGCTGCTTCGCCTGCGCGGGCTGCTTCGCCTGCGTCCTGGCCGCCGGCTGCTTGGCAGGCTGCCGGCCCGCTGCTTGCCGGCCTGCTGCTTGCCGGTCCGCCGGTTGCTTCTCCGGTTGCTTCGCCGCTTGCTTCGCCGGCCCCTGTTGCTCGGCGGGTCTGCCGCGCTGCGGCCGTTGCGCCTTGCCCTTGCCGGGTCGTTGGGCGCCCTCCGCCGGAACCGCCGCGCCTTGCCGCTTGGCGGCCGGGCCCTTCGCAGGAACGGCCGCACCCTGGGCAGCAGCGGCCCCCGGCTTCTCCGGCGCCGCCTTCTCCTTGCCGGGCGCCGCCGCCCGCCTGCCCGCGCGCTTGGCCTTGCCGGCACCGTCGGGCGACGGCGCCGCGCCGCCGCGCTTGGCCCCGCGCGCCGGCCCTGCGGCTGCCAACTGCGCGTCGGTGCTGCCCTCGTGCGGCGTCTTCAGCTTGCGTGGCGGTTTGACCACCGCAGGTCGCTCCTCGGCCGGCTCGACTTCCGGCATCTCCATGTCGCCCGGGATCAGGTCGATCTGCCGCTGCGTAGGGTTCGACGCCAAGATCTTGACCTCCACCCTGTCCCCCATGCGGTAGCGCTTGCGGGTGTGCTTGCCCATCAGCATCAGCGCGTCCTCGAGGAACAGGTAGTAGTCGTCCTCGAGGTGGCTCACGTGCATCAAGCCTTCGACCGCGTTCGGCAGCGACACGAACACCCCGAAGTTCGTCACGCCGACGACGATGCCGGTGTAGCGCTCGCCGATGTGATCCTTGGCCCAGCGCGCGTGGTAGTAGCGCGTGAGGTCGCGCTCGGCGTCCTCGGCCACGCGCTCGCGCTCGCTGGCGTGCTCGGCGAGCTTCGGGAAGTCGGTCTTCATGCGCTCTTTGAGCGTCGGCGAGAGGCGATGCTGCAGCATCGCGCGAACGGCGCGGTGCACCACCAGGTCGGGGTAGCGCCGGATGGGGCTGGTGAAGTGCAGGTAGTTCTCGAACGCCAGGCCGAAGTGCCCGAGGTTCTCGCTCGAGTACCGCGCCTGCTTCAAGCTGCGGAGCAACAGGGTGTTCACCAGCTGCGACTCGGGCTTGCCCGCCGCCTCGCGCAGGATGCGCTGTAGGTCCTGCGGCCCGGCCCGCTCCAAGTCGAGCGTGTAGCCCAGCTTCGCCAGGGCGCGTTGCAGCGCCTGGATCTTGTCGGCGCTGGGGTCCTCGTGCACGCGGAAGAGCGCCGGGATGTCGCGCCGGCTGAGCTCCTGCGCCACCATCCGGTTGGCGAGCAGCATCATCTCCTCCACCAGTTGCCTGGCCGCGTCGCTGCGCACCGGGGTGACGTGGAGCGCCCCCTGCTCGTCGACGTCGACCTTCGCCTCGGTGAAATCGAAGTCGAGCGCGCCCGCGCCGATGCGCGCCTTGCGCAGCTCCTGGGCTAGGTTCAGCAGCACCTTGATGTCGCGCTCGAGCTTGCGCTTGCCGTGCGGCAAGCGGCCGCCTTCGGCGAACTCCTGCACCTGCCGGTAGGTGAGGCGCGCGTCGGACGCGATGACGGTCTCCTTGAACTTGAACGCCTTCACCTCGCCGGTGCGCGTGACGTCGACGAAGGCCGACAGCGCCAGGCGCGGCTCGCCTTCCACCAACGAGCAGATGCCGTTGGAGAGCTGCTCGGGCAGCATCGGGAGCACGTTGCCGGGGAGGTACACGCTGGTGGCGCGCTGCACCGCCTCCTTGTCGAGGCTGGTGCCCTCCGCCACGTAGTAGCTGACGTCGGCGATGTGCACGCCCACGCGCAGCAGGCCGTCCTTGGCGTTGCCGTCCAGCCGCTCGAGCGAGAGCGCGTCGTCGAAGTCCTTGGCGTCTTCGCCGTCGATGGTGAAGGTCGGCACCTTGCGGTAGTCGGTGCGCCCTTCCATCATCTCGGCCGTGACGGTGTCGGGCACCGCCGTCGCTTCTGCCATGGTGTCGCCGTCGAAGCTCGGCTTGAGGCCGTACTTGACGATCACGGCGCGGGTCTCGACCTCGGGATCGTCGCCCGCGCCGAGGAACTCCTCGACCTCGCCGAACGGCTCCTTCTCGCCCGACTCCTCGGGCCACACCATGCGCACCACGATGCGCGAGCCGCCTTCGAGTTTGCCCACCGACTCGGGGCTGAGCAGGATGCGGTTCTGCAACCGCACCGAGTCGGGGCGCAGGATGGCGTAGCCGCGTGCGTACTCGAGGGTGCCCACCACGTGCTGGTAGCCGCGTTCGATGATGCGCACGATCTCGCCGCTCAGGCGGCCGTCGTCGCTCTTCATCGGGTTGGGCCGGGCCATCACGCGGTCACCGTCCCAGGCGCCTGCCAGCCGATCGGTCGGGACGAAGAGGTCCTTCCCGCCGGCGTCGGGGATCACGAAGCCGTACCCGCCTGACGTCACCTGCAGCCGCCCCAGGACGAGGTTCATCTCCTGCGGCACGCCGTAGGTGCGGCGCCGGGTGCGCACCAGCCGCCCGTCGTCGACGAGGCCGGAGAGCACCTGCCGCAGGGCGGCGCGGTCGTCGACCTTGAGTTTCCGTTGGATGTCTTGCACGTGCCAGGGGCGCTCGGGGTGTTCCGTGAAGAAGCGCAGTACCTGGTCGGGATCGATTGGATTCATCGCCAGCAAGTGTAGCCCGGCACCACCGGGGCGCGGGTCGGATGGGCGCGCACCGGCCGGGCGGGCGCGCCTCGGGGTGGGTGGGGCGGCGCAGGAGCCACTCCGGCCCGCGTCATGATGGGCGCATGGCCACGGACTTCCGCTCGGTGTACATGACCTTCCCCGACGAACGAAGCGCGCGCCGCGTGGCGCAGGCGCTGGTGGAGGAGCGGCTCGTGGCGTGCGTGAACGTGCTCGCGCCGGGGTCCTCCACCTACCGCTGGGAGGGCGCGGTGCGCACCGAGCCCGAGCTCGTCGCCTTCGCCAAGACGCGAGCCGCGTTGGTGCCGCGGGTCGTAGCGCGGGTCCAGGAACTGCACCCGTACGAGGTCCCCGCCGTGGTCGTGCTACCGATCGATGGCGGCGCCGCGTCGTACCTGGCGTGGCTGGAGGCGGAGGTGCAGAACCCTCGCTGACGCGGGCAGCGCCGGCGGGCAGCCGACCGCTTCGGCGGGCAGCCGACCGCTTCGGCGGGCAGCCGACCGCGTCGGCGGGCGGACGGCCGCGCCCGCGGGCAGCAGACGGCGGCGCCGAAGCGCGACCGGCCGTCTGCGGTCCGCGTCAG
>CAZACZ010000006.1:0-64638 GCA_964483695.1 uncultured bacterium | reverse complement strand
TCGGTGGCGCCCCGCACCGGCCCGCCGGCGACACCACCCCAGAGGACGGTGACGCATGAGCAACGCGCTGCTGATCATCCTGTTCCTAGCGATCGGCGCCGCCGTCGGCGCGGCGGCGACGTACGTCTTGCGCCGGCGGGTGGAGTCGGACGTAGCCGCCGAAGCCGAACGGCAGGCTCGCGAACGGCTCGCGCAGGCCGAGCAAGAGGCGAAGCGCATCGTCGGTCAGGCCTCCGCCACGGTCGAGGCCGAGGTCGCGCAGGCGCGGCGCCGCTGGGAGGAAGACGAACGCAGGGAGCGTGCGCGCCTCGAGGAGGACGTGCAGCGAGCGCGGACCAGCGCGTTGCAGGACGTGGCCAGGGCGCGCGAGGAGATCGAACGCGACCGCGGCGAGGTCCGCGAAGCCCGTGACGAGATCCGACGCGAACGTGAGAAGCTCGATCAGCAGGACGAGCGCCTCAACCGTCGGGGCGAGCAGCAGGACGCTCGCGCCCTGCGCCTCGACGAGGCCGAGGAGCGGCTCAACGCCCGCGCCGCCGAGCTGACCTCGCGCGAGGAGGGTATCGAGGCGCGCGAGGCGCGCGTCGATGCGCAACTGCACGAGATCGCTCAGCTCAGCCGGGAGCAAGCCGAGAACCTGTTGCTCGAGCGCCTCGACCGCGAACTCGAGCGCGAGAAGGCGGTCCGCATCCGCGCCGCGCTGGAGAAAGCCGACGCCGAAGCCAAGAAGAAGTCGCACGACATCGTGGCGCAAGCGATCCAGCGCAGCGCCTCCGAGGTCTCGGCGGCGATCTCGGTGTCGGTCGTCCCGATCCCCAACGACGCCATGAAGGGCCGCATCATCGGCCGCGAGGGGCGCAACATCCGCGCCTTCGAGGCACTCACCGGCGTCGACCTCATCATCGACGACACGCCGGAAGCGGTGCTGTTGTCGAGCTTCAACCCGATCCGCCGCGAGGTGGCGCAGCTCGCCTTGTCGGAGCTCGTCACCGACGGCCGCATCCACCCGGCTCGCATCGAAGAAGTGGTGCAGAAAGCCCAGCACGACATGCAGGGCTACATCCGCGAACGCGGCGACGAGGCCGCCCTGGAAGCCAACGTGGTGGGGCTGAAGCCCGGCCTGGTGCAGCTCCTCGGACGCATGCAGTTCCGCACCAGCTACGGTCAGAACATCCTCAAGCACTCGGTGCAGGTCGCGCACCTCTCCGGCATCATCGCCGCCGAGCTCGGGATCGACGAAGCCATGGCGCGCCGGGCAGGGCTGTTGCACGACATCGGCAAGTCGATCGACCGCGAGATCGAAGGCACGCACACCGAGATCGGCGCCAACCTCGGCAAGCGCTTCGGTGAGCCGCGCGAGGTGATCGACGCCATCGCCAACCACCACGACCTCGAGCGGGCCGAGACCCTCTACCCCATCGTCGTCAACGCGGCCGACGCCATCTCGGCGGCGCGCCCCGGCGCGCGTCGCGAGACGCTCGAGAGCTACATCAAGCGCTTGGAGGGTCTCGAGAACATCGCCACCAGCTTCCCGGGCGTCGAGAACGCGTTCGCCATCCAAGCCGGCCGTGAGATCCGCATCATCGTCCAGCCCGACAAGGTCGACGACGCCTCCGCCGTGCTCCTGGCGCGCGACATCGCCAACCGCATCGAGCAGGACATGGAGTACCCGGGGCAGGTGCAGGTCACGGTGGTGCGCGAGTCGCGCGCCGTCGAGTACGCGCGCTGAGCGTCCCGCCGCGGCGCGGCGGCGCAGGCGTCACGTCCGGGCGGCCCCGGGCGCGAGTACCTTGCGCGCGCCGTACGGCGGGTGCGGGTCGGTGGCGGCGGGTATACTCCCGGGTGGCCGTCGACGGCGGCCGACTCCCGTCCCAGCTCTCCGAGCCTGCGAGGTGACCCGTGACGCAGCGCGCCCCACGCCCTCCCGCCCCCGACCGTGCCCGGCGGCGACGTACCCTACGTCGCCCGGTCGGCGCGGAACGCCCCCACGTCGGGCGGTCGTCGCCTTGCCAGCGGCGGGGTGCACCGCACGCCGCGCGGGCGCAGCACGAGGCGGGTGACCGGCGATGAGGATCGGCGAGGACGTCAAGCTCTTCACCGGAACCGCCACGCCGGCCTTGGCGGCTTCGGTGGCACGCTACCTCGGCATCGAGCTGGCGAACGGAACGGTGTCGCAGTTCCCCGACGGCGAGACGCGCATCCGCATCGACGAGAGCGTCCGCGGCTACGACTGCTACATCGTCCAATCGACCTGCACCCCCGTGAACCACAGCCTGATGGAGCTGCTGGTGCTCATCGACGCGCTGCGCCGGGCATCGGCGTGGCGCATCAACGTCGCCATCCCCTACTTCGGTTACGCCCGCCAGGACAAGAAGGTCCAGGCCCGCGAACCGATCACCGCCAAGCTGGTCGCCAACTTGCTGGAGACGGCGGGCGCCGATCGCGTGATCACCATCGACCTCCATGCCGGCCAGATCCAGGGGTTCTTCGACGTCCCGGTGGACCACCTCACGGCGCTCAACATCCTCGGCGACCACCTGCTCACCACCGACCTGACGGACTCGATCGTCGTCTCCCCCGACGTCGGTCGCGCCACCGAGGCGCGGCGGCTGGCGAACTACCTCAACCTGCCGTTGGCGATGCTCTACAAGCGCCGCACCAGCCCGACCGAGACCGAAGTGACGCACGTCATCGGCGAGGTCGACGGCAAGCGCCCGATCCTCATCGACGACATGATCTCGACCGCCGGCACCATGCGGCGCGGCATCGAGGCGCTGCTCCACCTCGGCGCCCGACCCGACGTGCGCGTCGCGGCCACCCACGCGGTGTTCACGCCGCCGGCGATGGAACGCCTCGATCACCCGGCGATCACCGGCATCTACGTCACCGACACCATCCCGCTGCAGGAGACCGACGCGCGTATCACCGTGCTGAGCGTCGCCGAGCTGCTGGCCAAGGCGATCCGCAACGTCCACGACCACGCCTCGGTGAGCTCGCTCTTCTCCACCTAGAGGCCGCGTCCAGGTCGGGCAGGCCGCCATCAGGCGCGCCGATCTCCGCAGCGGGAGCCCCGCCCTACACGCCTTTACAGACCGCGCCCCGAGAGCGTATGCTTACGCGTTGTCGGATCGTCGGCCCTCCGGCCGGCACCGCCGTGGAGGAGCCATGATCCTGCAGGCCGAGAAACGTACCCCGGGTTCGTCCGTCGCGCTACGGCGCGCAGGACGACTGCCCGCGATCGTCTACAACAAGGACATCAACGAGCTGCTCAGCGTCGACGCGCGCGCCTTCGACAAGGCGTTCCGCGCCCAGGGCACCTCGAGCCTCATCACGTTGGAGGTCGACGGCAAGCCGACCTCGGTGTTGGTCAAACAGGTGCAGATGGACAAGCGCCGGCGCGAGCCGATGCACATCGACTTCTACGCCATCACCGAGGGCCAGGCGGTCGACGTCCACGTGCCGATCGAGTTCATCGGCACGGCGGCCGGCGTGCGCGAGGGTGGCCAGCTCGACGTCCAACGCCGCGAAGTGCACATCTCCATCCTCCCGGGGCTCATCCCCAGCAACGTCGCGATCGACGTCTCCGCGCTCGACATCGGCGACAGCCTGCACCTGCGCGACCTGGTCGCGGCGTTGCCGGCCGAGGCGCGCATCCTCGACGACGCCGACTTGACGGTCGTGGCCGTGGTGCCCCCGCGCGTGGCCGAAGAGGAAGCCGAAGCTGCTCCGGTGGCGGTCGAGCCCGAGGTCATCGGACGCGGTGGCGAAGAGGACGAGGGCGAGGAATCGGCCGAGGGCTAGTCCATGCGCATCTTCGTGGGCCTCGGCAACCCGGGGCCTCGTTACACGGGAACCCGGCACAACGCCGGGTTCCTCGTGTTGGAGGAGCTCGCGGCGCGCGCGGGCGCGCGGTTCCAGCGCGCACGCGAGGCCGACGTGGCCCGTTGCCGCCTGCCTTCCGGGGTGCCTCCGCAACCGCTCGGCGCGTCCGCTAGCGCGCCGCTCACGGGGCACGCGGCGCCGAGCGAGGAGGTCGTGCTGCTCAAGCCGCGTACCTTCATGAACCTCTCGGGTCGCGCGGTGCAGGCGACGCTCGCGCGCGAGCGAGCCCGCCCCGAGACGTTGCTGGTGGTGCACGACGACCTCGACCTCCCCTTGGGCCGCGTCCGGTTCAAGCAGGGCGGCGGTGCGGGCGGACAGCGCGGCGTGCAGGACATCATCGATGCCATCGGCCCCGAGTTCCTCCGGCTCAAGGTCGGGATCGGTCGCCCGCCCGAGGGCTGGGCCACCGAGGCCTGGGTCTTGTCGCGCTTCCGGGACGACGAACGCGCACTCGTCGAGGACGTGGTGCGCGCGGCCGCCGACGCCATCGAGACGTTCGTGCGCCACGGCATCGACGCGGCCATGAACCAGGCCAACGGCCTGCGCTTGGGGCCAGACCGACCCTGAACCACCGACGCGGACGCCGTGCCCGACGGCGCGCTCGCCGTCCGACCACGCCCCACCCGCGTGTCGGAGAACGGCCGACCGGACGCCTACCCGACCTTGGATAGCGTGGTACATGCCTCGCGCCAGTCGGCGCGGTTCGGCGTTGGGCGCGCCACCTTCGGCAGGGTTGGCTGGCCGCGCGCCCGACGATCGCGTTCCGAGAGGCGGGGCACGAGGAGGCGTCATGTCGCGGCCGTGGGTCATGATCGATGGGAACGAAGCCACCGCGCGGGTGGCGTACCGCGTCAACGAGGTGGTGGCGATCTACCCGATCACCCCCGCCTCGGCGATGGGCGAGTACGCCGACGCTTGGAGCGCCAAGGGCGAGACGAACCTGTGGGGTGCCCCACCGCTGGTGCAGGAGCTGCAGTCGGAGGGCGGAGCGGCCGGTGCGGTGCACGGGGCGCTGCAGACGGGCGCCCTCACCACCACCTTCACCGCGAGCCAAGGGCTGCTGCTCATGCTGCCCAACATGTTCAAGATCGCCGGGGAGCTCACCAGCACGGTGTTCCACATCGCCGCGCGCAGCGTGGCGGCCCACGCCCTGTCGATCTTCGGCGACCACTCCGACGTGATGGCCGCCCGAGGCACGGGCTGGGCGCAACTCTTCGCGCGCAACGTGCAGGAGGCGCACGACTTCGCGCTCATCGCGCAGGCCGCCACCCTCGAGGGGCGAGTGCCGTTCCTGCACGTCATGGACGGCTTCCGCACCTCGCACGAGATCGCCAAGATCCGTCCCCTCGAGGACGACGACATGCGCGCGCTGCTCGACCAGGAGGCGATCGCGCGCCACCGCGCCCGGCGGCTCACGCCCGACGCGCCGGTGATGCGCGGCACCGCCCAGAACCCCGACGTCTTCTTCCAGGCGCGCGAGGCCTCGAACCCGTACTACGACGCCTTACCCGGCGTCGTCGAAGCCGTCATGCAGCGCTTCGCCGAGCGCACCGGGCGCAACTATCGGCCGTTCGAGTACGAAGGCGCGCCGGATGCCGAACGCGTCGTGGTGATCATGGGGTCCGGCGCGGAGACGACGGCCGCGACCGCCCGGTACCTCCAGCAACGAGGCGAGAAGGTCGGCGTCCTGACGGTTCACCTCTACCGGCCGTTCTCGGCACGCCACTTGCTGGCCGTGCTCCCGCCCACCACCCGCCGGATCGCCGTGCTCGACCGCACCAAGGAGCCTGGCAGCGGCGGCGAGCCGCTGTTCCAGGACGTCGTCACCGCCGTCAGCCTGGCGGTCGCCGAAGGCACCGCGCCGTTCACCCAGCTTCCGCGCATGATCGGCGGGCGCTACGGCCTGTCGTCCAAGGAGTACACCCCCGCCATGGCGGCCGCGGTCTTCGCCGAGCTGGCCAAGGACACGCCCAAGCCGCGGTTCACCGTCGGCATCCACGACGACGTCACCCACCTGAGCCTGGACTTCGGCGAGGCCCTCGACATCGAGGCGCCGGGCACCCGCCGAGCGGTGTTCTACGGTCTCGGGTCCGACGGCACCGTGGGCGCCAACAAGAACAGCATCGCCATCATCGGTGAAGGCACCGACCTCTACGCCCAGGGCTACTTCGTGTACGACAGCAAGAAGTCCGGGGCACGCACCGTCAGCCACTTGCGCTTCGGCCCGTCACCGCTACCGTACCCGTACCTCATCCAAGACGCCCACTTCGTCGCGGTGCACCAGTTCGGGTTCTTCGAACGCACCGACGTCCTGGCGGAAGCCACCAGCGGCGCCACGCTGCTGCTGAACAGCCCGTACACCCTCGACGAGACCTGGGACCGGTTGCCGCAGGAGGCGCAGCAGGTCATCCTCGAGAAGGGCCTCGACGTCTACGTGATCGACGCGCATCAGCTGGCAGCCGAGCTCGGGCTCGGGACACGCATCAACACCCTGATGCAGGCATGCTTCTTCGCGCTCAGCGGCGTCCTTCCGAAGGACGAGGCGGTCGAGCGCATGAAGGAAGCGGTGCGCGACACCTACGGCAAGCGCGGCGAGGTGGTGGTGCGGCGCAACTTCGCCGCCATCGACGCGGCGCTGTCGCACTTGCACCGCCTCGACACTTCCGGACGCCAGGTCACCGGCGCCCCGCGGCCGGCTTCGGTGCCCGAGTGGGCGCCGGCGTTCGTCCAGGACGTCACCGGACCGGTCCTGGCGGGTCTCGGCGACCTGCTGCCCGTGAGCGCCATGCCGGCGGACGGCACCTTCCCCACCTCCACCGCCCGCTGGGAGAAGCGCAGCCTGGCGCTCGAGGTGCCGGTCTGGGAGCCCGACCTCTGCATCCAGTGCGGCAAGTGCGTGCTGGTGTGCCCGCACGCCGCGATCCGCGCCAAGGTCGTCACCGAGCCGGCGTTGGCCGGCGCGCCCGACGGGTTCGCCTCCGTCCCGGCGAAGTTCCGCGAGCTGGAAGGGCAGCGCTACACGCTCCAGGTGGCCGTCGACGACTGCACGGGCTGCAGCTTGTGCGTCGAGGCGTGCCCCGCGAAGGACAAGTCGCACGCGGCACGCAAGGCCATCAACATGACGCCGCAGCGCGAGGTGCAGGGCCAAGGCCGCCGGAACTGGGACTTCTTCCTCGACCTGCCCGAGGTGGACCGGCACGCCGGACTGCGGTTCAACACCGTGCGCGACGTGCAGCTGCTCGAGCCGATGTTCGAGTTCTCGGGCGCCTGCGCCGGATGCGGCGAGACCCCGTACCTGAAGCTGCTCACGCAGCTGTTCGGGGACCGGGCGTTGGTGGCGAACGCCACCGGCTGCTCGTCGATCTACGGCGGCAACCTGCCCACCACCCCATGGAGCGTCGGCAAGGACGGACGCGGCCCGGCGTGGTCCAACTCGCTGTTCGAGGACAACGCCGAGTTCGGCATGGGCATGCGCCTCACGCTCGACCAGCAGACGGCATACGCGCGGAACCTGCTGGAACGGCAGCGGCCGCACCTGGGCGACGACCTCGTCGACGACCTGCTACGCGCCGACCAGCACGACGCCGCTGCCATCGAGGCGCAACGCGCACGTGTCGCCGCGCTGAAGCAGCGCCTCGCCGCCGAGAGCGGTGGGGCCGGCGACCAGCGCGACCTGCTGGCGTTGGCCGACGTGCTGGTGCCGAAGAGCGTGTGGATCGTCGGTGGCGACGGCTGGGCCTACGACATCGGCTACGGCGGCCTCGACCACGTGCTCGCCAGCGGCAAGAACGTCAACGTGCTGGTGCTCGACACCGAGGTCTACTCCAACACCGGCGGCCAGGCGTCCAAGGCCACCGGCCTGGCGGCAGTGGCCAAGTTCGCCGCCGGCGGCAAGCGCACCCCGAAGAAGGACCTCGGCATGATCGCCACCCAGTACGGCTACGTGTACGTCGCGCAGGTCGCCATGGGCGCCGACGACGCGCACACCGTGCGCGCCTTCCTGGAGGCCGAGAGCTACGACGGCCCGTCGTTGATCATCGCCTATAGCCACTGCATCGCCCACGGCATCGACATGGCCAAGGGCCTAGAGCAACAGAAGCTGGCGGCGCAGTCCGGGTACTGGCCCCTGTACCGCTACGACCCACGGCGCGCGGAGCGCAGCGAGAACCCGTTCCAGCTCGACAGCCGCCCGCCCCGCGTGGCGTTCCGCGACTACGCCTTGAACGAGAACCGCTACCGCATGCTCACCCAAGCAGACCCCGAGAACGCCGAGCGACTCCTGGCCGAGGCGCAGGCTGGCATCACCCATCGTTGGCAGGAGTACGAGAAGCGCGCGGGCAAGGCCACGGCGGCGCCCGGCGCCCCGGCTTCGCCCGCAACGCAACCGGCCACCGCCGTCGGCGCCTCGACGGGCGAGAAGGGAGCCGCACGATGAGCTCGTTCGAACCCGAGGGAAGCGCCTCCGCCGTGGCCGACACCGCCGTGGAGCTGGGCACGTCGTGGCTCGGCCTGCCGCTGAAGCACCCGGTGGTGGCGTCGGCGTCACCGCTGTCGAAGACGCTCGACGGCATCCGCCAGCTCGAGGATGCCGGAGCCAGCGCCATCGTCATGTTCTCGCTGTTCGAGGAGGAGATCGAGCGGGAAGCGCGCGCGCTCGACCACTACCTCGAGTTCGGCGCCGAGAGCCACGCCGAAGCGATCCGCTACACGCCCGACGTCATCCGCTACGGGCCGGGGCCCGACAAGTACGTCGATCTCGTCGCGCGCGCCAAGGAAGCGGTCGACGTGCCCGTCATCGCCAGCCTGAACGGCGCCACCCCAGGCGGCTGGACCCACTACGCTCGTGCCTTAGAAGAGGCCGGCGCCGACGCCATCGAGTTGAACCTCTACCACGTGCCAACCGACCCCGCGGTCAGCGGCGCCGAGATCGAGCGGCGCTACCTGGAGGTCGTCACCAGCGTGCGCGAGCAGGTGCGCGTGCCGCTGGCGGTGAAGCTCGGCTCGAACCTGAGCGCCCCGGCCAACGTCGCGCAGCAGCTCGCCGCCGCCGGCGCCAACGGGCTGGTGCTGTTCAACCGCTTCTACCAGCCCGACCTCGACCTAGACGCGCTGGAGGTCGTGCCGCACCTGGTGCTCTCCCGCTCCGACGAGTTGCGTCTGCCGCTGCGGTGGGTGGCCATCCTGCACGGCCGCGTGCCGGTGGACCTGGCCATCACCAGCGGGGTGCACGGCCACGTCGACGTGCTGAAGGCGATGATGGCGGGCGCCCGCATCACCATGCTGGCGTCCGAGTTGCTGCGCCACGGCGTCGGCCGCATCGGGCAGATCGTCGAGGACGTGCGCGCCTGGATGGTCGAGCACGAGTACGCCTCCATCGCCCAGATGCAGGGCAGCCTGAGCCAAGCCAAGGCGGCCGACCCCGAGGCGTTCGAGCGTGCCAACTACATGCGCATCCTGGCGTCGTGGCGCCCGGACACGACGGGGCAGCTGCTCTAGCCACATCGACTTGCGCAAGACGGTCCCGCGCCGCGAGAAGCACGTCGCGGCGCGGGACCGTCGTCACGGTACGTCGAGGCCCCGCGTCGCCGGCCAACGTTGCCCGCTCAGCCGAAGCGCCCCGAGATGTAGCGCTCGGTCATCTCGTGCTTGGGGTTGGTGAACATCTGGTCGGTGGGCCCCTCCTCCACCAGGGTCCCTAAGTGCATGAAGGCGGTGCGGTCGGACACGCGGCCGGCCTGCTGCATGTTGTGGGTGACGATGATGACGGTGTAGCGCCGCTTGAGGTCGTCGATGAGGCGCTCGATGGCGTCGGTGGCGATGGGGTCGAGCGCGCTGGTGGGCTCGTCCATCAGCACGACGTGGGGCTCGGTGGCGAGGGCGCGCGCGATGCATACGCGCTGCTGCTGGCCGCCCGAGAGACCCAACGCCGACTGCCGGAGCTTGTCCTGCACCTCGTCCCACAGCGCCGCGCCCTTCAGTGCTCGCTCGACCAACGCGTCCATGTCGCCACGGAACCCGGTCAGGCGCGGCCCGAAGGCGACGTTCTCGTAGATCGACTTGGGGAACGGGTTCGGCTTCTGGAACACCATGCCGACGCGCCGGCGCACCTCGACCGGGTCCACGCCGAGACCGTAGAGGTCGACGCCCTCGTACCGCACCCGTCCCTCGGTCCGAACACCCTCCACCAAGTCGTTCATGCGGTTGATGGTGCGCAGCAACGTGCTCTTGCCACAGCCCGAAGCGCCGATCAGGGCCGTGACCTTGTTGCGGGGCACCGTCAGGCTGACGTTCTTGAGCGCCCGGAAGCTGCCGTACCACAGCGACAAGTCTCGGATCTCGACCATCGCCTCCTCGGCAGGGACGGGATCGGTGCGGACGGTGACGTGATCTTCTGGTAGGGCCTGACTCACTCAACGACCTCGCAGTCGGCGCATCCGGGGGCGCATCACCAGCGCCGTTCGAAGCGGCGGCGCAGCCAGAACGCGGCGCCGTAGAGAAGGGCGAGCACCAAGAGCAACACCACGATGCCTGCCGATGCCACGTGACGGAACTCGACGTCGTTCTCGCCGACCCACGAGTAGATCTGGATCGGGAGCACGGTGTACTGCGCCAGCGGACCGTCGGGCAGGCGCGGCACGAACACGGCCGCCCCCACCAACAGCAGCGGCGCGGTCTCCCCCACCGCCCGCGCGACCGCCAAGATCACGCCGGTGACGATCCCGGAGAGCGCCCCGGGCACCACCACCCGGAACGCCACCTGCGACCGCGTTGCGCCCAGTCCGTAGGCAGCCTGGCGCACCGAGTCGGGCACGGCGCGGATCGCCTCGCGCGCTGCGATCACCACCACCGGCACGACCAGCAGCGACAGCGTCAGCGCCGCCGACAGCACCACCGGCCCGAGCGCGAACAGGCGGACGAACACGCTCAAGCCGAGGATGCCGTAGACGATGCTGGGGACGCCGGCGAGGTTGCGCAGGTTCACCTCGATCAGCCGCGTGAGACGCGTGTCGGGCGCGTACTCCTCGAGGTACACCGCGGCCGCGATGCCGAGCGGCACCGAGATGGCGATCACCAGCGCGATCACCCACAACGACCCGATCAGTGCCGGCGCCAGGCCCGCCATCACCGGCGTGCGCGATGCGTTCTTGGCGAAGAAGGCGACGTCGAGCCACGGGTTGAGGTACAGGTGCTGCCCCTCCGCGAGACCCTCCATCAGGTCGCCGCGTTGACGCCACCCCGCGACGAGCCCGAGGTCGAGCACCCGTTCGTCGCGGCTGTTGGTCACGACCCACCGCATGGGCCGGCCGTCGACCGACCACATCAGCTCGACGCGGTTGCGGGCGGCGAACTTCCGCCGCTCCTCGGCGTCGCTCAAGAAGGCGTCGACCTCGCTGGCGCCCATCCCCTGCGCGGCTAGCTCGAGGCGTACCACGCGCTCCCAGCTGGCGAAGCCACGGAACCCCTCGAAGAAGCCGAAGCTCGCCCCCGAGTTCCGCGGCTCGACCACCTGCCACGACGCGGTGTCGGTGACCACGTCGATCAGCAGCGCGGCCAGGACCACCAGGGCGATGACGACGGGCACGACGATGAGGCCGGCGAAAGCGCGGCCGAAGAAGCGCCTTCGCGCGGCCACGCCACGCGCCGGCGTGCCGAGCGGCACGTCGGGCCGAAGATCGGCGGCGCTCACTCGTAGCGCTCCCGGAAGCGACGCACCACCGCCTGCGACAACAAGTTGAGCGCGAGGGTGATCACGAACAGCGTCGCGCCCACGGCGTAGAGCGCGCGCGACGCCAGCGAACCGGCCGCCTGGTCTCCGGTGGCCGCCTGGACGATGAACGACGTCATGGTGGCGATGGTCTCGCGCGGGTCGAGCGTGAGCAGCGGCCGCTGGCCGGCGGCCAGGGTGACGATCATCGTCTCCCCGACGGCGCGCGACATCGCCAGGATGATCGACGCCACGATGCCAGACAGCGCCGCCGGAAGCACCACCTTCAGCACCACCTCGAGCTTGGTGGCCCCCAGGCCGTACCCGGCCTCGCGCATGGCGCGCGGCACCGCCTGCATGGCGTCGCTCGAGATGCTCGACACCGTGGGCAGGATCATGAACCCCATCACCAGGCCGGCCGACAGCGGGTTGAACAGGTTCAGGCCAGGCACGACGCGCTGCAGCAACGGGGTCACGAACAGCAGCGCGAAGTACCCGAGCACCACCGTGGGGATCCCCGCCAGCACCTCGAGCACCGTCGTGACCCGCCGCCGCACGCCAGGAGCGGCGTACTCGGCGAGGAAGACGGCGCTGGCCAGGCCCATCGGCACGCCCACCACCAGCGCGATCGTGGTGACCAGGAAGGTTCCCGCCACCAGCGGAGCGATGCCGAAGTGCTTGTCGGCGAAGAGCGGGGTCCAGCGCGAGGCGGTGAGGAACTCCCAGAGCGTGACGTCGGGATGGAGGAAGAACGCGGTCGTCTCACGCGCCAGCACCGCGATCACCGCCACCGTCACGAGCACGGTGAACACCGCGGCGGACGCGAGCAGCGCGGCGATGGCACGTTCGCGGCGGCGCTCCGACGACCGCAGGCGAAGATCGCTCGGCCCCGTTGCGCGCACGGCCCTACCGGTCATGGGTTCTCGATCGCATCGTCTTCCTCGTGCGTGCGGGCGTCCCGCCACCTAGGGGGGCGACCCGCCGCGTCAGCGGGCGGGCCCCCGGGCGGGTTCGCCCGGGGACCAGGATACTCGAGACGGTTCGCGCGCCTGCTTGGTCCGTTCGCAGCGCCTCCGCCGCGACGGCGCGCATGGTGGGCGGAACCGCCCCACCCGCCGGACGCTGGCTGCCTACTCGGCCTGACGCACCGCGTCCAACACGGAGTCACCCGGCTCGAAGTCGCCGAAGGCGGTACCGGTGACGCGGCCTTGGAAGCGCGCGAGCACCGCGTCGTAGACGTCTTGCCCGTAGGTGGCGTAGCCGGTGTCGGCGATGAACTCGCGGGTCTCGTCCGAGAGGTAGAAGGTGACGAAGTCTTCGATGACCGGCTTCTCGGCGAGCGCGGTGGCGCTGACGTAGATGAACAGCGGCCGCGACAGCGGAGTGTAGGTGTTGGTCTCGATGGCCGCGGCGCTGGGCGCGACGCAACCGTTCCCGCCGTCGATCTCGAGCGCCTTGAGGCGGCCCTGGTCGGCGACGTAGTAGGCGTAGCCGAAGAAGCCCATGGCGTTGACGTCGTTCTCGACGCCTTGCACCAGCACGTTGTCGTCCTCGCTGGGGAAGAAGTCGGTGCGGATGGCGCCGGACTCCCCGTTCACGGCCTCCGTGAAGTAGTCGAAGGTCCCGGAGTCGGTACCGGGGCCGAAGAGGGTGATGGGGGCGTCGGGCCACTCGCTCCGGACCTGGTTCCACCGCGTCACGCTCGAGTCGGGCGCCCAGATGCGGTTCAGCTCCTCGACCGTGACGCACTGCGCCCAGTCGTTCGCGGGGTTGACGACCACCGTCAACGCGTCGGCAGCGACCGGCAGCTCGACCAGCTCGATGCCGTTGGCGGCGCAAGTGTCGAGTTCGCTCTGCTTGACGACGCGGCTGGCGTCGGCGATGTCGATCTCGCCTGCGCACATCTTCGAGAAGCCGCCGCCAGTGCCGGAGAACGCCACCGAGACCTCGGCGTCGGGCATCTCGATGGAGAACTCCTCGGCCATGGCGAGCGAGATCGGGTAGACGGTCGACGAGCCGTCGATCCGGATGGTGTCCTGCGCCGCCGCGGCGCTGACGAAGGCGAGGACCAACAGGAAGGTGAGTCGGGTACGAACGTACATGGATGACCTCCGAACGAAGGCTACGGCGGGGCTGTCATGGCAACGTCATGCCGGTACACCGGCGCGAGGCGCGCTCGCCGGACGGCGATAATGGCAGCGGGGCCGAACGCTCCGACGGGAGGAACCGCATGTCCGATCAGCACCTTCGAGCGCCCGTCCGAGCCCCGCGGGGTACCAGGCGCACGGCCAAGGGCTGGATCCAAGAAGCAGCCAAGCGCATGCTGATGAACAACCTCGACCCGGAGGTCGCCGAGGCCCCCGAGCGACTGATCGTCTACGGTGGGCGCGGCAAGGCGGCGCGTGACTGGCACGCGTACGACCGCATCGTGGCCACGCTCGACCGGCTCGAGAACGACGAGACCCTGTTGGTGCAGTCCGGCAAGCCGGTGGGCGTGTTCCGCACCCAGCCGATGGCGCCCCGCGTGATCCTCGCCAACAGCAACCTGGTGCCGAAGTGGGCCACCTGGGAGGAGTTCGACCGCCTCGACGCCGCCGGGTTGATGATGTACGGGCAGATGACGGCAGGGTCGTGGATCTACATCGGCACCCAGGGGATCCTGCAAGGGACGTACGAGACGTTCGCCGCAGCTGCCCGGCGGCACTTCGGCGGCGACCTGCGCGGCACCCTCACCGTGAGCGCCGGTCTCGGCGGCATGGGCGGGGCACAACCGCTTGCCGTGACGCTGAACGGCGGGACGGCGTTGATCGTCGAGGTGAACCCAGCGCGCATGCGCAGGAGGCTCGAGACCGGCTACTTGGATGCGGCGGCCACCGACCTGGACGACGCCTTGAAGCGCTTGGGCGCCGCGCGCCGGGCACGCGAACCGCTCTCGATCGGCCTGCTTGGGAACGCCGCCGAGGTGCTGCCGGAGCTGGTGCGCCAAGGCGTGGAGGTCGACCTCGTCACCGACCAGACCAGCGCCCACGATCCGATGTACGGCTACGTACCGCCATCCATCGCCGACGAGGATCCGGACCGGGCGCGCTCGGCCGACCCCACCGGGTACCGGGCGCGCGTGCTGGCAGCGATGGCCCGCCACTGCGAGGCGATCGTGGCGCTCCAGCAGCGCGGAGCGGTGGCGTTCGACTACGGCAACAACCTACGCGCGTTCGCGCGCGAGGGCGGCTTCGCAAGCGCGTTCGCCTACCCGGGGTTCGTGCCCGCCTTCCTCCGCGACCAGTTCTGCGAGGGGCGCGGCCCGTTCCGCTGGGTGGCCCTTTCCGGAGACCCGGACGACATCCATCGCACCGACCGCGCGCTGCTCGAGCTCTTCCCGGACGATACCGGCCTACGCCGATGGCTCACCGAAGGGGTCACGAAGTTCGCCTTCCAGGGCCTCCCCGCACGCATCTGCTGGCTCGGCTACAGGGAGCGCGACGTGGCAGGTCTTCGCTTCAACGCCATGGTGCGCTCGGGCGAACTCCGCGCGCCGATCGTCATCGGACGCGACCACCTCGACGCCGGCTCCGTCGCCAGCCCCTACCGCGAGACCGAGGCGATGAAGGACGGTTCCGACGCCGTGGCCGACTGGGCGCTGCTCAACTTCGCGCTCAACGCCGTCAGCGGCGCAGGCTGGGTAAGCTTCCATCACGGCGGCGGCGTAGGCATGGGGTACAGCCTCCACGCCGGCCAGGTCACCGTAGCCGACGGCAGCAGCGACGCCGACGAGCGACTTGCCAGGGTGCTGCGCAACGACCCCGGTACCGGCGTGATGCGCCACGCGGACGCCGGCTACGAGCACGCCATCGCCGTGGCGCACGAGCGCGGCCTCGACCTGCCGAGTCTGGATGCATCCTCCAGGAGGGACGCATGAGCAGCTCCGCCGAACGGCGCCCCGCGACGCCGGGCCCCGCCAGCTACTACGCCGCCGACCAGCGCGTCATCCGCGGCATCTCCGAGGCCTACACGCCGTACGAGCGCCTGATCGACGCGGCCCTCGTGGTGGATCACGGCCGCTTCGCCTGGGTCGGCGCCGAGGCGGAGCTGCCCGCCGACTACGTCGGCTGGCCCTCCGTCGACCTGCGCGGCCGCGCCGTCATCCCGGGGCTGGTGGATGCCCACACGCACCTGGTCTGGGCCGGGAACCGGGTCCACGAGTACGTGCAGCGCTCGCACGGCGCCTCCTACGAGGAGATCCTCGCGGCCGGAGGCGGCATCCACGCCACCGTGCGTGCCACCAGCGCCATGAGCGAAGCAGGGCTGCTGGTGCTGGCGAGGCGGCGCGCCGGCCGCTTCCTGCGTGGTGGCGTCACGGCGCTCGAGATCAAGTCGGGCTACGGCCGCACGACCGAGGACGAGCTCAAGATGCTGCGTGTCGCGCGGCGCCTCGGGGAGGACGGCCCGCAGCGCATCACCACCACGCTGTTGGCCCACGTTCCCGATCCCGAACTGGGCAGCACGAAGCACGTCGAGCGCATCGTGAGCGAGACCATCCCGGAGGCCGTGCGCTCGGGCTTGGCCGACGCCGTCGACGTCTTCTGCGACCGAGGCGCCTTCACGCTGTCGGAGGCGCGTGTCATCCTCGAAGCGGCGCGCGAGCACGGCCTGCCCATCAAGGCGCACGCAGAGCAGCTGCACGCCACCGGCGCCGCGAGGTTGGTGGCCGAGCTCGGTGGGCTGTCCGCCGACCATCTGGAACGCTCCGGTGAGGACGACTGGCGCGCGCTGGCCCGCGCAGGGACGGTGGCGACGCTGGTCCCGGTCCCAGCGCTGCTGCTGGGCGCACCCCTGCCGCGAGCCGAGGCGCTGCGCGCCGCCGGCGTGACGGTGGCGATCGCCAGCGACCACAACCCGGGGTCGGGCCCGGTGTACGGGCTGTTGCCGTCGCTGCAGCTCGCCATCGCCACTGCCGGGTTCACCGTCGAGGAGGCGTTGGCCGCCGGCACCGCCCACGCCGCCAAGGCGCTTGGCCGGCCCGACTGGGGCGTGCTGCAGGCCGGCGCGATGGCCGACTACCTGGTGGTGGACGGCGCCGACGCGTTGCTGCCGCTGTACTCCTGGGGGCACCCTGCGCTGGCCGAGATGGTCATCGGCGGTCGGGTGGTGTGGCGCCAGGACGGTTGAGCGCCCGCTCGGCGGCGCGCGCCGAGGCGTTCACCCCAGTTCCCCGACCGCCGCCTCCACGGCGGCCAGCAACGTCCCGTCGGCGAGGACACCGTGCACCCGCTCCACGTCGGGGTGCAAGAACCGGTCCTCGTGAAGGCGATCGACGTGCGCCCGCACGCAGGCGTGCGCCGCCGCCACCCCTCGACCGGGGCGCAGCGGCGCGCGCAGGTCGAGCCCTTGCGCGGCCGCCAGCACCTCGACCGCCAACACGTAGCGCGCGTTCGCCACCACGCTGCGCAGCTTGCGGCAAGCGAAGGCGCCCATCGAGACGTGATCCTCCTGGTTCGCGCTGGTCGGGATGGAGTCGACCGACGCGGGGTGTGCCAGCACCTTGTTCTCGCTCACCAGCGCCGCCGCGGTGTACTGCGCGACCATCAGGCCCGAGTGCAGGCCACCGTGCTCCGTCAAGAACCCCGGCAGACCGGAGAGCGCAGGGTTCACCAACTGCTCCGTGCGCCGCTCCGACACGTTGGCCAACTCGGCCACGGCGATGGCCGCGTAGTCGGCGGCGAGCGCGAGCGGCTGGCCGTGGAAGTTCCCCGCCGACACCACCTCACCGTCCATCCCGTCGTCGGTGCCGTCGTCGAGCACCAACGGGTTGTCGGTGACGGCACCCAGCTCGGTCTCGACCACGACCCGCACGTGCGCCAGGGCGTCCCGGCTGGCGCCGTGCACTTGCGGCGCCGCCCGCAACGAGTACGCGTCTTGCACGCGCCCGCATCCCTCGTGGGCCCGTTCGATGTCGGAGTCGGCCAGCAGCCGGCGCAGGTTGGCAGCGGAGCGCGCCGCACCGGGGTGCGGGCGCAGGCGCGTCACGGCCTGCTGGAACGGCCGGTGGCTGCCCATCAGCGCCTCGACGCTCATCGCCGCCGCGACGTCTGCGATGCGCGCGAGGCGCTCGGCGTCGCGCAGCGCCAGGGCGAGCTGGGCCGTCATCGCTTGCGTGCCGTTGATGAGGGCAAGACCCTCCTTCGCCTGCAGCGCGACCGGGGGGATGCCCGCTCGCGTCAGGGCCTCGGCGGCCGGCATCGTCGTGCCGGCGAACTCGACGTCGCCCACGCCCACCAGCGCCAGCGCCATGTGCGCCAACGGCGCCAGATCGCCCGACGCCCCAACCGAGCCCTGAGACGGCACGCGCGGGTGGATGCGCGCGTTCAGCAGCGCCAACAGCGCGTCGATCACCAGCGGCCGCACGCCGGACGCGCCGATCGCCAGCGACTGTGCACGCAGCAGCAACATCGCGCGCACGACCTCGGTCGGGAACGGCTCTCCTACCCCCACCGCGTGCGACAGCAGCAGGTTGTGCTGCAGCGCCAGCACGTCCTCGTGCGCGATGCGCGTGGTGGCGAAGCGCCCGAAGCCGGTGGTGACGCCGTAGACGGTGTCGCCACGGTCGACCAAGCGCTCGACGAAAGCGCGGTTGCGCGTCACGCGTTGGCGCGCCTCGTCCCCCAACACCACCACGAGATCGCCCCGCGCCACGCGCTCGACGTCGTCGAGCGTCAGGCCGCGGTCGAGCAGCAAGGGACTCATCGCTCGCACCCGATCGGCGCGCACCCGATCGGCGCGCACCCGGAAGGCTCGCCCAGGGACCACCCGCACCGGGTCCGCCGCCGGACTTCGGCGGCGTCCGCACGCGGCGGCACCCGGCGGTGTCTCGCGTCGCCGGTCATCCGAGTTGCGCCAGCAGGCGACGCGTGCGCTCGATGAGGTCGTCGGCCTCGGCCACGCGGCGACGTTCCTCGGCCACCACCTCGGCGGGGGCGTTGGCAACGAACTTCTCGTTGGCGAGCTTGCGCACCGACCGCTCGCGCTCCGCTTCGAGCTTGGCGAGGCGCTTCCCTTGCCGGTCCCGGTACTCGGTCACGTCGACCAAGCCCGCGAACGGAAGCGCCACCTCGACCTCGGGCGCGGCGTACCGCAGCGCCGGCCCATCGACCGGCTCGAGGCTGGCGACGGCGCGTGCCAGCGCGTCGAGGACGGCTCCTTCCGCGGCCACCTGCTGGGCGGCAGGCCCGTGCAGGTGCACCTGCACGCGTGCGCCGGGGGCGATCTCGGCGTCGCTGCGCACGCTGCGAACGCCGGCGACGGCCTGACGCACGCGCTCGAAGTCGCGCTCCGCCTCCTCGTCGACCAGCACGTCATCGACCTCGGGCCACGGCGCTAGGGCGAGCTGCTCGGCGTGACCCAATGCCTGGTACAGTTCCGAGGTGACGAACGGCATCAACGGATGCAGCAGCTTCAGGATGGTCGTCAGCACGTGCCGTAGCGTCGCGCGCGTCCCTTCGTCCTCCTCGCGCAACGCCGGCTTGGCGGCTTCCAGGTACCAGTCGCAGTACTCCGACCAGGCGAAGTCGTAGATCGCGCGGCTGGCGGCGCCGAGGTCGTACGCCTCGAGCGCCCCGCTCACTTGCGTGACGGCACGTTGCAGGCGGCTGAGGATCCAGCGGTCGGCCAGCCGCTGGGGCCCTTGGGGGCGCGGCCCGTGCGCAGCGGCGTCCTCGGCCTCGTCCGCGGCCGACGCGAGGTGCATCATGGCGAAGCGCGCCGCGTTCCAGAGCTTGTTGGCGAAGTTGCGCCCCATCTCCACCCGGCGGTCGTCCCAGCGCACGTCCTGGCCGCCGGTGGAGGCGTGGCTCATGGCGAAGCGCAGGGCGTCTGCGCCGTACTCGTTCACCACGTCGAGCGGGTCGATCCCGTTGCCCTTCGACTTCGACATCTTCTGACCCTCGGCGTCCAGCACCAGCCCGTGCAGGAAGACGTCGTGGAACGGCCGCCCGTCGGTGAACTGGTACCCGGCCATCTGCATGCGCGCCACCCAGAAGAACAGGATGTCGTACCCCGTCACCAGCACGCTGGTCGGGTAGAAGAACCGGTAGAACGGATCGTCCTCGTCGGGCCAGCCGAGGGTGCTGAAAGGCCACAGGTTCGAGCTGAACCAGGTATCGAACACGTCCGGGTCCTGCGTCAGGGTCTTGCCGTGATGGCGCGGGTCGTCGGTCGGGTCGAGATCGGGGGCGTCCGCCGGCGGGACGTGGACGTTGCCCTCCTCGTCGTACCAGGCGGGGATGCGGTGACCCCACCAGAGCTGGCGCGAGATGCACCAGTGCCGCAGGTTCGCCAGCCAGTCCCGGTTCACCTTGGCGTACCGCTCCGGCAGCACCCGCATCTCGCCGGCGTCGAGCGCCTGCAGCACGCGCTTGGCGATGGCGTCGGTGTCGTAGAACCACTGCAGCGACAGGATCGGCTCGACCGGTTCCTGGGTCCGTTGCGAGAGTCCGATGGCGATCGTGTGGTCGCGCGCGCCGATCAGGGCACCCTCGTCCTGCAGCGCCCGCACGACCTGCGCACGCGCGTCGAACCGGTCGAGTCCGCGGAACGCCTCCGGCACCAGCGGTCCGGCGAGGCGTGCGTCGAGGTCGATCACGCTCGGCCTGGGCAGGCCGTGGCGCTCGCCGATCTCGAAGTCCGTCGGGTCGTGCGCCGGGGTGATCTTCAGCGCGCCGGTGCCGAAGTCGCGCTCGACGGCCTCGTCCAGGATGATCGGCACCCAGCGGTCGGTGAGCGGGATGCGCACCGACCGTCCCGCCAGCTCCGGGGCCCGAGGATCGTCAGGATGCAACGCCACGGCGACGTCGGCGAAGATCGTCTCCGGGCGGACCGTGGCGATGTGGACGGCGCCGCCGTCCTCGCGCTGGTACGCCAGTTCGTAGAGCTTGCCGGGCCGCTCCTCGCGGTCGACCTCGAGCTCGGACAGGACCGTGCGGCTCGACGGGTCCCAGTTGACGATGCGTTCGCCGCGGTAGACCAGTCCCTGGTGGTAGAGCTCGACGAACTGACGCCGGACCGCCCGCGACAGTCCGTCGTCCATGGTGAAGCGCGTCCGTGACCAGTCGGCGCTCACGCCGAGACGCTGCAGTTGTTCGAGGATGATGCCGCCGTAGCGTTCCTTCCAGGCCCACACGCGCTCCACGAAGCGCTCGCGGCCGAGTTCGAAGCGGCTCGTTCCCTCGGCGCGCAGCGCGCGCTCGACCTGCACCTGGGTGCTGATGCCGGCGTGGTCGGTGCCCGGCTGGAACAGCGCCTCGAACCCTTGCATGCGCTTGAAGCGGATCAGCGCGTCGATGATGGTGTTGTCGAAGGCGTGGCCCAGGTGCAGGTTGCCGGTCACGTTGGGCGGCGGGATGACGATGCAGAACGGCTCGAGGCCGCTGCTCGGGTCGGCGCGGAACGGCTCCTCGGCCCAGCGCTTCGCCCAGCGCGCTTCTACGTCGAACGGGTCGTAGCGGCTGGCGAGGGGCGCGGCTCCGGCGGCGTCGCCCGGGGCCGTGGCGGCGACGTCGGTCACGGTCGCTCGTCCACCCTCGGCCCTGTCGGCCGCTTCGTTGGCGTGCTCGCGCATACGTTCCTCCTCCTTCGCGGCGCCGTTGCCTTCGCGCGGCCGCGACCGATCGGACGGTGGGAGGTACGATGAAACACCCCCGCCCGACGCGTTGCGGACGAGGGTTCCCCCCGCGGTACCACCGCACTTCCCCCGGGCAGCCCAGGGGCACTCGTTGCGTCGCGCTGACGGGTCGACGACCGGAGGCTCTACTGGCCCAGCGCGCTCTAGCGCGCCGGCGTTCTTCCTCGACGTCGGCGGCTCACCGCGCGCCATGCGCTGCGAGCACCGACCGACGGGCGACGTTCGGCGCCTGTCCACCGTCCCGGGATCGCAGCCGGGCGCAGCCACCCGCGACGCAGCGGCAACGTCCGACCCAGGCTCTCTGCCGGGGACGCGGGCGCCTACTCCTCCCGCTGAGCGGGAGTATAGCAGCGCCCCCTGGAGACGACAACCGAAGCGGCGCGCCGCCCTCAGGCCATCGGCAACACGGCCAACGACTGGATGCTCACCTGGCCCGCCATCACCCGGGCAGCGGCGCGCCGCCCTCAGGCCATCGGCAACACGGCCAACGACTGGATGCTCACCTGGCCCGCCATCACCCGGGCGGCGCGGCGCAGTTCCTGGGCGCTGGGGTCGTCGGGGTTCGCCACCACCAGCGGCACGCCACAATCACCGCTCTCGCGCAACCCCCGCGTGATCGGCACGTGCCCGAGCACCGGCAACCGCTCCTGCTCGGCCCAGCGGTCGGCGCCGCCCTCCCCGAAGATGAAGTCCCGCGTGCCGTCGGGCAACGCGTAGTAGCTCATGTTCTCGATCACGCCGAGCACCGGCACGTGCGTCTTGCGCGCCATGGTGTACGCGCGTCGCACGTCGGCCAGCGCCACGTCCTGGGGCGTCGTGACCAACACCATGCCGGTCAGCGGCACCAACTGCGCCAGCGAAAGCTGGACGTCGCCGGTGCCGGGCGGGAGGTCGACCACCAGGTAGTCGAGCTCGCCCCACACGGTCTGCTTCAGCATCTGCGTCAAGGTGCCGTGCAGGATCGGTCCGCGCCACGTGAGCGCCTGCCCGTCCTCGACCAGGTTGGCGATGGAGATGATCTTCACGCCGTGGTTGCGTAGCGGGAGGATGTTCTTGGCATCGTCCGCCATCAGACGCTTGCCCTCCACGCCGAACATCTTCGCCTGGCTCGGCCCGTAGATGTCGGCGTCCAACAAGCCGACCGCCGCCCCTTCGAGCGCAAGTGCCGCCGCGAGGTTCGCCGCCACCGTCGACTTGCCGACGCCGCCCTTGCCGGAGCCGACCGCGATCACCGTCTTCACGCCAGGAAGCGGTTCCTGCTGCGGCCCACGCACGTTGGCTCCGAACGTGAGTTGCACGTCGTCGACCTGCAGCTGCGCGCGCAGCGCGGCGCGCACGTCGTGCTCGATCTTCGCCTTCATCGGGCAGGCGGGCGTGGTGAGGTTGATCACCAGGCGCACGGCGCCGTCCTCGACCTCGGCGGTCGCGACCATGCCGAGGCTGACGAGGTCCTGGTGCAACTCGGGGTCTTGCACGGTTCGGAGCGCCTCGAGGACGCGTTCGCGGGTCACGGCCATGTCGCTCGGCAGCGTACCAGCCGCGCGCAGCAGCCACAACGCGCGACGTGACGGAGCCCCCGCGGAACCTTGTGACCGCGTCGAGCGCCTCGCTATACTCGCGGTCGTGAACCGGTCGAACGCATGAACGACGTCGGCCACTACCAGCGCACCGAGGCATACCGCACCGGGGGCGGGGTCACCACGCACCGTGGGGTCGACCCGGTGACCGGCCTGGCGGTGCTCATCTACGAGTTCCCCGGGCGTCCCCTCGCCGGACCGGGGGACATCGATTCCGACGCCATCCCGTCGATCGTGGCGGCGTCGTTCGATGGCACCCGCGGCACGCTCGTGGCGGCCATCCCGACCGGGGCGACGCTGACGGCGCCCGGCGAGTCGGTGGTCGACGACCGCTTCGTCCTGCAGGTGCTGCAGGCCGTGCGCGACGCCGCGCGGGCGGGCGTGACCCACGGTGCGCTGGGCGCCGAGCGACTGCTGTTCGCCGCGGGCCGCGTACTCGTGGAAGGGTACGGCGTCCCGTGGTCGAACGCCGCCTCCGGCGCCTCCACGCCCAGGTCCGAACCGGGCCGCGCCCAGGCCGCCGCGCTCCAGCGCGACCTGCGTGACGCCGTGCACGCGCTGCTCAGCCTCGCCGGCGACAACCTCAGCAGCGAGGTCCTGGTGGTCCTGCGTGGAGCGGTCGCTGCGGGCACCAACCCGGCGCCCGACGCCGAGCGCCTCTACAGCGTCGTTCGTCGGCTGTCCGGCGGTGCGGTCACGGTCCCGCCTGCCGGGTTCTCCGACCTCACCCTGCCGATAGCCTCGGCGGACCGCAGCGCGTCCGGCGCCGACGGCGTCTTGGACGACGCGCTCGACCTGCCCGAGATCCCGGGTGGCGCCCTCGACATCGGAGGCGGCGACGGCCTAGGCCCGAGCCTCACCGCCACGCGCACGGACCTTCGCGTCGAGCCCGCCAGCTACGACCGCGACGCAGCCCGCACCGTTGGCCCCAGCGTCGGGGAGCTCGCCGGCGCCTCGTCCACCAGCGCCTCGTCGACGGCGGACCCCGACCCCATCACGCTCGCGAGCGACCCTGGGCTGGTCGCGCGCGCCGTCCGCCCGCCCAAGGACTCCGATCCGGGCTTCGTCAAGGACCTGCCCCCGGGGGCCACCTACCGCCCTGGCAACCTCGACGGCGCGCTGCGCCCCGCACCGATCCGGCTCGACCGGCACGACGAGAGCGGTCGCCGTCGCCGGTCGTGGCGCGGTCCCGCGTTGTTGCTGCTGCTGGTCCTGGTGGCCGGCACGGCGGCGTACATGGCGGTGCTGGCACAGCGGGGCAACCGCCAGGCGGTCGCTGGGAGCGGCAGTGTCAGCCACGTCGTCGACGTCCGTGTGGACCCGGCCAACCTGCCGCCGGTCAGCCTGGTGGTCGATCAGAGCCCGAGCGGCTCGTCGTTCCGTGCCGGCACCGTGATCGGTTCGGTGCCGCGGCGGGTGGTGTTCGACGCCACCGGGACCTGGGTCGTGCACGCGGCCTTCCAGGATCGCACCAGCGACCGCGTCACGCTGCGGGTGCCCGAAGACCGGGCGATCACGCTCACCTTCCCTCCCATGCCGGAAGAGCGGCAGTGAACCTGCTGCGCTAGGAGCCACGTGTCCGCCATCATCGTCATCGACTACGGATCGCAGTACACCCGGCTCATCACGCGCCGCCTGCGCGAACTGAGCGTCTTCTCGGTCATCGAACCCCCCACTGCCGACGTCGCGACGCTTCGCGCCCATGCGCCCCGCGGCATCATCCTGTCCGGAGGGCCGCAGAGCGTCGCCGACGCAGGCGCGCCGACCATGCCGAGCGGCCTGCTCGACCTCGGCGTGCCGATCCTCGCCATCTGCTACGGCATGCAACTCGTCACCCGCGAGTTGGGCGGCGAGGTCGTGCCAAGCCACGTGCGCGAGTACGGCAAGTCGACCCTGGCGCGCTACGACGGGGCGCTGTTCGAGGGCATCGATGGCGAGTTCGTGGCGTGGATGAGCCACGGCGATACCGTCGGCGAACCGCCACCGGGCTTCCGGGTGTGCGCGGCCACCGAGGACAACCCGGTCGCTGCGATGGAGGACGTCGAACGCGGCATCTACGCGCTGCAGTTCCACCCGGAAGTGCGGCACACGCCGAAGGGCATGGCCGTGCTCGAACGCTTCGTGCACCTCACCGGCGCGCCACGCGACTGGACGCCGGAGGCGATCGTGGAGCAGGCGGTGGCCGAGGTGCGCGCGCGGGTCGGTGACGAACGCGTGCTGTTGGGCATCTCGGGCGGTGTCGACTCGAGCACCCTGGGGCTCCTGCTGCACCGCGCCCTTGGCGAGCGCATGATCGGCGTCTTCGTCGACCACGGCCTGCTTCGCATGGGCGAAGCCGACGAGGTGGAGCGCGCGCTGCGCGATCTCGGCGTGAACCTTCGCGTGGTCGACGCATCCGAGCGCTTCCTCGCCGCCCTCGAGGGCGTGACGGATCCGGAGACCAAGCGCAAGATCATCGGACGCGAGTTCATCGAGGTCTTCGCTGCCGAGGCGCGCGCGCTGGAGGCCGATCGCGGCGACATCCGGTTCCTCGCCCAGGGCACGCTCTACCCGGACGTGATCGAGTCGGCCGGCGGCCATGGCGCAGCCAACATCAAGTCGCATCACAACGTCGGCGGCTTGCCGGACGACCTGCAGTTCGAGTTGATCGAACCGTTCCGCACGCTCTTCAAGGACGAGGTGCGGGAGGTCGCGGAAACGCTCGGTCTGCCGAAGCACCTGCGCGACCGGCACCCGTTCCCGGGGCCGGGGCTCGCGATCCGCGTCATCGGCGCGGTCACGCGCGAGCGCCTCGCGGTGCTGCGACGCGTCGACGACGTCTTCGTCTCTGCGCTCCGAGAGTTCGGCCTCTACGACGAGACGTGGCAGGCGCTGGCGGTGCTCACGCCGATCCGCTCGGTCGGGGTGATGGGCGACGGTCGTACCTACGCCCACACCGTTGCGCTCCGAGCGGTGTCCAGCGTCGACGGCATGACCGCCGATTGGAGCCGGCTTCCGCACGAGTTCCTGGCCACCGTCAGCAGCCGCATCGTCAACGCCGTGCCCGAGGTCAACCGGGTGGTGTACGACATCACCAGCAAGCCGCCCGGCACCATCGAGTGGGAGTGACGCGCCGGTCCTCCGGCGTCGCTAGCCGGGCCGCTCGTGCGGCGCGACCGATGCCGGCGGGGCGCTGGTAGACTCCACCCCATGGCACGAGTCTGGCTGGTCAAGAGCGAACCGGACGCCTACGCCTACGACGACTTGGAGCGCGACGGTCGCTCCGCCTGGGAAGGCGTGCGCAACTACCAGGCCCGCAACTTCATGCGCGACGAGATGCGGGTCGGTGACGCGGTGCTCTTCTACCACTCCAGCACCGCCTCGCCTGGCGTGGCGGGAATCGCGACGGTGGCCTCCGAGGCGTATCCCGATCCGACCCAGTTCGACGCCGCTTCGCCCTACCACGACCCCACGTCGCCGCCCGAGGAGCCGCGCTGGGTGCTGGTCGACATCGCGCCGCACGAGCGCCTGCCTCGCGTGGTGACGTTGGCGGAGATGAAGGCGGATCCGCGCTTCGAGGGGTCCACCCTGACGCGCCGAGGCAACCGCCTGAGCGTGATGCCGATGGACGGCGCGCACCTCGCCGCGGTGAAGGAGATGGCCGCCGACGCCTCGGACGAAGACCAGGGGTGACGCCGTTTCGTCGTCGGCCACGCGAACCCAGAACCGGCGCGGGGCCGACGACCGTGGTAGCATCCATGCCATGAACGCGCGGCAAGCCCGCGTCCTCCACCTCGTCGCCGAGGCCTACATCGACACGGCGCATCCGGTGCCGTCCGGTGTGATCGCCGAGCGCCTCGACGTGTCGAGCGCCACCGTGCGCAACGACTTCGGCTCGCTCGAGAGCGACGGGTTCCTGCAACAGCCGCACACTTCTGCCGGCCGCATCCCCACGGCGTTGGGGTTCCGCACCTACGCCCTGGCGCATCTCCCGCCGCCGCGCCTTCCGCCGCGCCTGCGCCGCGACGTCCGGCGTCGCCTCGCCGGAACCGACGGCGACGACCTCTTCGAGTTGGCGTCGCGGTTGGCAGCGGAGCTCTCCGGGTACGCGGTGGTAGTGCGCCTGCCGCCGGACGAAGCGCTGCGGATCCTCGAGATCCACCTCTCGTTGCTCACGGCTCGACGCCTGCTGGCCGTGGTCGTGTTGGACAACGGCCTCGTGCGCCAGATCGGGGTCGAACTGGATCCCGCTCCCGAAGAGAGCGTCATCGACGACGCCGAGCGCAACCTTCGTCAGCTGACGTTGCCGGTGGGCGAGGTTCCGCGTGCGCTACGCGCCCTCGCGCGCCACGCCGTGCCCGAGTTGGCACGTACCTTGCGGGCCGTCGCCGACGCGTGGCGTGGTCTCCAGCCGCCGCGGATCTTCCGCGACGGCCTGGGGCGTGTCCTGCTCGAGCCCGAGGGAAGCGATCCCGGCTTCGTGCGCACGGTGGTCGAGCAGGTCGAGCACGAGCCGCTTCACCCGGCCCACGGCGCGAGCCGCGCGACGGCGCGCGGCGAGGACACGGCGGACGTCGACGACCTGGAGCTGACGCTGGACGACACCGTGGCACGGGTGTCGGCGACGTTCGGCTGCGGAAGCGGCCGCGGACGGCTGACCTTGGTCGGGCCCGCGCGCATGCGCTACCCACGAGCGTTGACCATCGCGCGCGAACTCGGGGACGCGCTCGAGCGGGGACGCTCACCCGGAGCCGCAGACGACGCGGCGTAGCATGCCGCCCCGCGACGTTCGTGCGCCCGCCCCGGCGACCGTCGCCGGCGCCGCCCGGCACCGCGGACGGCGCCTGGAATGCCCATCCCAACGGAATATCTCACATCCCCGACAGCTGCGGCGGTCCTATGCTCGGGGACGTGCAGGCGTTCCCCATCCCGCCGCGGCCGCCGGAACCGTCGCCGGCCGCGCGTCCGTATGATGGGTCGTTCATGAGAACCGCGGCGGCACCCCCTGCGCGGGGAGAGAAGGCGATGCAGAACGACGTCTACCGCATCACGCGCCACGAGCTCACCGAGTTGGTGTCGCCCAGGGCGGCCGAGCGCATGCTCGACGATGCCTTGCGCGCCTCCGGGCAGTCGCCGGAGACCATCGGCGCTGCCGCCATGCGGAAGCTCCTGCTCGGACCGGTGCGGCGTCAGCTCGCCACGGTGCTGCCGAAACAGGGCTTGACCCGCAGCCTGAAAAGGATCGCCGCCGACGTCGCCAAGGTCGCCAAGACCGGGTCGGCGCCGACGCAGGCGCCGTCCTTCGCCGATGGGGCGGGCGGCGCCCGCGCCGAAGCCGCTCGGGGTGCAGCCGAGGCGCACCTCATCGACGCCTCCGGGGGGATGTCGGCACTCGACGCGGCGGTCAAGCGCAGTTCGGTGTACCTACCCGACTTGCCGTCCTTGCGCCTCACCCCCGCTCCCGCCGCGCGCCTTACGGGCACGGCCGGCGTAGCGGCCGCCGGTGTGGCTCCCGATGCTGCGCCCACGGCCGCCAAGGCAGGCGCAGCGCTTTCCGCGGCGACCGCACCTGCCGCCTCGCACCCTTCACCACCCGCGCCAGCTGCCGTGCTCGACGCCGCCGCCATGGACGCCGCCGTCCGCATCTTCGGTGCGTTGGAGACCGTGCGCCAGGTCGTGATCGTGCGCGGGACGCGCGTCGCGTTGGAGCGCGGTGAAGCCGTCGACGCGCGGCGGCTGCCGACGCTGGTACGCTCGACGCGGCTTCTGCTCGCCCGAGGTGGGAACCTGCGCGTGCTCTCCTTGGAGCATCCCCAGGGCGTGCTGTTCGTCTTCCCCATGGGCGCCGACGCCATCGTCGTCGTCACCCGACCCAACGTGAACATCGGTGCCGTCCTAGCGGCGCGCGCCGCCTTCGAGGAGGCAGCATGAACTGGCGACAACGGATCCTCGCGACCGGCATCTTCTGCCTGGTGCTGGGGCTCGGCGCCGCGATGGCGCAAGAGGACTCGGTGCTGCAACGCTACGACCTGGCGATCGAGAACCTTCGCATCGCGGTCGAGTCCGTCCCCGGCGACGGCGTGCAGGCACGCGACGAGCTCGAGCGCGCCCTCAACGCCCTGCTGACCCTCTCGCGCGACGCCACCAGCGTGAGCCTGGTGCAGGCCATGGAGCGGACGTTCGAGCGTGCCCGCACCGCGGTGGAGAACCAGAGCCGAACCGACATCGCGGTGCAGGTGGCGGTGCTCGAAGGTGGCTTCCGGCGCCTGGTGATGGACTCGGCGTTCACGGCCGCCGCCCAGGACGACCTCGAGCTCGCGCGCACGCGCTTGGCGCACCTCGCCGATGCGATGGCGTTCCGCGCCGAGGACGGCGCCGCACTGGCGGCGGCCAGCGACGCGACCGGCCTGAGGCTGGCGTTCGAGGCGGGCACGGCCGACGCCATCGCTGCCCAGGTCCAGGTCGCCGAGCGGCTCATGACGGAGGACCGCGACGCAGGGTACGTCGCGCTGGCGGGCGCCTACGGCGACTCCTTGGCGATCCAGGACTCGCCGCGCACCGACGCCGCCCTCAACCAGTACCTCGTCGCCGCCGCGCAAGCGGTCGTCGACGCCGACGACGACGCCTTGTCGTCCAGCCTCGAAGGCGCCAACCTGGCCCTGGTGCGGCTTGCCTCCGCCGCACGGGGTGGGCTGGACCGCGTCGAAGGGGCCGCGATCGCCCCCGAGGCATCGGCTCCATCCGAGTTGCCGAGCGTCGGGCCGGCGCAGATCGACGTCGCGACCCCGGACACCACCGAGCCGGCGGAGACCACCCCGGTTCCGCCCGCAGCGCTCGCGACCGACCAGGCGCAAGCCCCCGAAACCACCGAGACGACCCCGGCAGCAGCGGCGCCGACCGACGCCGGCCTCCCCGATGCCACGGCTGCGGTAGCTGGCGCCCCTCAGGACGCCGAACTCGACGCGGCCCTGGCCGATCCGCTGGTCGCTGCCGCCGTCGAGCGCGCGCTGGCCCAGGCGCGCGACGAGGCTCGCGCTGTCGCCATCGCGGATTGGACGACGACGCTCCGCAGCGCCGGCATCGCCGAGGCGCAAGCGGGACGACAGGCCGCCGCGCTGGTCGACGCCGGTTTCGGTTCGGTCCAGGACGTCACCGATGTCCTGGCGGCCGACGCTGGCCGTGCCGTCGCTGCCCTTCGCGTCGGCGACGACGCCGGTGCGCGCGCGTACGTCTCGGACGTCGCGGCGGTCTACCGCGGCAGCGTGGCCGGTCTGCTTCAGGCGCGCGACGCCTCCGTGGCGTCCGACACCGAGGAGATCCTGGCGTCGTTGGCCGAGCGCCCCTCCCTGCGCGAGCACGACCTCACGCTGCTCGCTGCTCAGGTCGACGCCGTCGAGCGCGCCCTCTCGGGGAGCTCGCAGGCCGCCGGCCTGGCGTTCGAGCGCACCGTGGACGGGTTGTGGTCGACCTGGACGCGCCTCGGGGTGTTGCTCGTGCTGGGCGTGCTCGCCGTCGTCCAGTTGGTGCTGCTGAACATGGCGTTCGGTGGCGGCAACCGCAACTGGCGCTTGGTCGGTTGGGCGCTGCTGCTGCTGGTCGTCCCGATCTTCTACGAGGCGTTGGTCGCGCTCGGCAGCATCCTCGCCGACGTGCTGGCGATGCCCGAGTTGGAGCTCCTGGGACGCTGGTCGATGTTCCGCAGCACCACCGGCCAGGTGGTGTGGGCGGTCCTCGGCTTCGTCGGCTTGTTGCTCGCGACCATCGGTCTGCGGGGGATCTGCGTGCAGTTCGGTCTCCTCGGCCGCGGCCGGAACTCGGCCAAGGCCACCGCCACCGCCTCCGCGACCGACACCACGCGCGCTACCGGCGCCACGGCGGTCGATTGGGACGAGGAGTTCTGAGCATGCTGGCTGCGCCTGGCACCCGTCTCCCGGTCGCTGGGTGCGGTAGGCGCTCGTGAGCGTCGTGTCGAACCCGGTCTACCAAACCGTGGTGGAGGAGCTCGAGACGCTCTTGTCGCCTCGGGTGGTGTCGCGCTCGCTCAAGGAGGGCTTGCGCCAGCTCGGCAAGTCGCCCGACACGGCGGACATCACCACGATCGAGAAGATCCTCAAGGCCCAGGTCTACCGGCAACTGCAGGTGACCATGCCCGTCACTCAGGCCAAGGAGGCCGTCTCGCGCATCGTCGATCTGCTGCACTCGCTCGGCGCGCCGGAGCAGACGGGTGACGGCGGGTACTCGCTCGCGGTGCAGCAGGACGAGCTGGCGCGCTTGCAAGAAGCCCTGCGACCGTTCAACCTCTACTTCGAGTGGCCGGAGGTCCAGAAGCTCCGCGCCCAGGTCCAGTTGCTGGAAGCCGAGCACGAGGCGGGTCGGGAGTCGTACGTGCTGGCGCAGGACGCCGCCGCGCAGTACCGATTGGTGGAGCAAAAGCTCGAGGACCAACTGGTGCTGCAGGCACGCGAACTCGGCGAACTCGACGAGGCGCTGGAACTGGTGCGTTCGCTCGGGGGGCCGAAGATCCGCCGGCTCGAGACGGTAGTGAACCAGGTCCGCGCCGCGCAGGAGAACCGCCAACTGGCGCCCGCCGAGATCGAACGCGCGCGACGATTGGCACGCGAGTTGCGCAAACTGATGGAGTCGAGCGTCTACGCCGAGAAGCGCGCCGAGGCCGACGCGGCATCGACCGTACCCGGCCCGGACGGCGCCAGCGCACCGGCGCCTGCCCCAGGATCAACCGCCTTCGAGCAGCACGCCGAGGCGGTCTCGAGCGACGCCTCCGGCGACGTCGCCACTCCGCCCTCGGCCGAACATGGCGACGCACGCGTCGCCGAGTCCGCCGCCGACGCGTTCGCCACCACGGCTGCCGGAGCAGCGGCCGCGGACGCATCCGCCATGGCGGACGCGGCTGCGGTGGCGGCGGACGCCGCCGGCGACGGTGTGTTCGACGTCGACACGGAAGAGGAAGACCTCCTCAGCATCGACACCATCGACCTCGACCCGGAAGCGCACGAACGCATCCGCATGATCGACATCGGCGGCGAGTTGCAGGACCTGGGCGGACTCGAAGCGGAGCACGGTCCGTTGCTGGCGTATCGCCCTGGACTGGCGCAGCGGGTCGACGAACTGCGCGCCGAGTTGGTGGCGGGCCGTTCGGTCGCCGACGTCCTGCGGGGCCTGCGCGCCGACTTCGAGGCCACCACCTTGGCGCTGCGCGACGACCTGCGCGAGGAGCTGACCGAGATCGCGGCCGCCCTCGGCACCTGGCGCGAGGAGCTCGACACCACCGAGCTGGCGCAAGCTACCAAGGTGACGCTCGGCATCCTCAGCACCGCGCTGCCCAGCCTGGAAGACGTCAACCACGTGCGGCACCTGCACCAGCTGGCGCAGGAACAGGCTGAGGCCCTGGCTCGGGCCGAAGCCGCCGAGGCCGAGCAGTTGCACACCCAGGAAGAGTTCCTTCGGCGCCTCGAGGACACCCTGGTGCGCTACCAGTCCGGCCCGTCACCGGCCGAGGACGTGGCGCTCTTGCGTCAAGAGCTCGACGCGTTGCGCTTGGCGCAGGAACGTCGCTCGGTCGTTCCGGAGGTGGTGGCGTCGGCGCGGCAGGTCGAGGAGCGCCTGGCGCGCGACCTCGCCGAACGCGCCACCGAGGCCTCGGAGCGGCGCCGCGCCCGCCTGGACGCGTTGCGTGCGCAGCTCGAAGGGCTGCCCGTCACCGAGACGCTGAGCGAGCGCGCCGGCGCTGCCTTGCGCGAGATCGACCGTCTTCTTGACGAGGAACGGAGCTCCGCCGTGGCGTCGGCGTTGCTGCTGGACGAGCCGCCCACGGTCACCGCCGACGTAGCGGACGGCGATCCCGACGTCGACGCCGTCGCGTCGGTGGTCGAGGAGGTGCGTCGGGCGCTCGCCACCAGCGTGCGGGTGCGCTTGCAAGCCATCGCCGACGACGCGGCGCGCCTGGCCAGCACGCGGCTCATGGAGCGCGTCCACCTTGCGATCCAGGACCTCGAGCACGATCGCTACCCGGACCTGGCGCAACTCCGGGCGGCGCTCGAGCAGGAGCGCGAGGCACAACGGCTGGATCAGGTGGGCGAGCTGCACCGGCTGACCCGGGCCGTGGTGGCGTTCCAGGGTTCGGAGTCGCCTGAAGCCGAACGGATCCGGGAGGTGCTGGCCGAGGCACGTGCCCAGCTCGAGGCCGGCGAGACCAGCGAGCGCTTGGGCGAGGCCACCGACCTGCTGGAGCGGCTGGAGCGAGAAGCGGCCGAGCGCCTCGAAGGCGTGCCACGGCGCCTCGATGCCGCGCTGGTGACGTTCGCCCAGGTCGCGAAACTCAACAGCGAGGACGTCGCCACCGTGCGCCGCATCCTGATGCATCTCGACTCGCAACGCGACGCCCTCGAGCGCGTCTCGCTCGGCCTCCGGCTGCAGCTCGAGGCGTCGCTGCGGCACGCCGAGCAGCTGCTGGTGCAGCTCACGGAGGAGTACGAAGCGACGCGGGTCATCGCCGATCAGCTGGTGGCGGAGGGCCTGTTGGACGACGTGCTCGGCGTCTTCGGGACCGTTCCGACGAAGGGTGACGAGAGCGCATCCTCCGGGACCGGGCCGGCGCCCGTAGCGGCACGCGCGCCGGGCCCGGCCGACGACGCGGCGGCTTGGTTGGCACGCTACGCCGACGAGGAAGGCGTCACCGGCGTCGCCCTCGTCGACGCCGACGGAGACGTCTCGGTCGGCGCGTCCAACGTCACAGCGCGCGAGCTCGACGCCTTGCGGCACGCCGCCGCGGTGGTGGCGGGCGCCGGCGCAGGGGCCGCTTCTACGAGCGACGCCGGCGGGCACACGCGCACCGCACCCCGCATGTTGACCATCGAGACCGAGCACGGCGTCACCATCGTCGCCTGGCTCGACGACGCCAGGCAGGCGGTGGTGACGCTCTCCTCCCCTGCGCTGCTGCAGCTGATCCTCAACCGGCTTCGGCGCGACGTGAGCCAGGTGCCCAGCGACCGATCGTGACCGCCGACGCCGGCGTCACCGTGCTCGTGGACCTCGACGCCACGCGCGCGCTCGCGCGCGAGGCCTTGCGGCGCGCACGGCCGGGGAGCCTGTTGCTGCTGACCGGTCCACTCGGATCCGGCAAGACGACGTTCACCCGGCTGCTCGCCGAGGAGCTGGGGTCCACCGCAGCGGTGACGAGCCCGACGTACACGTTGGTGCACGAGTACCCGACGCCGGAAGGCGTGCTGGTGCACGTCGACGCCTACCGGCTGGGCGACGCGACGGCGCTGGAGGGCCTCGGCCTCGACGCGTACGTAGAGCGCGCACGGTTGGTGGTGGTGGAGTGGGGCGACGCGCTGGCGGCGTCGCATCCCGAAGCGCTGTGGCTGGCGTTCTCCTGGTCGGTGAGCCCCTCACCCGACCGCGATGGTGCGAGCATCGTGCGCTCGGCGCGCTGGATGAGAACGGGGAGCGCGGCGGCCGGAGCGGCGACGCCATGAGCGAGCCGTCCGTCGTCCTGGGCATCGACTGCGCGACGTCGCACCTGGCACTGGCACTGGTCGAGGAGGGCGGTCGCGTGCTGGCGCGCGTAGCCCCCGACGTCGGGCGGGAGCACGCGGCTCGCATCGTCCGCGACATCGCGGGCCTGTTCCAGACCGCCGGCATCGAGCGGCAGCGGGTCCGCGCCATCGGGGTCGGCGTCGGTCCGGGTTCGTACACCGGGCTGCGGGTAGCGATCGCCACCGCCAACGGGTTGGCGCGCGCCTGGTCGGTGCCGGTGTTCGGCGCGTCCACGCTGGCCGCCGTCGCTGCCGCCGCCCTGGCCGCAGGCGAGCAAGGCGTCGCCGTGCTGGACGCGCGCCGCGGCAACGTCTACGCCGCCCTGGTGCGCCGGGACGACAACACCGAACGAGCGGGAGACGGCGCACGAGCGGGCGCCTTCGCGCCGCGCGTCCGGCTCGTCGCCGGTCCGGTCAAGGTCGCGCGGGACGCGCTGCCGGCCGCGTTCGCCGGCGAGCGCACGCTGGCCGAGGCGGCCCCCGACGCTGCCGCCCTCGCGCTGGCCGCCGTCGCGACCGCAGCGCCGGCCGAGGCGACCTACCTGTGAGGCGCCGGGTCGCAGGGGTATACTGCCTCACCGCGAGCGTGGCGAGTACCGACCTCGCGGTCCGCGGTCGGCTCGCGCCTTCGGGCGCCCGCCGCGCGCGTGGCCGCGTGGACAGGTGCGGGGACGACGAGCCGCGAGCCCCATCCGGGCGGGAGTGAGCATGTTCTTCAAGCTGGGTCAAGAGATCGGGGTCGACCTCGGCACGGCGACCGTGTTGATCTACGTCAAAGGCAAAGGCATCCTGTTACGTGAACCGTCGGTCATCGCGATGGTGCGCGACACCGGCGAGGTCAAGGCGGTGGGCGAGGAAGCGTACCGGATGCTGGGTCGCACCCCCGGCAACATCGTCGCGGTGCGCCCCATGCGCGACGGCGTGATCGCCGACTACGACCTCACCGAGAAGATGCTCCAGGCGTTCGTGCGCAAGGTCCTGACCGGCCCGAGCCGCCTGTTCAAGCCACAGATCATGGTCTGCGTTCCGTCCGGCGTGACCGAGGTGGAGCGCCGCGCGGTGCTGCAGGCGACGCGCGAGGTGGGGGCGCGCAAAGCGTTCCTGATCGAGGAGCCGCTGGCGGCCGCCATCGGCGCAGGTGTCAAGATCGCCGAGCCGACCGGCTCGATGATCGTCGACATCGGCGGCGGCACTACCGACATCGCCATCATCAGCCTTGGCGGCATCGTCGTGTCCGAGAGCCTGCGCATCGCCGGCAACGAGTTCGACGAGTCGATCATCCGCTACATCCGACGCAAGGAGAACCTGCTGATCGGCGACCGCACCGCCGAAGACGTCAAGATGAAGGTCGGTGCGGCCGTCCTGCGCGGCCCGGACGACGAGCTCGACATGGAGGTCCGCGGCCGCGACCTCATCAACGGCCTGCCCAAGACCATCCGCGTCACCACCAGCGACGTGGTCGAGGCGCTGCAAGAACCGATCCAGAAGATCGCGGACGGCGTCCGGCGGGTGCTCGAACAGGCGCCTCCCGAACTCGTCAGCGACGTGATCGACCGTGGCATCATCATGACCGGTGGCGGTTCGCTGTTGCGCAACTTCGACGAGCTGCTGCGCCAGACGACCGGCATCCCGGTGATGGTGGCCGAGAGCGCCACCGACTCCGTCGCGCTGGGTACCGGCCAGGCGCTCGACATGATCCACGTGCTGCAGGACGCGCTCATCTCCGACAACTTCCTGCGCCGCTGAGCATGCGCACGCCGCCGAGGCGCCGCCGTGCCGGCATCGGCCCCCTAGGCGGGCGCCCCCCGATCGGCCACCACCCGCGCCGGCGGCTCCGCGCCGACCGGCCGCATGCGTCCGGCGCTTTGCCGCGCCTGCTCGTGGCGCTGTTGACGCTCCTGTGGTGGGCTGCCGCGGCCGCGCAGCCGGGTCTCGATCCTCCCCCCGCCTCGCTACGTGACGGCTCCATCCAGGGCGTCCCGGTGAGGGACATCGCGGTCGAGGACGTGGTGGTGGGCCAGCAAGGCTACGGCCTGACCGCCGGACCGTCGGACCGGCTCGAGCGCTTCCCGGTCGAGGTGCTGGCGGTGCTGTGGGACGCGGGCCCCGGCTTCCCGTTGGTGCTGGTGCGCGCTGGCGGGCCGTTCATCGAAGCCAGCGGTGGCGTGGCCGCGGGCATGAGCGGCAGTCCGGTGTACCTCGAGACCGACGGCGGTGACGCGCTGCTCGGGGCGATCGGCTACGTCTTCCCCAACGCCGACCACCGGGTCGCGCTGGTCACGCCCATCGCCGCGATGCGCGCGGCGCTCGGCGACACGGCCGCCGGCGATCGGCCTCACGGCGCGCCGACTGCGGCCGGGCCGGAGGGCAGTGGCGGCGCGCCGTACGTGGCGGGGTTCGGTCGTGCCGTTCCGGTCGCCACGCCGATCCTCATGGCCGGCGCCGACCCGCGCGCCCTGGCGCTGCTGCAGCCGCTGTTCCGCGACGCCACGGTGCAGCCGTTCGCCACGCAGACGGGCGGCTTCCCGGAAGGGCGAGAGCCGCCGTACCGCCCGACCCCCGGTGGTGCCCTGGCGGTAACGTTGGTGCGCGGCGACGTGACCCTGGCCGCCGTCGGAACGCTCACGACCGTCGACGACGACCGGGTGCTCGCCTTCGGGCACCCGTTCCTCGGCATCGGGCCGGTCGACCTCCCGCTGGCGCCCGCCTTCGTAAGCGCCATCGTGGCCAGCTCCGAGGTGCCGTTCAAGCTCGCCAACGTCGGCTCGACGATGGTCGGCGCCATCCAGCAGGATCGTCCCGGAGCGCTGGCTGGACGCCTCGGCGCCGCGTCCGCGCTCCTGCCGGTGACGTTGCGCGTGACGGGCGCGGGCGGCAGTGCCAGCTACCGCTTCGAGGTGGCTGCCGACGAACGCCTCTACCCCGTGCTGGTGGCGGTGGGCACCCTCGAGCTCCTCGACCGGCACTTGCAGCGCTCCACGGGCGGCTTCGCCGAGTTGGCGTGGGAGATCGGGCTCGACGGCGGGGACCGCGCCAACGTGCTGGAGCAGGTCAACCATCCGGACGACATCGCGTTCGCCGCGGCGTCGTTGGCGGGCGCTCCACTCGATGTCCTGGCGAACAACGTCTTCCGCCGCGCGCCCGTCACCAGCCTCGCGCTGAACGTGCGCCTGGAGGAGCGGCAACGCGTGGCCACCATCGAGGACATCGTCGCCGAGTCGAGCGTGCTGGCACCGGGACAGGCGCTGCTGGCGCACGTACGCCTGCAGCCGTTCCGCGAGAGCGCCAGCGTCCGCACCGTCACCGTGAAGCTCCCTGCGGACGTTCGGGGCGAGGTACGGCTGTCGTTCCGCGGCGGGGGCGTGCCGCGCGACGACGACGAGGGCGACGAGGAGGACCGGCGCCTCGGCCGACCGCGGTCGTTCGGCGAACTGCTCGACGCCCTCCGGGAGCAAGTCCAGAACAGCGAGATGGTGGTGGAACGGATCGACGAAGACGGCGACACCGAACGCCTGGCCCGCGTGCCGTTCCCGTACGTCATCGAGGGTAGTCAGGAGCTCGTCGTCACGGTGAAGGACGCCGCCGGATCGGCGGACGGCGCCGAGGAGGGCGCACCGGCCGACGACGTACCGGTGGACGGCGGCGAGACCAGCGGCCCACCGCCGGCGACGGCGCCAGAGGGGGGAAGCGATGGCAACGACTGAGGGACCGAGCACGCCGACCGCCACGGACATCGAGACCTTGGCGGCGCTGGTGGGGGGCACGCTGCGCGCCCGGGCAGCGGGGACTGCCGAGCCGCCGGCCGTCACGCGGTTGGTGGCGCCGGAGCGCTGGTCCCGCCGGGCGGCCGAGACGGGACCGCCCGAAGTGGCGGCGGTGGTGGTGCTGGGGGCCGACAGCGACGCTGCCGCCGCCACGGCAGCATGGGGCAGGGCGTCGCCCGCCGTGCTGGTGGCGCGCGTCGGAGCCGTCCCCGCGGCGTACGCCGGGGCGGTGCTCGAGGTCGGCGACCCGCGCCTGGCGCTGGCGCGTCTCAGCGCCCACTTCGATCGTCGCCCGCGCCCCGTCCCGGGCGTGCACCCGACGGCGGTGGTCGACCCGACCGCCCGGATCGGCCGCGACGTGAGCGTCGAAGCCGGCGCCGTCATCGGCCCAGCGGCGGAGATCGGCGACGCGTGCGCGGTGGGTGCGAACTGCGTCATCGGACCGGGCGTCCACGTGGGCGCGGGCAGCAGGCTGTACGCCAACGTCACGCTGTACGACGGCGTGACGCTCGGCGCGCGCGTGATCGTCCACTCCGGTGCCGTGCTCGGCGCCGACGGCTTCGGCTACGCCGCCGGGCCGGCCGGCGCCGCCAAGATCCATCACACCGGCGGCGTGGTCATCGGCGACGACGTCGAGATCGGCGCGCTGACCGCCATCGACCGTGGCACCTTGGAGGACACGCGCGTCGGCGCACGCACGAAGATCGACAACCACTGCCAGATCGGTCACAACGTCCAGATCGGCAGCGACTGCCTCCTGGCCGGCATGACGGCCGTGGCTGGCAGCGCCGTGCTCGAGGACGGCGTAGTGCTGGGCGGCGCGGCGGCCATCAGCGATCACGTCACCGTCCATGCCGGTGCCCGTATCGCGGGCCGCAGCGGAGTGACGAAGGACGTTCCCGCCGGCGAGACGTGGGCCGGGTTCCCGGCTCGTCCGTACCGCCGCTACGTTCGGGAGCTCTACCTGCTCGACCGCCTCGAGCGCATCTGGGAAATCGTGCGCGCCGTCGCCAAGGCGCCGTCCGGCGGCTCCGGCGACGCCGCGCGTTCCGGCCGGGACGACGCGCCAACCGTGGGCGCCCACGACGACCCCCCGGCCGAGGCCGCGGCGGAGCGAGGGTGAGCGTCGTCGAGGGGGTGGCCGTCCACTCGGGGGTGCGCTCGCGCGTCACGCTGATCCGCGAGGAAGGGCCCCTCCGCTTCCTACGGCGTGGTGTCCCCATCGAGGCGCGCCTCGACAACGTCGTCGGCACCGATCACGCCACGAGCCTAGGCGCGGACGGCGAACGCGTGCACATGGTCGAGCACCTGCTCGCGGCGCTGCGCATCGCCGGCTTCTGGCACGGGGTGGTGGTCGTTGCCGAGGCCGACGAGTTGCCGATCCTCGACGGCTCCGCGTCACCCTGGCGCGAGGCGGTGGCGGAGCTGGGGCCCGCGCCCGCCGCGCCGCGTGCCATCGCCCCATCTTCCGAAGTGATCGTCCGTCGGGACCAGGCCAGTGCTCGCGTCCTGCCCGGCAGCGCCGAACTCTGCTGCACCATCGACTTCGCTCACCGCGCCATCGGGCGGCAGCGCTGGTGCGGGGCACCCGATCGCTTCGCGGAGCTCGCGGACGCCCGCACCTTCGGGTTCCTGCGCGACGCGGCCGCGCTGCAAGGCCGCGGACTGGCGCTGGGCGCGTCCAGCGCGCATGTTATCGTCTTCGCAGATGACGGGCCGCTCCAGCCCCTGCGCCACGCAGACGAACCGGTGCGCCACAAGGCCCTCGACGCCATCGGCGACCTCGTCTTGTTGGGTGCACCCATCGCCGCCCATGTCGCCATCGAGCGCGGCTCGCATGCGCTCCACGTTGCTCTGATGCACGAACTGCGCCGAACGCAGCCGGCGATGGCCGGTGGGCTGACATGAGGGTCGGGGGGCAGGCATGAGGGCCGGGGGGCTGACATGAGGGCCAGGGGGCAGGCATGAAAGCCGGTGGGCTGACATGAGTCGGCCGTTGCGGGTCGCGGTGGTGGGCGCGGGCGTGATGGGGCGCTACCACGCGGTGAACTACGCGGCGCTGCCGCGTGTCGAACTGACGGCGGTGGTCGACCCCGACGCCGCGCGCCGCACCGAGGCGGAGGGCTCCTTCGGCTGCCGGTCGTACCCGTCGATCGACGCCATGCTGGCTGCGGAGACCATCGACGCGGCCAGCGTCGCGGTGCCGACGAGCCTCCACCACAGCGTCACCGGCGCCCTCCTCCGGGCAGGGGTGCACGTGCTGGTGGAGAAGCCGGTGGCCACCGACGTTCGCCAGGCGCTCGAACTGGCGGAACTGTCGCGGGCACGCGGGCTGGTGCTACAGGTCGGGCACATCACACGCTTCTTCCGCTCGGTGCAGATGCTCAAGCACGAGGTGAAGGCGCCGTACCTGATCGAGGCTCGCCGGTTGGTGCCCTCGGCCCGCGTGAAGGACGTCGGCGTGATCCTCGACCTGATGATCCACGACATCGACATCGTGCTCGGGTTGGTGGCCGGCAAGCCGACCGACGTCAGCGTCGCAGGACGCGCCCTCAACGGCACCGTCAACGAGGACGTGGCCGCGGCGCAGATCGTGTTCGAAGGCGGATGCATCGCACGGTTCCTCGCTAGCCGCGTCGCCCCCGACCCGGAGCGGAGCCTGTTGGTGGCGGAGCGCCATCAGACGCTGCGCGTCGACTTCGCCAAGGAGCCGTACACCGAGGTCGCCATCTACCGCCCCGGCTCGGGGTCGACGCACCCGGGCCACGTGCAGCTCGATCGGCACGTGGTGCGAGAAGAGAACCCGCTGCGCCACGAGCTCGAGCACTTCGTCGCACGCATCCGCCACGAGGCCGACCCGATCGGCACGCTCGACGACGACCTCCGGTCGCTGGCGCTGGCCGCTCGGCTGCTCGCTGCCATGCGCGACGAGGTGCCCGCGCTCACGTGATCGCGCCGGCGGCGCCGACGCGTAGGCCGTTGACGCGGCTACGTTAGACTGCGCGCATGGCCGTCGACGTCCGTGCCATCCTTCCCCATCGCTACCCGTTCTTGATGGTCGACGCCTTCGTGGCGCAGCAGGGCGACACCTTCGAGTGCGTCAAGAACGTCAGCCACAACGAGCCGTACTTCGTCGGGCACTTCCCGGACGAACCGGTGATGCCCGGGGTGTTGATCGTGGAGGCACTGGCGCAAGCGGCCGCGGTGGGCTTGTCGGTGCGCGAGGGGCGGCTCGAGGCCGGGGCGGTGGGGTACCTCGCCGCGATCGAAGGTGCGAAGTTCCGGCGCAAGGTGGTGCCCGGCGACCGGCTTCGCTTGACCGGGACCATCGTCTTGTTCCGCCGCGGCCTATGCAAGGTCGAGGCGCGCGCGCTGGTAGGCGACGAGGTGGCGGCGGAGGCCGTCCTGTCGTTCGTCTACGCCCGCTGAGCCTCGTCAGGATGACGCCCGACCCGAGCGCCAAGGTCGAACCGCAGGTGGCGGCGAGCGCCGTGGTGCACCCATCCGCCCAGCTCGAGGACGGCGTGGTGGTGGGCCACGGCGTGGTGATCGAGCGCGACGTGGTGGTGGGCGGCGGCACCGTGCTGTTGCCCGGCACGCTGCTGCAGTCGGGCGCCCGCGTGGGCCGCGCTTGCCGGCTCGGACCGTACGCGGTGGTAGGCGGCGAACCGATGGACACCCGTTTCCGTGGGGAGCCGTCGACCGCGGTCCTGGAAGATCGCGTCGTGGTGCGCGACTTCGCCACCGTGCACCGGGCCACCGGCGAGCACCAGGAGACGCGCGTCGGCGCGGGCACCCTGCTCATGAGCTACGTGCACGTGTCGCACAACGATCGGATCGGTGCAGGTTGTGTGCTCACGACCGCGGTGCAGCTCGGCGGGCATGTCGAGGTGGGCGATCGCGCGGTGCTGGGTTCGAACGCCCTGGTGCACCAGTTCGCACGGGTAGGCGCCTACGCCATGCTGGGCGCCGCCAGCGCTACCAACACCGACGTGCTGCCGTTCGCCATGGCGCGCGGCAACCCGGCGCGGCACTACCGTCTCAACGGCATCGGGTTGAAGCGGAACGGCTTCGACCAGGAGCGGTACCGGGCCCTCGAGCACGCCATCCGTGCCTTGCGCCGACGCGATCTGGCGGCCCTGGAAGCCTTGGCGTCCGACCATGACGACGTCCGCGCCCTGCTGGACTTCGTGCGCACCTCCCGCCGCGGGATCGCGCGCTTCGTCGGGCGGGGGCACGATGGCGCCTAGCCGGGAGGCGCCTGGCGCCGCCCGGGCCGGCGCCGACGCCCCAGCTGCCCAGGCCGGCGCCGACGGCCCAGCCCCCCAGATCGTCCTGGTCAGCAACGGCCCGGGGGAGCTCTACACCTGGACGCGTCCGGTGCTGCAGGCGCTGCGGCGTGCCGCCCCCGCGGCTCGGGTGGCGATCGCCTTGGTGCCGTGCCAGTTCGCTTCGGGCCAGGAAGCGCAGATCGCCGCCACCTTCGGCGCAGACGCCGTCACGACACCGGCCGAGTACCTGCGCGCGGCGGCGCTCGGTTCCGCCCCGCCGGGGTTGCGCGACGACGCAGGGGCGGCGGGCCGCGGGGCGGTGATCGGCCTGGGCGGCAACGTCGCCTTGGCGACGGCGCTTGGCAAGCGCCTCGGGCATCCCGTGGCGCGCTACAGCTTCGAGCCGCACTGGCACCGCGACCTCGCCCTCCTGCTTGTCCCGGACGAGACCGTGCGCCGCCGGGCGATCCGCGGAGGAGCACGCGAGGAGGCGGTAGCGGTCGTAGGCAACCTGGTCGCCGATGCGGTCGAGGCAGCCGAACCGGCGGCGAACCCGGGGTCGCCGCACGTGCTCCTCTTCGCCGGCAGCCGCGACGCCTTCGCCGTCCACCTCGTACCGCTCCTGATCGCGCTGGTCGACCGGCTCGCTCCCGCCTACCCGGGCGCGCGCTTCGTCTGGCCAGTGAGCCGCCTGCTGCGCCCGGAGACGATCGCCGACGGGATCGCGGGCCGCCACGCGGACACCCTCGGCGGCTTCGGCGGAACGCGCGTCGGCAACGAGATCCGCACCCCCCATGGTGGCGTCATCGCGTTGGTGGACGAATCCGAACGCTACGCCCACATGCGCGCCGCCGACCTCGCCGTCACCATCCCGGGCACCAACACGCTCGAGCTCGGTATCGCCGGCGTCCCTTCGCTGGTCCTGCTTCCCCTGAACCGGCCCGAGGTCATCCCGCTCGAGGGGGCGGGGCACTGGCTCGGCCTGATCCCGTGGGTCGGCCGCTACCTCAAGCGCTACGCCGTCCGCTTGTTCGTGCAGGGGCTGAACGTGCCGGTGTCGCTCCCCAACCGCATCGCCGGCGAAGCGTTGATGGACGAGCTCCGCGGCCGCGTCGACCCCGCCCTGGTGGCCGAGCGACTGCGCGTCCTGCTCGACGACCCTGCCGAGCGCGCGCGCAGGCGCGCGCGCCTGCGCGCCACCATGCCCGCACCCGGCGCAGCGGCCGCGGTGGCGCGGCTGGCCCTGCGCCTGGCCGGGGCCGCGCCCGAGGCGGACCGATGATCTACGACGACGCCTGGCTCTACGACTTGCAGTACGACGCGTACCGCGACGACGTGCCGTTCTACCTGCGCATCGCCGACGACCAAGCCGGGCCGGTGCTGGAGCTCGGCGCCGGCACCGGCCGCCTCACCGCGGCGTTGGCGGCCGCCGGCCACCGGGTGGTCGCAGTGGACGCCTCGGCCGCCATGCTGGCGAGGGCGCGGGCGCGTCTGGCCGAGCCGATCGCACGGGGCCAGGTCACGCTGGTGCACGGCGACATGCGCGAGGTCGCGTTGCAACGCCGTTTCGCGCTGGTGCTGGCGCCGTTCAACACGCTCATGCACGCCATCACCCTGTCCGACCAGGACCGCACGCTCGCCAGCGTGCGCGACCACCTGGAAGACGGTGGCGCCTTCGCCTTCGACCTCTACCTGCCGCGGCTCGGACCCCTCGGGGTGATGCGCAGCGAACGCGAGTGGGAGTCGCTCGACGGCGGACGCGCCGAGCTGTTCCTGGTCCAGCGCCACGACGCGGAGCAGCAACTCGTCGAGAGCCGCTACTACCTCGACCGGCGGGACGACGACGGGGTGGTTCGGCGCGTCACCTCCCGCATCACGCAGCGCTACTTCACCCGCTTCGAGCTGGAACGCGCGCTCCGTGCCGCGGGCCTGACCCGCACCGTCTGGTTCGGCGGCTTCGACCGACGCAGGCTGGACGCGGACAGCCCGCTCATGGCGGGCGTCAGCCGCCCCCACTGAGCTCGCCGGGTACGCCTGCCACGCGCCGCACCAGGCGCAGGTCTTCGGAACGCACCAGCAGCGCTTCCGGCATCGCCAACGACGCCCAGAACGCGAACGGATCGAGGTCGTTGGCGCGCGCCAGCGCCAGCGCCAGCACCGTGCCGTGCGTCACCAGCGCCAGCCGCTTCCCCGGTCGCGCGCGCACGGCGCCTTGCACCGCCCGCTCGAACCGTAGGCGGGCTTCGTCGGCCGTCTCGCTGCCGAACACCAGGACGTCGGGGTGCGCGAAGAAGCGCCGGACGGTCTGGCGCCATGCCGCGGCGTCGAGCACCGGCGTGGCGCCCCGATGGTGCTCCTCCAGGCCCTGCCCGAGCTGGACGGCCACGCCCCACGCGGACCCCAGCAGCCGGGCCGTGGCCACCGCCTTGGGCTCGGTACTGGTGAGGACGACGTCGAACGCGCCGTCGCGATCGGCGCGGATCGCGTCCGCCAGGCGCCGCACGCCGCCTTCGGCACCGGCCGCCATCGGCCAGCGTGCCGGCGGCACCCCTGGCTGCGGGACCGTGCGGCCGTGGCGCACCAGCGCCAGGTCGGCGTTCACTCGTCCAGCACGCCCATCGCCGCCGTCACGGCGCTGCCGCGGGCGACGTCGGCGCCGGCCGCGCGCATGGCGTCCTCGAGCGCTGCGGCCAGCACCACGGCGTCGTACCGGTCGGTCCAGCCGAGCAGCGAGGGGCGGATCATGCTGCTCTTCCACGCGTCCTGGCCGCCGGCGATGGTGATGCCGCGATCGCGCAACCAGCGCACCAGCACCGGGGCTGCGATACCCTCCGGCGTGGTCAACGCGGCCACCGCAGGGCTCGGCGTACGCGCGAAGCGCGCGAGCCCCAGCGCCTCGCCCGCGGCCAACACCGCGCGGTTGTGCCGCGCCCGCTCGCTCCGCAGCGTCGTGAGGCCGAGATCGAGGATGGTGCGCAGCGCCACGTCGAGCCCGAAGACGAGGTTGACGGCAGGCGTGAAGGCGTTCTCGCCGTCGCGCTGCTTCTCGCGTTCCCGCCGCAGATCGAGGTAGTAGCTCGGCGGCCGGACGCCAACGCTGGCCCAAGCGCGCTCGGAGAGCCACACGAAGGCGAGGCCGGGCGGCGTCATGACGCCCTTCTGCGACCCGGAGACCACCGCATCGAGGTCCCACGCCCGCGGCCGCAACTCGGCGGCCGCCAGGCTGGTGACAGCGTCCACCAGGACCAGCGCATCGGGATGCGTGGCCCGGACCGCCTCCGCCACCGCGCGCACGTCGACGAGCGCGCCGGTGGAAGTCTCCGAGTGCACCACGGTGACGGCCGCGAGGCCGGCGATGCCGGCCAACGCGGCGTGGAGCGCTCCTAGGTCGACGTCGTCGCCGTCCGGCGTCACGAAGTCGTGGACCTGGTAGCCGAAGCGCCGCGCCATGGCCGCCCAGCGTTGCCCGAACTTGCCCGCCTGCAGGGCCAGCACCGGCGCGCCGGCCGGCACGACGGCGAGCAGCGCCGCCTCGAAGCCGGCCGTGCCGCTGCCGGTCAGGACGAGGACGTCGTCCCCTGGCGTCAGGAACACCTCGGCCAACTGACGCCGCACCCGCACGAACGCCTCGCGGTACGCCGGAGCGCGGTGGTGCACCACCGGACGCGCCATCGCCTCCAGCACGGCCGGCGGCACCTCCACCGGGCCCGGAGCGTAGAGCCGCGGTTTCGCCACGGGGGGCACCTCGCCGCTCACAGCCGCACCATGCGTAGGGTGCGGATCACGTCGCCGAGGTCACGCAGGACCTCCAGCACGCTCTCGGGCGGCGCTTGGTCCAGCGTCAGCACGAACATCGCCAGTCCGTCCTCGCTCACACGTGAGAGCTGCATGCTGTTGATGTTCACCCCCGCGTCCCCCAGCACCGTACCGACGCGCCCGACGGCGCCGGGCCGGTCGAAGTTGGTGCAGACCAGCATGGTGCCCTCCGGGCGGATCTCGAGCGGGTACCCGTCGATGCTGGTGATCCGCGGCTTGCCTGCCAACACCGTGCCGCCCACCGAAGCGCGTGTTCCGTTGGCGACCGCCGTGACCAGCACGTGCGTCGTGTAGCCGCTGCTGCGGGAGGCGCGCACCTTCGACACGCGGATGTCGCGGTCGCGGGCGATCGACTCGGCGTTCACGTAGGTGGGCGGTTGGTCCAGGTACGGCTCGAGCAACCCCTTCGTCACCGCGGTGGCGATGGGGTCGGGGTCGATGGGGAACTCGCCGGAGAACTCCACCTCCAACGCACGCACCCTCCCCCCCACCAGTTGCGCCACAGTGGCGCCGAGGCGCTCCCCGAGCTCCAGATGCACTCCCAGCGCCGCCATCACCTCGGGCGCCAGCGCGGGCGCGTTGACGATGCCGCGCGAGTAGTCGCCGCGCAACGCCATCACGGTTCGCTCCAGGATCTCGGTGCCGACCCGGTTCTGCGCCTCGCGCGTGTTGGCACCGAGGTGGGCGGTCAGCACCACGTCGTCGCGCTGCAGCAAGGGGTGGTCGGAAGCGGGCGGTTCGTCCACGAAGACGTCGATCCCGGCAGCGAACAGATGTCCCGAGTCGAGCGCCTCCACCAGCGCCTGCTCCTGCACGATCCCGCCGCGGGCGGCGTTGACCACCACCGCAGCTGCTGGGAGCGCGGCCAGCTCGGCGGCGCCGATGATGCCCTCGGTCTCGTCGGTGAGCGGCGTGTGCACCGTCAGGAAGTCGGAGCGCGCGAGCATGGCGTGCAGGTCGTCGAACAGCTCGACGTTCAGCTCGTCGGCCCGGCGGCGCGTGATGTACGGATCGTAGGCGGCCACGACCATGCCCAGCCCCTGGGCGCGTCGGGCCACCAGCGAGCCGATGCGGCCAAGACCCACGATGCCGAGACGGGCGCCGAGCAACTCGCGGCCGAGGAACTTGCGGTCCCAGGTGCCGCGACGCGTCAAGCGGTCCGAACGCGCGACGCCCCGGGCGGCCGCCAGCATCAGGGCAAGGGCCAACTCGGCCGCCGAAACGTTGTTGGCCTCGGGCGCGTTGACCACCAGGATGCCGCGACGGCTGGCGGCATCGAGGTCGATGTTGTCCACGCCGACGCCCCCACGGCCCACCACCTTGAGACGACCGGCCGCCGACAGCAACTCCTCGTCGACCTGCGTGCGGCTACGCGTGATGATGGCGTCGTACGCACCGACGATCTCGAGCAGTGCGCCGCGGTCGATGCCAGCGCGATCGTCCAACACGACGTCCTGGGCGTCGAGCGGCGCGAGCTGGATGGCGTCGGTGACCAGGATGCGGGTCATACCGCGAAACGATAGCACTTCGCCAGAACGCCGAACGGCGCGGCGGCGCGTGGTCGGTACAGCGCCGTTCGGGCGCCGTCGTGCGCTAGACCTGGCGCCGTTCGCGCGCCGTCGTGCGCTAGACCCGACGCCGTTCGCGCGCCGCATCGAGCGCCTCGGGCGCCTCGAGCGGCGCCTCCGCCGCGCGGTCGCGGAGCGTCAGTGGACGAACCCGGTGACCGACCAACCCGCCGGCACCGGGAACGAGTCGACCCCGAGCACGTCCATCGAGAGCTCCCCTTCGAGGCGCAGCAACGTGGCGTACCCGTCGAGCGCGGCCTGCAGCACGGCGCGCGCCTCGTCCGTCACCTCGTCGACGTTCGGGTAGAACAACAGGTCGATGCGGCTCGCTTGCCCGGCCGCCAACGGCACGGGCGGCATGTCGGCCACCGCGATCGGCCATCCGCCGAGCGACAAGGTCAGGTCCTTCCCGTGCAGGAAGTACCCGATGTCACCGGGGTTGGCTGCCTGCAAGACGACTTGCACCACCGGCACGTCGGACTGGAGTAGGAACGCCCGGCTGTCGTTCTCGTTCAACCGCAAGAGCGGCGCCTGCACCGTCTGGCGCGCCAGCGTGGCCCCCTCCACCAGGACGCGGCTTCGCGTCTCGAACGCGTGGCTGGCGGAGCGGAACCGCAGCGTCCCTTCGACCCGGAACGGAAGCGGGCGGTCGGCGAAGGCGCGCACGACGGCGCGCAGCAGGTCGGTCGAGCCACGCAACTCGGTGGCGATGACGAAGTCGACCGGTGCGGTGGCGCCCGGCTCGAGGTAGACCTCCGGCGCGATCGCGCCCTTGACCACCTGCTTGCCTTCCAAGAAGACGGTGTACGTCGCCCCGTCGAGCCGGATGCCGAAGTCGTTGGGGTTGTGCGCCAGGGTACCGATGGTCATGGCCAGGCCGCCACCCGCCCCTGGCGGGTCGAAGCGCTCGATGCTGGTGCGTCCGGGCACCAACTCGAACGTCGGCGGCACGATGTCGCCGATCTGCTCGGCACTGCGGATGTCGGCGCGTGGAGCGCAACCGGCGATCAGGGTAGCCGCGCACGCCACTGCGACGAGGACGGCGGACGGCACGAAGCGCGGGAGCCGGCGGAGCACGATGGCAGTCTAGCAGACCGCCTCCGTCAGCCCGCTGCGGGTGGGCGGCGGCGCTCCGGCGCCTGCGGCACGAACGGAACCAGCGCCGCCACGCAGAAGATCGTCAGCACCGCGTAGGTCACCGCGGGTACGACGTCGAGTGCCCATTGCTGGTCACGCAGCAGCAGCACCAAGGCGAGCACCGGCAGCGCGCCGTATGCCGCTCCGGCCACCAGCGGCATGAAGGCGGCCAACCACGCCCGCTGCTCGACGCTACGGCGCGCCAGCCACGCCCCCGACCCAGCCACCAGCAGCGCCGCCAGCAAGAACACCGCCACCGTCATCCCACCGACGCCTGCCCGCACGGCCGTCCAGGCGACGGTGACGGCATGCAACGGAAGCAGGCCGAGCGCGAGGGTGGCCAGCAGGCCGAAGCGGCCTCGCCCCAAGGCGATGCGCAGCACGAACCCGGCTCCCAGGCCCCCCGCCAACGCCAACGCCAGCAAGCGCGTCAGCACCCTAGATCACCTCCCGCACCATGACCGCCTGGCTTCGGCGCCGCAACTCGGTGCGGAGCCTCGACGCCCACGGCGCCTCCAACTCGGGGTCCGCTTCCAGCATGCGCTTGGCCACGTCCCGCGCCTCCTCGATGATGGCGCCGTCGCTGACGACGTCGCCGATGGACAACTCCGGCAAGCCCGACTGACGGGTGCCGCGCAGGTCGCCCGGGCCGCGCAGCTGCAGGTCCATCTCGGCGATGGCGAACCCGTCGGCGTGCTTCGCGACGATCTCCAAGCGCTTCTGCGTCTTGCGGCTGCGGTCGCCCGCGACCAGCACGCAGTGGCTCTCGTGCGCGCCGCGACCGACGCGGCCTCGCAGCTGATGCAGTTGCGACAACCCGAACCGTTCGGCGTTCTCGATGATCATCACGGTGGCGTTGGGAACGTCGACACCCACCTCGATGACGGTGGTGGACACGAGCAGGTCGAGCTCGTGGCGGCGGAAGGCCCCCATCACCTCGTCCTTCTCGGCCGCGGCCAAGCGCCCGTGCAACACGCCGATGCGTGCGGCCGCCGGCAGGATGCTCCGCAGGTCGTCGGCCAGTTGGGTGGTCGCCACCACCTCGTCGAGCGCCTCGGACTCCTCGATGAGCGGCGTCACGACGTACGCTTGCCTACCCTGCTGCACCTGCTCCCAGGCGAAGCGGTACACCTCCCGCCGCCGCGCGGCGTTCACCAGCCGCGTGGTGACCGGCTTGCGGCCGGGAGGCAAGGCGTCGATGACGGTGAGTTCCAGATCGCCGTAGGCGGTGAGCGCGAGCGAGCGCGGGATGGGCGTTGCGCTCATGACCAGCACGTCGGGCACGCCTTGGATCAGGGAGCGCCGCTGGCTGACGCCGAAGCGGTGCTCCTCGTCGACCACCGCCAGCCCCAGGTCGTGGAAGACGACCCCGTCCTGGATGAGCGCATGGGTGCCGACCGCCACCTCGACCTCGCCAGAAGCGATCCGTGCGCGAGCGGCGTTGCGCTCGGACGCGGTCATGGCACCGACCAGCAGTTCGGTGCGCACTCCGAGCGGGAACAGGTACCGCTGCAAGTTGAGGAAGTGCTGGCGAGCGAGGATCTCGGTGGGCGCCATCAGCGCCGCCTGTGCGCCGCTGCGGGTGGCCACGAAGATGGCGGCCGCCGCGACCGCCGTCTTGCCCGAGCCGACGTCGCCCTGGAGCAGGCGGGCCATCTGGCGCGGCGTCTGCATGTCGCCCAAGATCTCGCTCAGGGCCCGCTCCTGCGCATCGGTGAAGGCGAAGGGCAGGACGTCGCGGAACGCCGCCACGTCCGTGGCGCGGACCGGGAAGGCACGGCCGGCGCGGTGCGGATCGCGGCTCCGCAGCACCGCCAACTCGAAGAACAGGAAGTCGTCGAACTTCAGACGACGCAGCGCGCGGCCGAGGTCCTCCTCCGACCCCGGGAAGTGCGCCGACCGTAACGCTCGGTCGAGCGGGATCAGGTCGTGACGCTCCAGCAGGCTGCGCGGCAGGTGGTCGGGCACCGGGCCGAGGGCGTCGAGCAGGCGCCTCGCGGCACGGCGCAGGTAGGCCTGGCTCAGTCCTTGCGTGCTCGGGTAGATGCCGACGATCCGGTCGAACGACAACGACTCGCTGTCGTCATCGACCTCGAATCCCTGGACGTGGATCTCGGCCTGGCGGCCGACTCGTTTGACGCGACCGTTCAGCACCAGGCGCGCGCCGGGGAACACCTGCTTCTCGAGCCACGGCTGGTTGAACCAGACGGCGGTGACCCGGTCGCCGCGCCCGTCGGAGAGCCCGGCACGGAACACGTGCATGCCACGCCGCGACCGGGTGGCGACGCGGCTCACCACGTCGCCGCGCACGGTGGCGACGGCGCCGTCCTGCAACGCCGAGAACGCCGGCAAGGCGCGGCGATCCTCGTAGCGGCGCGGCAGGTGGTAGAGCAGCGCGCGGTAGCTGCCGATCCCGACGTCGCCGAGCTTCTTGGGCGCCTGCTGGCCGAGGTCGACGAGGCGCGAGGCCAACGGCAGGTCGAGGTCGAGCCGCGCGCCGTCCCCGGTGGTCCGTGCCTCGGGTGGGGCACCGGACGAGGCCTCGGTCTCCTCCGGGCCCGGCTCGGCATCGGCCCCCCCCAAGGCCGACAGGACCGCCTCGAGCCGGTCGCGCCGTTCGCCCGGGCTGAGCTGCGCGTAGCCGCGCAGTTGCCGCCCGAGCGGTTCGAGCGGTGGCGGCAGGTGGCGCAACAGCGCCTCCACCCCGCCTCGAACCGCCGTGTCACGGCACCCGCTGCGCAGCTCCAACTGGAGGGGCCGCTCGAGGCGCCCCTTCCAATCGGTGAGGGTGGCCATGCCGTCAGTCTACCGCCCGGTAATGTGACCTTTACCACACAGCAGGTGGCGGTCTAGCATGGAGCCAAGCCCCGACCGAGCGGACCCGAAGCATGTTCGAGACGGGCGCGATCACCGGGTCGGGCGTGCGGGCGGGACCCGCACGGCCGGGCCAGGGCCACGACCTTGGGGGAGGTGCAGCCTGGGCTTGTCGATCGGCTGATGCAAGGGAACCCCATGCAACTCGTCATGAACGCCGCGAGCCGCGTGCGTTGCGGCCCACGCGGCGAGAAGGGGAACCGAAGATGCGCAAGATCCTCACCGTAGTCGCTTCGTTGGCGCTGGCGCTGGGCACCGCGTCCGCCCAGGGACAACTCGAGATCTTCTCGTGGTGGGCCGGTGACGAAGGCCCCGCGCTCGAGGCCCTCATCGACCTGTTCGAGAGCCAGAACCCCGGCATCGAGGTCATCAACGCCACCGTCACCGGCGGCTCCGGCGTCAACGCCCGTGCCGTGCTCAAGACCCGCATGCTCGGCGGCGACCCACCCGACTCCTTCCAGGTGCACGCCGGCCAGGAGCTCATCGGCACTTGGGTCGCGGCCCAGCGCATGGAAGACCTCACCTTCCTGTTCGAGGAAGAGGGCTTCACCAGCGCCTTCCCGGCCGGCTTGCTCGACCTGATCAGCACGCCGGACGGCATCTGGTCGGTGCCCGTCAACATCCACCGCTCGAACGTGATGTGGTACGTCCCGGCCAAGCTGCAGGAGTGGGGCGTCGAAGCCCCCGCCACGTGGGACGACTTCCTGGCGATCTGCCCGACGCTGCAAGCCGCCGGCGTGACGCCGCTGGTCGTGGGCGAGAACTGGACGCAGCAGCACCTGTGGGAATCGGTGGCCCTGGCCGTGCTGGGGGTCGACGACTACCAGGCGCTGTGGAGTGGCAACCTCGCCTTCACCGACCCGAAGGCCATGGCCGTGTGGGACACCTTCGGACGCGTCCTCGACTGCACCAACGATGACGCAGCCGGCCTGAGCTGGCAGCAGGCCACCGACCGCGTGGTGAACGGCACCGCTGCCTTCAACGTGATGGGCGACTGGGCCGCTGGGTACATGGTCACCACGCTCGGCCTCGAACCCGGCACCGGGTTCGCCTGGCAGGCCTCCCCCGGAACGCAGGGCGTGTTCATGATGCTGGCCGACGCCTTCGGCTTGCCGAAGGGCGTGCAGCACCGTGACGCCACCATCGCGTGGCTGCGGTTGGTGGGCTCCAAGGAGGGACAGGACACCTTCAACCCGCTGAAGGGGTCGATCTCGGCGCGGTTGGACTCCGACCTCGCCGTCTACAACGACTACTCGCGCTCGGCTGCGGCCGACTGGCAGAACGACGCCATCGTCGGCAGCCTGGTGCACGGCGCCGTGGCCAAGGAAGCGTTCATGAGCGAGTTCGCGACGGTGATGGAGATCTACCTCGCGTCGCGCTCGAGCGAACAGGCCGCCAACGCCGCCCAGGCGATCGCGAACCAGGTCGGTCTGGGTCGCTGACGCAGGCAGCGGACCGGGGGAGGGGGCGCCGCCCCTTCCCCCGGCCTCCCGACGCCGTCGCCCACCGCCCACTCGTCGCCGCCGGCCACGCGCCGCCCCGAGGAAGGCCATGAAGCTCACCCGCGACCGGGTCACCGCCATCCTGATGCTCCTGCCGTCGTTGATCCTGCTCGCGATCTTCGTCTACGGGTTCATCGGGCGCACGGCGTACGTCTCGCTCACGGACTGGGGCCAAGACCCATCTCAGGCGCTGGCGCTCAACCCGAAGCTGCACGTCGTCGGCTTCGAGAACTACCGGCAGCTCTTCACTGGCGTCATCAACACACGGTTCCGCCAGGACCTGGTCAACACCTTCTTCTTCACCGTCTTCTTCCTGGCCGGCTGCCTCGGCCTCGGTCTCGGCCTGGCCGTGCTGCTCGATCGGAACGTACGCGGCGAAGGGTTCTTCCGCACCGTCTTCCTCTACCCGTTCGCCCTCGCGTTCATCGTCACCGGCACGGTGTGGCGCTGGTTGCTGCAGCCTAGCGGCGGCGTGAACGCGCTACCGGAGATGGTGGGGCTGCCGCGCTTGACGTTCCGCTGGCTGACGACCCGCCGGCAGATCTGGCGCTTCGATTGGAACGACCTTCCGGCCGTCACCGCAGTGGTGGTCGCGTTGGTCCTCGCCTACCTCGGTTGGCGCGCCTGGACCGCCGGGACGCGCGCCCGGGCATGGCCAGCGTTCGGCCTCGCGTTGCTGCTCGCGACGTGGGCGTTCACCCTCGGCCGCGACGTCGCCCTGCTTCCCTACCCCGAGTTGCACGGCTTCAACGTGGCCTTCGTGGGCATCGTGGTGGCTGCCGTGTGGCAGATGTCGGGGTACACCATGGCGCTCTACCTTGCCGGACTGCGCGGCATCCCCGACGAGCTGCGGGAGGCCGCACGGGTGGACGGGGCCAACGAATGGCAGCTGTACCGCTTCGTGGTGCTGCCGCTTCTCGGCCCGATCACGCTATCGGCCATGGTCATCCTGGGGCACATCAGCCTGAAGATCTTCGACCTGGTCTGGGCGATGGCGGGCTCGGACAACGCCACCACCGACGTCCCCGCGCTGCTGATGTACCTGCGCAGCTTCCGTGCCAACCAGTTCGCGTCCGGGGCGGCCATCGCCGTGGTGCTGCTGCTGCTGGTGGCGCTGGTGATCGTGCCGTACCTCTACTCGAGCCTGCGCTCCGAGGTGCGGCGATGAGCGCGCTGCTGAGCCCGCGGAGGCGTCCGACGGGAGACCCGGGCACCCGCGCGCGCGGGCGCGGCCGCTGGATCGTGTATCTGTTGCTCGTCCTGGCAGCGCTCTTCTACTTGCTGCCGATCTACCTGGTGGTGATCACGAGCCTCAAGCGCCCCGGCGACATCGACCTTGCCACCACCTGGGCGTTGCCCCCGGTTTGGAACTGGGCCAGCTACGCCACCGCCTGGACGGCGTTCGCACCGAAGCTGCAGAACAGCTTCGTGCTGGCCGTCTCCGCGACGGTGCTCTCGGCGCTGATGGGGTCGATGAACGGCTACGTGCTGTCGAAGTGGCGCTTCCCGGGGGCACGGGTCGTCTTCCCGCTCATGCTCTTCGGCATGTTCATCCCGTACCAGTCGATCCTCATCCCGCTGTTCCAGTTCTTGCGTGACATCGGCCTCTACGGCAGCATCTGGGGCCTGGTGGTCGCCCACGTGGTGTACGGCCTCCCCATCACCACCTTGATCTTCCGCAACTTCTACGCCGAGATCCCGGACGAGATGATCGAAGCGGCGCGCATCGACGGCGCCGGGTTCTTCGGCATCTACCGCCGCATCGTCTTCCCGCTGTCGATCTCGGGCTTCGTGGTCGTGATCATCTGGCAGTTCACCCAGATCTGGAACGAGTTCCTGTTCGCCGTCACCCTCACCAGCCAGAGCTCGCAACCGATCACCGTGGCGTTGGCGCAACTGGCCGGCGGCGAGGCCGTGAACTGGAACCTGCCGATGGCCGGGTCGGTGCTGGCGGCCCTGCCGACGCTGGTCCTGTACGTGGTGTTGGGGCGCTACTTCATCCGCGGGTTGCTGGCCGGCTCGGTCAAGGGCTGACGCCCCGCCGGTGTCTCTGACTCGCCCGGTGGCGGTTGCCGCCGAGGCGGCGCACGCGTATGCTCGGTACCGGCAGCGCCACGAGCATCATCGATGCAAGGATCTTCGTTCGCGATGGGAGTGAAGCCATGAAGCGACTCGTCACCGTCCTGCTGTTCCTGATGGCCACCACGGCTGCACTGGCCGACCACGATCTGGGTGGTCGTACGTTGGTCGTCGGCTCCGACACCACCTACCCGCCGTTCGAGACGGTGAACGACCAGGGGCAGATCGTCGGGTTCGACATCGACGTCGTCAACGCCATCTGCGAGGTCGTCAACTGCGTCGCGCAGTTCCAGACGACCGCCTGGGACGGCATCTTCGCGGCCATGGCCAACGGCGAGTTCGACATGATCGCCTCGGGCATCACCATCACCGAGGAGCGCGCCCAGGTGGTGGAGTTCACCGTGCCGTACCACGAGGTGAACCAGGCCATCGCGGCGCGCACCGAAGACGAGGCCCTGACGCTCGAGAGCTTCACCCAAGGCGACCTGCTCCTCGGCGCTCAGACCGGCACCACCAACGCCATCCTCGCCGAGCAGTTGGTGGGCCGCGAGCGCCTGCGCATCTACGACGACTTCAACGCCGCCATGCTAGCGCTGCTCAACGGCGACGTCGACGGCGTGATGATCGACGACACCTCGGCCGACGCCTTCGTGCAGCAGTACGCCGGCGAGATCGTGGCCTCCATCCGTAACGTCGAGTCGGGCGAGAAGCTCGGCTTCGCGGTGCAACCCGGCGACGAGCTGGTCGACGCCATCAACCACGGTCTGGAGCAGATCAAGGCCGACGGCACGCTGGCGGCGTTGGTCGAGAAGTGGTTCTCGAGCGCCGAGTAGGGGCGTTCGAATCTTGAGGATACGCGTGCACCGCAGGCGGCAACACGTGCCGCGTCGGACGCGTACCGAGGTGGCGCGGGCCGGGGGCGATCCCCTGGCCCGCGCCGTTCCGTTGGGGCATGCCCGTGGCTGACCCTCGCCCTGCTCGGCGTCGCGGCCTGCTGCGCAACGTGCGGCCGAGCTACCTGATCCTGCTCACCGCGCTGCCGTTCGTGCTGTACCTGTTCGCCACCGGCGAGCGGTACCAAGGAGCGCTCCGCTTCTTGCTGCCCGGGCTCGGCACCACGGCGTTGGTGACGGTGGTGGCGTACGTGCTGGCGTCGGTGCTCGGGTTGGTCCTGGCGGGGCTGCAGTTGCTGCGCCTCGGCGAGCGCACCGTCCGGAACTTCGTCATCGGCAGCGCCGTGCTCCTAGCTGGCGCCGGACTCCTCTTCGCCCGCCCGCACCTGACGTACAGCCTGATCGGCACGCCCGGGGGACGCGTCGCCATCCTCCAGGGCACGCCTGCGGCCGTGTCCGACCGGGTGAAGGACGGCGACTACCCGGGCGCCGCGGGCCCGCTCACGGTACGCGCCGTGCCCGACGCCGCCACCGCGATCGACCGACTGGCCAGCGGCGCCGTGAGCGCTGCCTTCGTCCCCAGTGCCGACGTCCCACCCGGCGCGACCGTGCTGTGGGAGACGGGCTTCCTGTCCCCCACCTGGCGTCGGCCCGCGATGCTGCTGCTGGTGTTCGGCGCGCTCGGCCTGTCGTTGTCGTTCGCCTCGTTCCAGAGCGGTCACCACCCGTTGCGGCTGCTGGCGGAGCTGTACGTCGACATGCTGCGCGGCATCCCCATGCTGGTGGTCATCCTCTACGTCGGGTTCCCCTTGCAAGGCGCCATCCGCGACGCGACCGGCGGCCTCATCGACATGTCGCGCGTGACCCGCGGCATCGTGGGGATCTCGCTAGGGTACGCCGCCTACATGGCCGAGATCTTCCGGGCAGGCATCGAAGCCGTCGCTCGCGGCCAGGTCGAGGCCGCGCGCAGCCTGGGGTTGTCGTCGTGGCAGACGGCGCGCTACGTGGTCCTTCCGCAAGCGCTGCGCATCGTGGTGCCGCCGCTCGGCAACGAGTTCATCGCGATGCTGAAGGACACCTCGCTCTTGTCGGTGCTGTCGGTTCGGGACATCACCCAGCGGGCACGCGAGTTCCAGGCGGCGAACTTCGAGGTGTTCCCGCCGTTCAACACGGTGGCGCTCCTGTACATCGTGCTCACCCTGATGGCCTCGAGCCTGGCGAAGTCGGTGGAGCGCCGCACCAGTTGGACGCGCTGAGCGCGCCGCAGGGCAGCAGGTACACTCGCGCCATGCCGGAAGCACCGACCGCTCACGTCGACCTCGGCGCCCTGCGCCACAACCTCGGCCGCGTACGTCGGCGCCTGGAACCGGGCACCCAGGTGTTGGCGGCAGTCAAGGCCGACGCCTACGGGCACGGCCTGGTGCCGGTTGCGCGGACCTTGGAGGCGGACGGGGTGACGTTCTTCGGGGTTGCCACGCCCGACGAGGCGTTGACGCTTCGCGCCGCGGGCGTCCGCGGCGGCGTGCTGCTGCTCAGCCCCGTCCGCGACGCCAGCCTCGTGACCCGACTGAGCGACGCCGAGGTGGCGTTGACCGTCACCGACGGCGCCTCGCTCGACGCGTACCTTCGCGCCGACCGGCCACGGCGCCTGCGGTTGCACCTGAAGGTGGACACCGGCATGGGGCGCCTCGGCCTGCCGTGGGCCGAAGCGGCCGGCCTCGCCGAGCGCGTCGACCGCCGCCAGGACCTCACGCTGGAGGCGGTCTGGACGCACTTCGCCGACTCGGACGCGGTGGACCGGAGCGTCACGCTGGCGCAGATCGACGCCTTCCGGCGGGCCCTCGACGCCTTGGCGCGGGCAAGGATCGTGCCGCGCCTGCGTCACGCTGCCAACTCGGCCGCGATCTTCGCCTACCCCGACGCGACGTTCGACATGGTGCGGCCCGGCATCTGCCTCTACGGGTACCACTCGAGCGACGAGGTGGCCGCGCTCGAACCGGAGCTTCGGCCCGTCATGCGCTTGGCCGCGCCGATCACGTTCGTCAAGCGCGTGCCCGCCGGCACCCGCGTGTCGTACGGCGGGCTGTGGCGCGCCCCCACCGACACCTCCATCGCCACCGTGCGCATCGGCTACGCCGACGGCTACCCCAGGCCGCTGACCGGCAAGGCCTGGGTGGCGGTGCACGGCGAGCGCCGACCGGTCGTGGGCCGCGTCTGCATGGATCAGGTCATGGTCGACGTCGGGGACCTAGCGGTGGCGCCCGGAGACGAGGTCACGGTCTGGGGTCCCCCTGGCCCCGACGTCGAGGCCTTGGCGCGCGCCATCGACACCGTGTCGTACGAACTCCTCACCGGCGTTGGTGCGCGCGTCGAGCGTGCCTACCTGGGCGGGTAGCCTGCCGGCGTCGCGTCCGACGGCCGGCTCGGCCGATCAGGACGCTTCGGCCCGCTCCGCATCGCCGCCGGCCGTCGTCTCGCTCGGTCCGGGCGTCGCCAGGACGGTGATCACGCGGCGCTCGTCGGCCTGCTCGACGGTGAACGTGACGCCTTGGCGCACCACCGTCTCGCCGGCGTCCGGGATGTGGCCCAACTCGTCGATGAGGAACCCCGCCAGCGTGTCGTAGTCGCCGTCGTCGTCGAACGTGATGTGGAGCATCGCCGCCACCGACTCGAGGTGGGCAGCGCCCTGCGCCCGGAACACGCCGCCCTCCAAGGCGACGATGTCCTCTTCCTCGTCCTCGTCGGTCTCGTCGTAGATCTCGCCGGTGATCTCCTCGATGATGTCCTCGAGCGTGACCACCCCCGACGTGCCGCCGAACTCGTCCACCACTACCGCCATGTGGTTCTTGCGGATGCGCATGTCGCGCAGCAGGTTGAGGATCGACAACGTCTCGGGCACGTACTGCACCGAGGTCATGAGGTCGGCGACGCGCGTGCTCTCGAGCGCCTCCGGGCGGCCGAGGTACGGCAGCAGGTCGCGCGCGTAGACCACGCCGCGGACGTTGTCGATGGTCTCCGCGTACACCGGGAGACGGCTGTACCCGTGCTCCGTGACCAACCGCAGGAGCTCCATCAGCGGCGCGTCCTCCGCCACCGCGATGACGTCGACGCGCGGGGTCATGACCTCGCGCACCACCGTCTCCTCCAAGTCGATGACGCCGCGGATCATCGCTTGCTCCTGCGCCTCGATGACGCCGGACTCCTCGGCGCTCCGCAGCATCAGGCGCAACTCGTTCTCGGACATCAAGGCGGCGTTGGTCGGTTCGAGGCGGAACAACCGCAGCACTTGACCGGTGATCCAGGTGAACGCCAGGCCGACCGGGTAGAGCACGATCGACAGCAGGTAGACCGGGCGGATGACGGCGCGGGAGAACCGAAGCGAGTGATGCACGGCGACCGACTTGGGCGTGATCTCGCCGAACACCAGCACCAACAGCGTCATCACGCCGGTGGCGTAGCCAACGGCCAACGACTCGGAGAAGCCCTGGTTGCGCGAGAGCTGGATGCTCATCTGCGTCACCAGCGCGGTGGCGGCGATGTTGACCAGGTTGTTGCCGATCAACAAGGTGGTGATGAAGCGCGTCGGGTTGCGTTCCAGCAGCGCGAAGGCACCGGTGGGATCGTTGCCTTCCTCGCGCAGCTGGCGGATCTTCCACTCGCCGATGGCGGTGAGCGCCGTCTCCGAGCCGGACATGAACGCCGACAGCATCAGCAGCACCACCAGCATCGCGACCTGGCCCACGCTGACGGCGGGGCGAAGGCCGGCGTCGGTCTGTGCCAGGACCAGGCTGAGAAGGGGTACGAGGAGCAGTACGGGGGCGACGCGCACCAAGCGTCGCAATCGATCAGGTGGGTTGTCTTCCATCAGTCACTGCGGATTGTAGCACAGCCGTCATGCCCCTCTGGGAGCGGCTTCGCACCAGGCGGTGCGGCCGGCAGCTGCGCTCGGGCCGGCGCTCGGCCAGGCGGCCCCCGGCCCTCGGCGACGCGGTATGCTCGCCGAACGCCATGGCCACCATCGTCGTTGAAGGACCGATCGGCGTCGGGAAGACGAGCCTGGCGCGCTACCTCGCGGAAGAGCTGCGCGCCCGCCTGCTGCTCGAGGTGGTCGAGGAGAACCCGTTCCTCCCCGACTTCTACCGCGACCCGGAGCGGTACGCCTTCCAGACCGAGACCTTCTTCCTCCTCTCGCGCTTCCGGCAGCACAGCGACCTCGCCCAGGACGGCCTGTTCCAGCGCCACACGGTAGCTGACTACCTGTTCGACAAGACCTACTTGTTCGCCTCGCTGAACCTTTCGGGCGACGAGTTCGCGCTGTACCGCGGCCTGTTCGAGCAGCTTCGCTCGCGGTTGCCCGATCCCGACCTGGTGGTCTACCTGCGGGCGGACCCCGACCTGCTGCTCGAACGCATCGCCAAACGCGGACGCCCCTTCGAGGCGCCGATCGAGGCGGCCTACCTCGAACGCATCGGCGCCGCGTACGACGAGTACTTCGCACGCGCACGCTACCCGGTGCACGTGGTCGAAGCGGCCACGCTCGACTTCGTGGCCGACGATCGGGCCAGGCGCGCGCTGACGGACACGATCTTGTCGCAGGCGCACGCGGCATGAGCGCACCGCGGTCGAACGGCGCTGCCGACGCGATCGGCGCGGCGGCCGCGGGCGAAGCATCGAGGGCGCCTCTCGCTCTCGGCGAGCCGGACGGTCACGGAGGCATGTACGTCGCGGTGGCCGGCAACATCGGCGCAGGGAAGTCGAGCCTGACCCGGATCCTGTCCCAGCGGTACTACCTCTCGCCGGTCTACGAGGCGGTGGACGAGAACCCGTACCTCGAGGACTTCTACCGGGACATGCGGCGCTACGCCTTCCACTCGCAGATCTTCTTCCTGGCCACGCGCCTGCGCCAGCACCTCCGCGAGGTGAACCCGGGCCGACGCGTGATCCAAGACCGCACCGTGTACGAGGACGCCGCCATCTTCGCCCGTCTGCTGCACGAGGACGGCGTGATGGACGCGCGCGACCACGCCAGCTACCGCACCCTGTACGAAGCGATCCGCGCTGCGCTGCGTCCCCCCGATCTGCTCATCTACCTACGGGCGACGCTGCCCACGCTGCGGCGGCACATCCACCAGCGCGGCCGGGCCTACGAAGCGACCATCGAGGACGGGTACTTGCAGCGCCTCGGTGACCTCTACGAGCGCTGGATCGACGACTACGACCTCTCCCCGGTGGTGGTGGTGCCGGCGGACGACCTCGACTTCGTCAACCACGAGCCCGACCTGCGACGCGTACTCGATCTGCTCGAGCGCCACGGCCTGACGCGGCCGGTGGTGGGGTAGCCCACCGCCATGCGCTTGTCCGAGGTGCTGGCGGACGTGCGCCGTCGGGCGCCGGAGGTACTGGGCGAGCCAGCGGCGCCGGGTACCGACCCGGACGTGACCAGCGTCGCGCAGGATCACCTCCGCGTCCGGCCTGGCGCGCTGTTCGTGGCGCGGGTCGGTGCTCGCTTCGACGCCCACCGGTTCGCGCACGAAGCGGTCCGGCGCGGCGCGGTGGCGGTGATCGGCGAGCGGGACGCGGAGCAGGCCAGCGCCGACCAGCCCGCCTTGCGCGACCTCGGCGTACCGTACCTGCGCGTCCCCGACGCTCGCCGCGCTCTCCCGCACCTTGCGGCCGCCGTCAGCGGCCACCCCAGCGAGGCACTGCGGGTCATCGGCGTGACCGGCACCGACGGCAAGACCACCACCAGCTACCTGGTCCATTGGCTGCTCGCGGAGCGCAACCGGACGGGCCTGATCAGTACCGCGGGGATCCGGCTGAACGACGAGCCGTTCGAGCTCGAGGGCCACTTCACCACCCCGGAGGCGCCCGAGGTCCAGTCGTTCCTGGCGCGCTTCCGCGACGGCGGCGCCAGCCACGCGGTGCTGGAGTCGAGTTCGCACGGCTTCGCGTTGCACCGCCTCGACGCGGTGCGCTACGCCGTGGCGGTCTGGACCAACCTCTCCCCCGAGCACCTCGATCACCACGGTTCGTTGGCGGCGTATCGCGACGCCAAGGCGACGCTCGTCCGGCGCGCTCCTCTGGCCGTGCTGAACCGCGACGAACCCGACTTCGCCTACTTCGCAGCGGCCGCCGCGAGGGTGATCGGCTACGGCGCGCACGAGCGCGCGGAGGTGCGCCTCGCCGCCATCGAGGCGCGGCCCGGCGCGCTGGCGTTCGATCTGGTGGTGGACGGCGCGACGTACCGCGCCCAACTCCCGATGGTCGGCGACTACAACGCCTGGAACGCCGCCGCCGCGGTCGCGGTGGCGCGAGCGGAAGGGATCGCGCTGGACCGAGCCGTGGCGCGCCTTGCCTCGTTCCCCGGCGTGCCGGGGCGGATGCAGGTGATCCAGGCGGCGCCGTTCGTGGTGATCGTCGACTTCGCCCATACCGCCCCGGCGCGGGCCAAGGCCCTCGCGGCGGTGCGGCCGCCCGACGCGGGGCCACGCGGCGCCGGCCGCGTGATCGTGGTGGTCGGCGCCGCCGGCGAACGCGACCCGGGCAAGCGCGCCCCGCTCGGAGCCGCGGCCGTGCGCCACGCCGACGTCGCCGTGTTCACCGAGGAGGACAGCCGCTCGGAGCGCACCGACGCCATCCTGGCGCGCATGGCCGAGGGGGCGCGAGGCGAGGGGGCGCTCGAGGGCGAGCGGTTCGTGCTGGTGCCCGATCGACGCGACGCGATCGCGCACGCCATCGACATCGCGCGCCCGGGCGACGTGGTGGTGCTGGCCGGCAAGGGCCACGAGCGGACCCTGGAGCGCGACGGGACCGTGCTGCCGTGGGACGAGGCCGCCGAGGCGCGCACCTGCCTCGCGGCACGGGGTACGCGACCGCGTCCCCGGCCGTACTAGCATGGGCGCATGAACCAGCCGTTTCGCGCCGTAGACGTCATCCTTGCCAAGCGCGAAGGGCGCGAGCACGCCCAGCACGAGATCGAGGCGCTGGTGCGCGGCTACGTCCGCGGCGACGTCCCCGACTACCAGATGGCCGCCTGGCTGATGGCGGTGTGCATCCAGGGGATGAGCGAACGCGAGACCGCGTGGCTGACGAGCGCCATGGCCCGCTCGGGCGACGTCCTCGACCTCTCGTCGCTGCCGCACACGGTCGACAAGCACTCGACCGGCGGCGTGGGTGACAAGACCACCTTGGTGCTCGCGCCGCTGCTCGCCGCCATGGGCGGCACGGTCGCGAAGATGAGCGGTCGCGGCCTCGGCCACACCGGCGGCACCGTCGACAAGCTCGAGAGCATCCCGGGGTTCCGCACCAGCCTCGACGAGGAGGCGTTCCTGCGCCAGGCGCGCGAGGTCGGCGTGGTGGTGACGGGCCAGTCGAAGGACCTAGCGCCCGCCGACGGCCTGATGTACGCGTTGCGCGACGCCACCGCGACGGTGTCCTCGTTGCCGCTCATCGCCAGCAGCATCATGAGCAAGAAGCTCGCGGGCGGCGCGCACGCCATCGTGCTCGACGTGAAGGTCGGCAGCGGAGCGTTCATGAAGACGCTCGAGGAGGCGCGCGCACTCGCCCGCGCGATGGTGGCGATCGGCGCGCACGCCGGCCGCGAGGTACGCGCGGTACTCACCAACATGGCCGAACCGCTCGGGCACGCCGTGGGCAACGCCATCGAGGTCGAAGAAGCCGCCGCCTGCCTGCGTGGCGAGGGGCCGACCGACCTGCTCGAGCTCTGCTTCGCGCTGGCCGAGCGCGTACTCGGTGCGTCCGGCCTGCCGAACGATCGCGCGGCCCTGCAGGACGCCGTTGCCAGCGGCCGCGCGTTCGAACGATTCGAGCGCTGGATCGTCGCGCAAGGCGGCGATCCGCGCGCCATCGGCCGCCTGCCGCGCGCGCCCGACACCTGGGAACTGCGCGCGGCGCGCGACGGCGTGGTGGCGCGTGTCGACGCGCTCGCCGTCGGCCGGGCAGTGGGCGCGCTCGGAGGGGGACGCAGCCGCAAGGGGGACGCCATCGACCAAGGCGTCGGCGTGCTGGTGCACGCCAAGGTCGGGCAACGCGTGCAGCGCCACGACGTTCTGGCCAGCGTGCTGCACCGCGGCGGCAAGGGTCTCGACGTCGCGTCCGCCTTGCTGGAAGGGGCGGTCGAGGTGGCCGAGGCCGCCCGGCCCACACCGCTGATCCTGGCGACCGACGTGGGGTGACCGCCATGCCACGAAGGTCCGGCGTGCGCCTCGGCTTGACACCGCCCACGGGCCGGCCCTATACTTGCTTTTGCGTCTGCGACGATGCGTACGACACGAATCGTACTACGACGCGGGGTGGAGCAGTCTGGTAGCTCGTCGGGCTCATAACCCGAAGGTCGCAGG